>JAEURN010000008.1:0-300000 GCA_016789105.1 Armatimonadota bacterium
TCACCCGCCCAGCGGGTCGTCGTCGATCTCCCGGTAGGGGCCGCCGTTCCGGATGGCAATTGATGATGGGGTGAGGGCCGCCAGATCCAGGCTCCGGCGCCCCAAGTAGGCGATCTGGGCCCGCCGCTTGTAAGAATCCACCAACTCTGGGAAGTTCGGATCCTCACGCGCAAGGTAGCGGGGTTTGGAATGGTAAAGGTGGAATGTCGAAAGCCAAGTCCGCTCCTCATCCGTGCGCGCCAATGCAACCGCTTGAGCATAAAGGGCTTCATCGCACTTCAAATCGTTGAAGTAATCCACGTAAAACGCCTGGTAGGCAACCGGCACATACCACTCTGGGAACAAGGCGTGGGCTTTGTTCGCCGCCGCCAGTTGCGCATCCCAATCCCCTTCCATCGCCTCCAACATCGTCACCGCTGCCTCCAACCGGTTGGGGGTGAACGCCCAAACATCCGCTTTGGGGTCATCGTGGAAGAGCACCAATATCGGGAACGGGTCAGCGTCATACCCGTGCGGGCTTTTCCTCATGCTGTTCACCCGGGTCGAAAGCGTGTCCAAGAACACCGTGTAAACGTCCTGCGCATCTTGTAGCCGGTTCTGCCGAAGCAAGAGCCTGATGTACTGCGGATAGAACTGGAAAGTCGATCCGCCCCCCCCCATGCCGTAAAAGCTATCCCCCCGCAATGCCCATTTGTATGCCCGGGCCGCATGGGCATCCATGCCCAACCCTTCATAGGCTGTTCCGAGGTAATAATAGAATGTGGTACTTGGAAACCATGTGCTTTCCTTGTAATAGCGTAAGGCCGCGTCTTTGTGAGAAATCACTTCTTGATATTTTTTGTCTGATAAAAGTAGATACATCAAGCTTTCTTCGTGACTGGCAAGCTGGAGCCGCTCATATTTTTCCGCCGAGGTCAATTCTTGTGCTAAGGCCGGGTTGTAGGCCAAGGTTGCAATAATTGCGAGAGCTGCGGTTTTGAGTTTGACTTTTTTCATTGTCCTTTCCTTCTTCTTTTGTTACGGCACATAGAACTGAAATCCTTGGAAATACATGATCCGAACCCACGTTGGATGGTCATCGGTATCTTGTCCGCTAGTAGAAGCAGATGGCATCCCGTTTACATCCCAGTCTGTCGTTTCTGTCCGAGAAGCGTTTCCGTTCCAACTCCATTCGTGTGTCCGAATCGGCACCCACATGACGTTGTGGCCATCAATCGGAGGAGGCAAGTACATGATGTAATCCGTAAAAGAATCGTTCGCAGTCGCCCCGCTCCAATAGTCGGTTAAGTTATCGCTCACTGGACGCGAAAATGTTTGTAGGGGATTATCTGTGATCGAAATTTCTGACCCGATACTCGAAAATTCACCCGAGAAAGAATGTCCCTTTGTGAATGTGTACGGATAGCCAATATCAAGCCACTGGAGGCCGTTTGCCGGACTGATAATATATGTTTGGGAAGCGCCACTGATGAGTTTGCGGGTGTTCGAGCGGCTGAAATTCGCCATTTGCGCAAAACAAGCTTTGCCGACATTGCCAAAATCTGGGATGTCGTTGAACGTAGACAGGACTTCAGCCCCGACTTGCACGCTTGCCCCCTGCGGCACCAGCCCAATCGGCCCAAACCCATCTTGCGAATTGTTTGTGTAGCGTTTGACTTCTCCTGCGACAACTGCGTTACTACTGGTACTCGGTTTGACGGAAACGACTATTTTTGATTTCGCAAGGAATGGGAGCCACATGCCTGGTTCGTCAATAAAGACATTACATTGCACCTGCAATTTGCCACCCGCAGCAGTGTAGAAATTGAAATCTGTTGCGTGGTAGTCGTTAGAAACGAACAAATCAAGCGGATTGGATAAGCGCTCAGGGAAGTAGCCTTTGAACACTTTGAGGTTTAAACCAGGAGCCACCCAAACGCGGTCGGCAACCGCGACCCCAGAAAGCCCGGGCAACACGACATTGGGGTCGGATGGGGCCAAAGCGGTTCGCGCCTTGATCTCTTGACCGGTCAAAAATTTGTCACCGGTACTAAAGTGCGTATACCCACTGAGAGTCACGACCGGGGCCAACACCCGGCACTGGTAATCCACCCGGGCAGAACAGCGGCCCGCCGTTGCGCAGGAGGCCGATGCCGAGGGCGAAAATGTCACCGTGACCTGTTGGCCACCGGCAAGAGACCGGACCCGGCGGCCAGCCCTGTACCCTGCAACCACGTTGCCCATACCTGTTTCGACGAGCGGCGAACCCATCCCGTTATCGCAACTGCCCGTGCCGTTGCCAACCATCGGATCCGCCTCGTATTGGGCATTACAGTACTCCTCGATGACGACGGTGGCGGGAGGCTTGTCGTTGGAATCTGGTGTCTGCGTTCCGGGCAGATTGTCTGGTACCCACTGGAAGATCATTGAAATCTCGCCGGTGCAGGTAGCAAAAGACGCCGTGGAATTGTTCGGCGACAGATAAGACGCCTCGCCAATACAGTTAGGAGAAACATGCGAATATCCGGCGGTGCCGCTTGGATTTGTTGCAACCCCTCCTGAGCTTGAGGAAAATTCATAGTGCCCGGCAAAAGCCTGGACGCAAAAACTAATGGCGCAGACTAACCCGACAACCCGACAACCCGACAACCCGACAAAACCATACGCGGAACCCTCATGCACCACAATAGTAGTGGCAACCGCCCTTGACTGTCAACCCGCTCGGAAAATCCCGCACAAGATTTAACAAATGGCCGACTTCCTCTTCGAACCCGACACAAATCCCGAACTCATCCAGGCCAAAAAAGTAGCCGTCATCGGCTACGGGAGCCAGGGCCGTGCCCAAGCCCTCAACCTCCGCGAAAGCGGAGTACAAGTCACAATCGGCCTCTACCCCGGGTCAAAATCCCGCGCCCAAGCCGAAGCCGATGGCTTCCCCACCCAGGACACTTGCGAAGTGGTGCAGCGGGCTGACGTCGTGATGCTTTGCACCCCCGATGTGCCGATGGCGCAGATCTACCGCGAGGATGTGGCCCCGTTCCTCCGCTCCGGCATGACCCTGCTGTTTGCCCACGGCTTCAACATCGTCTATGGCACCATCGCCCCGCCACCGGGCATCGATGTCGCCATGGTCAGCCCCAAAGGGCCGGGGCCGGGGCTGAGGGCCGAATTCATGGCTGGGAAGGGCCTGCCCGCGCTGGTCGCCGTCCACCAAGATGCCACCGGCCAGGCCGAAGCCCTCGCCCTCAGCTACGCCTGGGGGATCGGCTCGGCGCGGGCGGGCATTTTGCGCACCACATTCCGCGAGGAAACCGAAACCGATCTCTTTGGGGAACAGGCCGTCCTTTGCGGAGGGATCCCCGCCCTCATCGAAGCCGGAGTCCAAAC
Organism: Armatimonadota bacterium; assembly: GCA_016789105.1. Lineage (NCBI taxonomy): Bacteria > Bacillati > Armatimonadota > Armatimonadota bacterium. Next base: position 3,367 of record JAEURN010000008.1, read on the forward strand.
GCTCATCGATGCCGGATACACCCCGGAAGTCGCCTATTTCGAATGCTTGCACGAAACCCGGCTCATCGTCGAACTGCTCTACCGGGGCGGGCTGACCCACATGAACAAGCGCATCAGCGACACCGCCGAATGGGGCGGATACCTGGCCGGAAAGCGGCTCGTCACCGATCAGACCAGGGCTGAAATGAAAGCAATCCTCGCCGAAATCCAATCGGGCCAGTTTGCCCACGGGTGGATCGCTGAAAACGAGGCCGGGCTCCCTCATATGCAGGCGTTCCGGCAGCAGACCCCCAACCTGCCGACCGAACAGGTGGGCCGCCGCGTCCGCCGAACCCTGCCCATCATCGAAGAAGAAGATTAGCGAACCCTCACCCCGGGAACGCGTCAACCCATCCATGACACTTGCGGCCCTGGCCGGATTGATCGCCACCCAAAGGGCGCAGACCCCGCAAGTCGGCGAGTTTGCTCCCGGTTTCACGCTCAAACGGATGGGGAGCAAAGAAAACGTCAGCCTCGCCGATTTCAAAGGCAAACGCCCGGTTGTGCTCATCTTCGGTTCTTATACGTGACCCCCGTTCCGGCAACATGCCGAGTATCTGAACCGGTGGTTCAGCGAAGAAAAATCCAAAGCCGAATTCCTGATCGTCTACGTCCGCGAAGCCCATGCGACCGACGGCCAACAAGCCCAACAAAACATCCGCGACGGCGTTTTGGTCGCCAACCACAAAACCATTGAGGAACGGGAAGAAGCCGCCAAACATTGCGCCGCAGAACTCGGACTCAAAATCCCCATCCTCATGGACAGCATGGATGACAAAACCGAAAAAGCCTACCAAGGCTGGCCAGACCGGCTTTATGTGGTTGGCAAAGACGGCAAAATCGCCTACGCCGGGGAAAAGGGGCCCCGGGGATTCGACCCGCCCCAGGCAAGGGAGGCTCTCCACAACCTAGCCGGCAGATAACCAGTAGAATCTTCCCATGGTTGTCCTTATCTGCGTCGACGGAGCCCGGCCCGATGGCATCGCCCGCGCGGCCACGCCCAACCTCGACCGGATTGGCCATGAGGGGTCGGTCTGCTTCCATATGCAGCCTGTCCATCCCAATTTGCCGCTGGCCGGGCAACAATCGCTCTTCCGCAGCGTTCCACCGGATGTCCATGGGGCAACCGGAGCCGAACTCAACGGGTTCAAGCGGACAATCCCAAGCCTGATCGACACGCTGGCGGCCGCCGACCTCAAGGTGGGCATGTTCTATACCATCCCCAGCTTGCGGGAAGTCAGCCTCCCCGATTCGTCCTCCGTCAACTATTGCAATGCCCGGACCCACACCAGCGATGGCGACAACCACATTGTCGAAATGGCCATCCGCACCGCCGCCATGGAAGACTTCGACTTCCTGTTCGTCAATTTGGGCCATGCAGGTTATGTGGGTGCTCACTACGGCTGGCATTCCGACGAATACATCCAGGCCATGACATTCACCGATGCCTGCATCGGCAAGTTCACCGATGCCATCATCGCCCTCCACCAGCCGGTCGACTTTATTGTGGCCAGCAACCACTCCGGTGGCGGTGAGGCCGACGAAGACCTTCCGCTCTACATGTGGGGTTACCGCATGGTTCAGGGGATCAAGGTCGAGCAGCCGGTTTCGCTGCTCGATATCGCCCCAACCATCGCGTACCTTTACAGCATCGACCCCCCACGCGAGTGGCAGGGCAAACTGATTGCCGAGGCCATCAAAGACACGCCAGAATCGGAAGCCCGGAGCCAATCCACCGTCTTCGGCTTGGAAGACTGACCGGGATTCAATGGCAGTCGACCCCAGCCCCTATTGGAGCCCGGTTGGCAGCCGCACGGTCGGCTACCGCTTGGGAATCCTCTGCAGTGTGGTGGTGATCCAAATGGTAGGGGCCTATTTGGCCGTCGCGCTCGCCCAAGGGATTGCCCATCGCATGGCCGGAGATTCAGCCAAGATCGTTTGGCTCTACGGTTTGGGGATGGTTGCCACACGGTTCATCTCACGAGGTTTCATAGACTTGGCGACGAGCGACCGACTCGGGGTCATGCCGGGCGAAAGAGTCACCGCGGCCATCTATTTCTTGGCTATTGCCCTCCGCGGTGCCCCCCATGCGCTGTTCCTCACTTGGCTCGGGGCGTTGATGGGGGCGGTCGATGACTTTCCGGATCCCGTTTTGTTCGCCACGCTGCTTGCCACCTTGCCCCTGCTCTTTTTGGACCGGATCCGGCGCATGCCGACTGTTGCCATCAGGAATCCAAGGCAGCTCCTGCTCGACCGGGGCTCCCCGCTTTACCGGGACGTGGCGAACCGCCTTAAACAACCGGGATGGCTCGAGACTGTCAAATATGTCCGGAAACAAACCGGCCTTTCCGTCCGCGACGCCCTCATGCTGATGGCCCTCATCCGGAACGACGCCAAATCCCGCGGCTTCTGACAGGGCAACGGCCGCGCCCGTCCCAGAGTATCCAAAACGGGGCGTTTCACAATAAAGCCCAAGCCCATGAGCGCCAAGGAATTCCGACTCTACGATTCTCTCAGCCGGCAAGTCAAACCGATCACGCCTGCTGAACCCGGACACCTTCGCCTCTACTCTTGCGGGCCTACCGTCTACTCGTACGCCCACATCGGCAACTTCCGCACGTTCGTCACCACCGACTTGATTGTCCGGACGGCCCGCTCCCTCGGTTGGCGTGTCACGAGCGTCAGCAACATCACCGATGTCGGGCACCTGACCGAAGACAACGTCGCCGACGCCACCGGCGAAGACAAAATGGCCCGGGCCCTCCAATCCAAAGACGGCGAGGACTTTGCCAACGTTTGGGATCTTGCCCGATACTATGCCAACGCCTTTGAGCAAGACTGGGCCAGCCTCAACCTACTGCCACCCACCATACGCCCCCGCGCCACCGAGCACATGCGCGAACAAATCCTGGCTGTGCAAGACCTCATCCAAAAGGGGCACGCCTACGAAACCCCGACCGGCGTGTACTTCAGCGTCGAAAGCTTTGGCGATTACGGCAAACTCAGCGGCAACCGGGATCGGGAAGACCTCCAGGTGGCCGTGAGGGACATCGTCCAAGACGACAACAAACGCAACCCCGCCGACTTTGCCCTATGGAAAAAGGACGACAAGCACCTGATGCAATGGTTTAGCCCTTGGGGTTGGGGGTTCCCCGGGTGGCACATCGAATGTTCCGTCATGGCCCAGAAATACCTTGGCGACACCATCGACCTCCACGGTGGGGGCGAAGACCTCCGGTTCCCCCACCACGAATGCGAGATCGCGCAATCGGAAGCCGGTTCCGGCAAACCGTTTTGCAACCACTGGTTCCACGTCACGTTCTTGCAGGTCGAGGGCGAAAAAATGTCCAAATCCAAGGGCAACTTTTTCACGGCCCGGGATATTTTTGAACAAGGATTCAGCCCCTTGGCGTTGCGGCTCGCCCTGATCAGCGTCCCCTACAACAAACCGCACAACTTCACCCGGCAAACCCTGCGCGACTCACAAAACCACTTCGAACGGTTCCAAGAATCCCTCGCCAGGATTGCCGCCCAAGGCGTCGACCCCGAAGCACTTGAGGACACCTTTTCGCCCGAACCGCTCTTTGCCGACCTCTACGGAGAGGCCCAAGAGGCCATGCTCAACGACCTCAACACATCCGTTGCCGTTGCCAAGGCGCTGGAAGGCAACAAACTTATCCTCCGCGACCCGCTCACCCCGCACTCCGCCCAAAACGCAGCCTGGTTCTTGAAAAAAATCAACGACCTCTTGGGAATCGCTTATAACACCCAAGCGGCAGAAACGGAAGGCCCTGATGAGGCCGAACCGGTGATTGACGGGCACCCGATCAGCGAACTCATCGTGCATCGGGCCGAGGCCAAAGCGGCCAAAGACTTTGCCCGGGCCGACGCCATCCGCGCTGCCGTCGAATCGGCTGGGTTCGAACTCCGGGATTCTCCCGAAGGCACAACCTGGCGAAAATCGACGTGACCGATTGAAACCTTCCCGGCCCCTTTCGCGTTCCGGATTTCATGACGCGCAAGAGCATGGGGCTGGCCATCCTTGCCGTCACGAGCATCGCCTTTGCCGGGCTCATCGCCATCATCGCATCCGAACCCTCTCCCAAAAAGGCATCGGGCGTCGTCTCAAAAATGCGGGTTGCCCCTGCCGGGCGGTTCGACCAAAAAGCCTGTGCGTCAAAAGTCGCCGCGATTTGCGGCTATCACGACCAGTACAAGAATTTTCCGACCGCCTCCATTTTGGCCCTCGACCTGATCCGAGAGATCGACGCATCGGATGCTACGGCCGGAGACTTGGTCGACTCCTTTGAGGGCATCGACCGCATGCTCGACCTGGTCGGCGGCCGCGGGGGGTGCGACAGCGCCCTCCAAGAAGCCTTATTTGCTCGATGCGGCCAAGGGTTCCGCCTTGAGCCGCGGCAGTATGGATCCGCCTTGCGCATGTTTGAAGCCATGGTGAAGTCCAACCGGTCCACCGGCAGGCTTTTGCCCATCTTCTTGGCGTTTGGCCAACTCGACCGCTCGCCCGACTGGCAATCGGCCCTCGCCCGTGCGGCCGAAACCAAGACTGTCATTGAGACTGAAAAGGCCGACCTGCGGTTTGCCTGGGAAGCCTGCGCCCAAATTGGGAAAGTGCTGCCGATGAGGCTCGAATCATGGCCTGGGACGCCCAAAGCCATGGCCGTCCAAAACCTCCCCGTCACGGTTCTGCTTGCCCGCGCCCCGATCCGCTATCAGCGGTTGGCCCGGCTGGCGGATGCTTCCAAAGGAACTTCCCGGTTGGTCTCGGCAACCCTGTTTGACAGCCAGGGCGGCCAGGAATTCGCAAAACTGGCCGAATATTGCCGGGTTCCCCTCTACCGAGCCGAAGGGGGCCTGGCAGACAACCTCCCCAACGAAGTCGATTACATCGTTTTTTACTGCGATCCCCAAATGCGGCTTTTGGCCATGGATGATGGGCTCCTGTTGACCCGGGCCAAGGAGAACGGACGGTTCCCGCCTTCAAGTCAAACTTTGCGGCGGTAAAGGACTTCTTGCGAGGCGATCGGGTGTTGCGGGTCGATCTCCAATGTCCGGCGGAACGCGGACATGGCCGCCTCCTCGTCGCCCATCCGGCGGGACGCGACCCCCATCAACGCATAGGCTTCGGCGTAATCGGGGTTTGCGGCAATCGCGGTTTGGAAAGCCTTTTTCGCCCCATCGAGGTTGTCCAATTCCAATTGGGCTTGGCCGAACCGGATATGCACATCCGCATAAGACGGCGCGATCCACGAGACCGCTTGAAACAATTCGGCCGCGGCTTGCCAATCCCCCTTTTTGGCCAGGGCATCCCCTTCTGAAAGTAGTTGGTGGATATCTGATCCGCGCGGTTCGATTTGGGCGAATGCTGATTCCGCCGCCGCATAATCGCCCTCGCGGAATGCCCGCTCACCGTCCACCCATTCCTTGCCTGCCAACCGGTGGTCAATCCGCACCCCCTCTTCCACCGAAAGGAACCCCAATTGGGGTTCAGCAGCGTGCATCAAAATCACGCCGCGCAAAACCAAGGCGGCCCCATATTCCGGGTTGATGGAAAGCGCTTGCTCCACCGACTGGCGCGCCTCGTCCCAACGGCCAAGAGCCTTTTCGATCCGCGAACGCAACAACCACAGGTCGGCAAACCCCGGCCGCGTCTCCGTCGCCTCGGCAGCCAGCCGATGGGCCGAATCGAAATCCCGCGCCTCGAACATCCGGCGGGCCAAACGGCCGAGCGATCCCGCCAAGTAGCTTTTGGCCCGGTCACGGATCGAACGATCAGCCGCCCCCATGGCACTGGAGCGGAAGAAACCCGCCGCCTCTTCAAACTCTCCGCGCTCAAACGCCCGGACACCGTCGTCAAACGCGGCATCGTGGCCAAAACCAAACCATTTGCTCACAAAAGCCATTGGAACCCAATGCCAATTCTCGGCTGGCCCGTCCAAAAAACAAAAGCCGTCCTTGGCCGCTCGCCCGCCATTCCCTTGGCCATGGTTCCAGACGCGCGATATGTGGCAAAAGCCGCCCCCCCTTTTTGGCAAGGACCGTAAAATAACCAAGACGCCCATGAACCCCATCCAAATGCTCCCGCAGTTCGGCCAATCGCCATGGCTCGATTTCATCCGGCGTGGGTATATCGAAGATGGCAGCCTGCAACGCATGGTCGGACTCGGCATCCGGGGCGTCACCAGCAACCCCGCGATTTTTGAAAAAGCCATTGCCGGCAGCCAAGACTATGACGGGGCCATCGTCACCCTCACCGGAGAAGGGCTGACCCCCGAGCAGATCCTGGACACGCTGAGCATTGAGGACGTCGGCCGGGCCGCCGATGTTTTCCGACCGGTCTATGAAAGCACCGGGGGGTTGGACGGCTATGTCAGCTTGGAAGTGAGCCCCCATTTGGCCGACGATGCCGATGGCACGGTTGCCGACGGACTCCGGCTTTGGCAGGCTCTGAACCGGCCCAATGTGATGATCAAAGTCCCCGCGACCCGTGCTGGAGTGGAGGCCTTCCGGCAGCTGACCGCCGAAGGCGTCAATGTCAACGTCACACTGCTGTTCAGCGTTGAACGGTATCGCGATATCGCCACCGCCTACATCGAGGCGTTGGAACACCGGCAGGCGAACGGGCTACCCCTCAACCAAGCCTCCGTCGCCAGTTTCTTCGTCAGCCGCGTCGACACCCTCCTTGACCCACAACTCGAAACAATCGCCCCTGGGCTTGCCGGCAAAATCGCCATCGCCAACTGCCACATGGCTTACCAGGTCTACAATCATCTATTCAAGACCGAACGGTTCCAAACGCTTGCCGATTCTGGGGCCAGGCCGCAGCGGCTGCTTTGGGCGTCCACCTCGGCAAAAAACCCGGCGTATTCGCCGGTGCTTTATGTTGAAACTCTCGTTGGCCCCGACACCGTGAACACGATGCCCATCGAAACCATCGACGCCTACCTCGAATCTGGGAGCCCGGCCGACCGCCTGACTGGCCAATACCCGGCCCAAAAGGACCTAATGGACCAGCTTGCCAAAGCCGGAATCGATATCGAAGATGTGGCGGCAACCCTGCAAACGCAAGCCATTGAAAAGTTTGTCGAGCCGTTTGAAAAGCTGCTGGCCGCCCTGCAAGCCAAACAAGAATCCATCGTGGTGGGCTAAGCCGATGAACCAAGACCAGGCCCTGGCCCTCGTCGCGGAATCCGGTTGGGATCTGCAACAAACCGCCGACAAGATTTACGCCAAAGATCCCTCACTCTGGAGCAGCGACCCTGCGGTGCAGCGGGACATCGCCGCTTTCTTGGGTTGGGTCGATGCCCCGTTGCGCACCCGCCGGCTCGTGCCAGATATCGTGGGCTTTGCCGAAGAAGCCAAGACTGCCGGATTCACCGACGCCGTCGTTTTGGGAATGGGCGGTTCCAGCCTCAGTAGCTTGATGTTTGCCCATGCCTTCCCCGATAGCGGCGGGCTCAAGCTCCACGTTCTGGATAGCACCGTTCCGGGCGATGTCCTCCGGGTCAAAAGATCGGTCAATCTAAAAAGAACCTTGATCCTCGTCGCCAGCAAGTCCGGGACAACCATCGAACCGCTGGCTTTTGAAGAGTACTTCTTCGCCGCCTTGCAAGAAGAAGTGGGCAGGAATGCCCCGTCCCACATGGTCGCCATCACCGATCCAGGCTCGCAGATGGAAGCCCGGGCAAAGGAACGTGGTTACCGGCATGTCTTCCTCGGGGAACCGGAAGTCGGCGGCCGATTCAGCGTGTTCACCGTGTTTGGGATGGTGCCGGCGGCCCTGGCCGGGCTGCCAGTTGCCAGCATCCTGGATGACGTTTGCGGGTTGCTCGAATCCCATGACACCCACGGATTCGAAAGCGGCCTGTTCTTCGGCGTCCTGGCAAAAGCCGGAGTCGACAAGGTCACATTTGCCACCCCTAAACATTTGGAAGGCGTCGCCCTCTGGGCCGAGCAGCTCATTGCCGAATCCACTGGGAAAAACGGGGTTGGTGTCTTGCCTTTGGCCACCGAACCGTTAGGTCAACCGGAATCCTACGGCCCAGACCGCCTGTTTTTCGCCGTGACCGATGGAAGCCACGCCTCACAACCCATTCCTGGCCCGGTTCAATCGCCCCAAGTGACCGCCCATATCGACTCCCCACAAAAGCTGGGCAAAGTCCTCATGTGGCTGGAACTCGCCACTGCGGCCGCCGGGGCCGTGCTCGGTGTCAACCCGTTCGATCAGCCCAATGTCCAAGCGGCCAAAGACATTGCCAAAAGCGAACTCGTAAAGATCCAACAATCTGGGCGGTTGCCCGACGTGCGATTCGACATCGAGGACGACATCCTCGCCATTTCTGGATCGAACGGTCAAACCGTCGGACAGGCGCTTTCTGCCTTCATTAACCAGGGCCAAATCGGCGACGTCGCCACGTTCCTGGCCTTTTTGCCCGAAAGCCCCCAAACCACCGCCCACATCCAAACGATGCGGGCCGCGATCCGCGACCGCCTTAACCTGGCAACCGCGTTCGGTTATGGCCCGCGCTACCTGCACAGCACCGGCCAATATCACAAAGGCGGGCCCAACAACGGCCTCTTTATCGTCCTCACCGCCCAAGATGCCGAGGATCCCGCCATCCCCGGGATGGGCGCGACATTCGGGCAACTCAAAATGGCCCAGGCCATCGGCGATATTGGCGCGTTGCGCGCCAATGGCCGGCGCGTGGTGCATGTTCATCTCAAAACAGACGATGTGGAACGGGCCCTGGCCCAGCTCAGCGATGCCCTGCACATCGCGTCCGCTCCCTAAAAACCGGTGTTGACCGCGATGCCTTCGATCGCCGAATTGGCGACCTCGAACACCCGGTCGCGCGGCACCTTGGCTTTTTGAAGGACGCGCATCGCCGTTACCGCATGCGCCAAAGCCCAAGCACTCCGCCGACAATCGACCCCGGCTGGCAGGTCGCCGGACGCCACTGCCGATTCCAGACTCTTTTGGAACCGCGCCGCATAGGCGTCCCAAAACTCGTGGACCAAGCTGGCGACCTCGGCATCTTCCCCGCCAAATTCGCAGGCCGCAATCACCATCAAGCAGCCTGGCGGCATTCCTGGGTCGGGCCCGCCGCCGATCGCCAACAGGCAGTCGCACAGGGAATCATAGGCCGAACTGGCGACCCCCAACCGCTTGTCGAGCCGGTCCAATTCGCTTTCCCCGTACTTTTTCAGGACTAGCAAGAAGAGTCCCCGCTTATCCCCAAAAACGTTGTAGAGGCTCTGCCGGGCCATTTGGATATGCTCCAAAAGCGCCGTCAGGCCAGTTCCTTCGTAACCGCGCCGCCAAAAGATCTCGGTGGCTCGTTCGAGCACGATTTGCTCGTCGAAGGTTCGCGGGCGGCCGGCGGACATAACGGACTAGACGGTCAAGATTGGGCGAAAGCACCAAAAAAAACCCGGGCCGATCGGCCCGGGTTTTTGCGGCTAGCCGCCCCGCAGCAGATCGAGCAGACTGGGAGAACCCCCACCCGATGCCCCGACGGTCGGCTTTGCGTCCAATGCCATGCCGATTCGTGTGGACAGATCAGCGTAGTGCAGAGCCGTCTGGGGATCTTTGTTCGCCTTTGCCGCTGTCGCCAAGCTGCCCCGCAATTGAGTGAGCTCATAGCGAGCGAGGATTAACGCGTCAGCCGGCACGACCTGTTTTTCCAGCACCATCGCGATCAAAGAGTCCACATAGCTCTTTTGCAAATCGCGCCGCAAGGGGTCAACCGCACCGTTGCCACCCAATTCCACCCAAATTGCCTTGTGCAACGATTGGAACAGGTCGACGATCGTCAAGACCTTCTCATTCGGTTCGGCTTTGTACTCCTGGTTGACCAACCGGGCCATCGTGCCAGGATCCAGCAATGAATCAAGGGCGGCCGATTGCAATCCGCCCAAGACGTCTCGAACCGGGTAGTCGTCGGAACCGGCCAACATTTGTTCGATAAAGTCGGCCTTTGGGTTAACCGTGAAATTCTTGAAGAACCCTTTGGGAAAACTCAAGGAATCTTTTGCGAACACCATTTTGACCACTTGGTCTAATGCCGCCTTCTGCGTGGTGGCCGGGATCGTCACAATCGGCTTCTTCCCGCCAGGGTCTGATGGGTACGACGGGCTGCGCCGGACACCCCCGATAAACCGAGTCAGTTCGATTGCAGACTGGCCATACATGCTGAACAGCCTGTCGAACTCGCGGGTGAAGGTGTAGTAGCTTTCGCCCGGCCTCAGCGTTGTCGCCGGAAGATCCAGCATGAGCTGGCGGCTGACCGAGCCCATCTTCGTCCAATAGGCCAGCGGGTCGGCACCCAGGTCGAACCGGGTGACATACGGGTCGACGCCATCAGCATATTCGTCGCCCAGCCAGGCCAGCCCTTCGCGGGCGCCTTGCTGCGCAATCTGGTACAGGTCGTAACGCTCCCCGCCGGTCGATTTCCCGGCAAACGGCGTGTAGCCGAACTTGATCGCCCACTTGTCGTACCGGCCAACCGTCTGGCTGAAGAAGTCCGCTTCGGGATTCTTCAAAGCCGAAGGGTTGAACGCGACGTAATCCATCACCGAGGCCGCCGTGCCTTCTTTATCGACGGTTGCTGGGTTCCCCAGTTGGTCGAGCGAGAGGAGCGTGGAGGCCACAAAATTGTGCCGCAAGCCCATCAAGTGCCCAACTTCGTGGCTGACAACCCAATGGACGAACTGGTTGACATACTCGCTCCGGGAAACCCCCGCCATTTGAGCGGCGGCCGTCATCCCCGTCAGCATGGACAGGTTGCCATCGGTGAGCAAATCGCACCGGTTAGGGCTGCAGCCGTTGGCGGCCAAGCTAGCCAAGCGGCGCTTCACCCGGGCCTGCCAGGCTTCTGGACGGATGAACACGCCATATTCCCCGGCAAATGTCCGGACGATGTTGGCGTCGACGGTCACCGAAGCATTGAGGATTTCACCCGTCAACGGGTTCGCCCGCATCAGCGCAATCGCATAGGCAGCATCCGGGGAAGCCACCCACCGCACAACGTTATAGCGCATGTCGGCATGGTCGAAGTCGGCGTCGTCCGGCATCTGCTTGGCGATGACGGCATTGCTGAACCCGGCTTCGAGGAACGCGGCGTTCCACCCTTCGATTCCAGCCTTGACGGCTTCGCGGTATTCCGGCGGAGTAGCGTTGTCGATCCAAAACACAATCGGCTCAACCGGGTCGCTCACCGCTGCTGAGGGGTCTTTTTTGACCAGGTTCCAACGGTTGATGTACTGGACCTTCAAATCATTGGCGGTCGGGTCGTCGTACGATGTGAAGTCGGTGGTGAAGAACCCGACGCGGCTGTCGTACATCCGGGGTTGGTACCCATTTTCCACCGGCAAGGCAAAAAGGTTGTATTCAACAGAAAGGACGACGCTGCGGTCATCAGCCGGGCGGCCACCCGTGCTCAAGAGGGATCCCAGACCCCCACCCCCGCGGCCGATGAAGTTGAGAGTCGCCCGAACAGAAAGGTTCTTTGGGAAATTTGCCACGGACGCGAGGTAGGAATTCTCCCGATCCAGGATGTAGGGGGTTCCTCCCCCACCCAGGATCGGGTTGCCACCGCCAGCGAGGATCTCGGCGACCCGGCCCAAGTCGCCCCGGAACATGTCCGAAACATCGATCAACACCGAATCACGGTCGGCTTGCTCCGCTTCGATGTCGAAACTTTCGACCAGCGAATCGGGGAATGACCGGCGCACCGCCCGGGCGATCGCCAAATTGTTGTCGGCCCGGTAAAGGTAGTTGGGCACATACATCGCAAGCCGGTTGTTGGGCAAACGGCGGAATTCGAAGACAAGGTCGTTGATCGGGTCGCCGGCCGTCAGCCGGCCATCGGCCAACCCGGTCGAAGCGGTCGTTTGCAGCATCATGGCCGTGCCGAACTGCGACTTTTTGACTTCTAGCTTCAAAACGGTTTTGCCGCCATCGGACTTTTTATAGAGCGTCAAGGCGCCATCCAGCTTTTCAAAACCCTCAACGGCTTGGTCGATCGCGCCGGCATCCTGGCCACCTTCCGGTTTGTTGGTGTCAGATTTGACCAGGCCCCCGCTTGTCCGCCCGGTTTTGCTCTCAATGGACAAAACAACCGGTTCGCCCAGTCCAAAATCGAACTTCGCCCCGGTGACCTTGGACTCGATTTTTATCGCGTCGCCGCTTGCGATTTCGATCCATTGCGTTGAAGAGACCTTCATCGCCGGGCTGCCCGATTTTTCGGACCAGTCCATCTTGATCTTTGCGCAGGCGACCCCATCCACCTCTTCAAACCCGATCACGGTGAATGTCGCCGAAGCTGCCGCAACCTTCAAGTCCGCCGACTCTGGGTAATCGTGGGTCCAAGTGTCGCCCGCCCCGATTGGCTCCGATTTGAAAATGAGGGCAGTGCCGACGGCCACGGAGTTCTCCAAACGGATTTGGAGTTCGTCTTCGATCTCCGGGTTGTGCTTGACCGCCAAGATCTGGCCGTTGCGCGCAAAGGTGGTATCCGTTGTGCTGTCGTCGGGGTCGGATTCGAGCGGATCCCCGTTGATCGTCGTCTTGGAAGAAACCGTTTTTGACCGCAAAACGGATTTTTCGGCATCGGACGAGACAACCTCGGTCTCAAAGACACTGCTGTCTTCGATCACGATTTGCTGGCCCTGGGCTGAAAAGGTGATTTTGGAGGCGTCTTTGGACTTGGCCGACTGCCCCGCCTCCGGTTTGAACTCCAAAAGAACCTTTTCTTGCCGTTTGACCGATCCGGCCAGGGCAGGGGAAACACAAAGGGCCATTGCCAGGGCCCAAACGCAGACGCGCAACTGCATCCCTTACTTTAGCTGGTTTGACCCGACCCGAGTGCGCCAACCGCGTCAGCTGGCGCCTTTTTCAACCAATTCTCGAAAGAACGGCGGGATTGTTGCCGCTTTCATGCTTTGGTCCACGCACACCTGCCAGGTGTAACCCTCTGTCACAACCTTTCCGGTCGATTCGTTGGTGATCTCATACAAAAACTGGATGGCCGCCCGGCGGACCTCGCCGACCCAAATCGCCACCGCGATCACGTCGTCGTATTTCACTTCCCCCCGGTACTTGGCCCACACCTCCACAACCGGAAGCTTGAAGCCCGACTGCTCCATCTCCAAATAGGAAAATCCCCGTTCGCGGCACCAGGCCGCACGGGCCTGTTCAAAGTAGAGCATGTAATTGCCGTAGTAGGCGTGCCCCATCATGTCCGTCTCCCCATACCGGACCCGGATCCGCTCGACCGTCCGTTGCCCCATCCAACCAGGTTTACCCGGACCGGCACACCCTTCCGGAACCTCCAGGCGTCCCGATGGGTAGCATCTCTCGGGATCCAGACGACATGGCGAACGACCCCTACATCGCCCTCCAAAGAGTGGAGGTGGCCTACAACGATTACGTCGCCGGATTGCGCGGGGTCAGCCTCACCGTTGAACGGGGGGAATTCGTCTTCCTCTGCGGGCAAACCGGGAGCGGCAAATCCACGATCATCCGCGTCCTCAGCGGGCAAATCAAGCCAACCAAAGGCGAAGCGGTTTTGGACGGGCGCCCACTCAGCCTCCTCAAGCCGGAGGACATCCCGGAGATCCGGCGCAAAATTGGGATCATCCCCCAAGACTTCGGGCTGCTCCCCAACAAAAAAGTCTGGGAAAATGTCGGCTACGCCATGCGCGCCGTTGGCCGGACCAAACTCGAAGTCAGGGAACAAGTCCCGGAAATCTTGGAACGAGTCAATATCCTCCACCGGGCCGACGCTTATCCCGGTGAGCTCTCTGGGGGCGAACAGCAACGCGTCGCCATCGCCAGGGCGCTCATCAACAATCCTCCGCTGCTTTTGGCCGACGAGCCCACCGGCAACCTCGACCCCGCCCACAGCGACGAGATTATCAACATCCTTTTGGAGCTCAACTCCCAGGGCACGACCGTCATCGTCGCCACCCACGACATCACCCAAGTCGCCCGGGCCAACAAACGGGTCATCCTTATGTCGGCCGGGTTGATCGAGGAGCAGGGGGACGACACGACCATAGCCGCAACGGAAACCCAGGAACACCAGGAAGACCGGGAAGACCAAGGCGCCAACGGAAGCCAAGGGGGAAGCCATGCTTGACCGGCTGGAGTTCTTGGTCAGCGAGGCCATCGTCAGCCTCCGCCGGAACCGGGGCATGACCTTTGCCTCCATCATCGCCTCTTCGCTGGCCCTGGTCATCGTCGGCGGGTTCACCCTCACCTATATCGGCCTTTCCAAATATGTCGCCGCCCAGGGATCCCGCTTTGAAATGAGCGTCTTCGCCCGTGACGACGCCACCCCCGACCAGGTGCGCACCCTCGGCGACAACATCGGCAAACTCGATGGCGTTGACAAAGTCACCTTCAAAAGTAAGGCCGAGGTCTGGGCGGAATGGAAAAAGAAAAACCCCTCCATTACGAGTGGTCTGGAACTTGAAAACCCCATGCCCGACACCTTTGTGGTGACCTTCAAAGACCTGCGCAAAGTCGATTCCGTCTCGAAGCTCGTCGGGCACATGCCCGAAGTCGCCCCAAAAGACGGCGTCCAGCTCATGGGAGAAGTCCAATCCCTGCTGGAAAGCGTCATCAACTCCATCCGGTGGCTGGGAATCGGCCTGGGCATCGTCACCCTCCTCACCGGCGGGATCCTTATTTACAACACGGTCCGGCTCACCATGAACGCCCGCCGCCGCGAAATCCGGATCATGGAGCTTGTCGGCGCGAACCGATCCACCATCGAAATCCCGCTGCTCATTGAAGGCATCACCCACGGCGTCCTCGGCTCCCTCATCGCAACCCTGGTATTGTGGGTGGGGTTTGGGATCGTCTCCAAAGCCATCGGCACCATGCCGATGATCCATACAGAGCCCTTCCCGGCCGCGTGGACGACCGCGTCCCTGGCTTTGGCCGGTGCCGCCTACGGCTACGTTTGTGGCGCACTCGCCATTCGTGAAAATCAAAAGGAAGCCATCCCCAGATGAAACGAATCGCCTCCATAGCTCTTGCCCTCCTGCTCACCGCAGGAATGGTCTCCTTTGCCCAACTTTCCGCAACGGAAAAGAAAAAAAAGACCAGCCTTTCGCAATCCCTTAACAAAGTCAAAGACAAGCGAAACGCACTCCGAAAACAGCTCAACGCCAAACGCGCCGAAGTCGGCGACGCCATGGACGCCGTCCATGCGGTTGACAACAAAATGTCATCCGTCCAAGACCAACTCGACAAAACCGAGAGGGAATTGGAATCCGCCAAGCGCGAGCAACAGAAACTGGCGACCGAATTGCGCGAACAAACCGAAAAGCTAGAACAGATCAAAATCAGGGTCGGTCACCGCATCCGGGCCATGTATGTGCAAGGCGACGGCTCACCCATCGCCCTCCTTTCCGAATCGGAAAACCTCAGCGACCTCGCTGCCCGCAAAGCCTTGCTGGAGCGCATCGCCGACAAAGACCGTGAAATCTTCACCGAAGCGCGTGTGCTCCGGGATACCGTCCTCGCCAAGAAAAAGGAACGCGACGCCAAAGTCATCCAAGTCGCCGCGCTGATTGAGCAAAGAACGAAGCAATTGGCCGAACTTGAATCAGTCCGGGCCGAAAAGAAAGCCATGTTCGCCTCACTCAAGGCCGAAGAAAACGATCTTGAAGACCGGTACGACGACATGCTCAAAGAGAGCCAAAAGCTGGAGGCGCAAATCGCCGCCCTCCAAGCTAAAGCATCTGGCTCGACCCCGATTTTCAGCGGCAAGTTCATCCTCCCGGTTAACGGCCGGTTCTCCAGCGGCTTCGGCTACCGAGTCCACCCGATCAGCGGAGTGCGGAAAATGCACACCGGTCAAGATATCGCGGCCCCATCGGGGACGGCCATCAAAGCCGCCGGATCTGGCAAAGTCATCACCGCCGCTTACCTCAACGGGTACGGCAACACCGTCGTCATCGACCATGGCGGGGGCGTCTCCACCCTTTATGGGCACTGCAGCCGGCTGTTTGTTTCGGTTGGGCAAACCGTCAGCCAAGGCCAAAAGATCGCGGCCGTCGGCTCCACCGGGTACAGCACTGGCCCCCACCTCCATTTCGAGGTCCGCATCAACGGCAAGCCGGTCAACCCGCTCGGGCGTATCTGACCAACCTGGAGCCCAGTCAGGTGGATCGAGTAACATTCTGCCTAACCAAACAAGGGATCCACTGTGGCAATCGATACCAGCAGCTTCCGGCCCGGCGTCGCCTTCTATCTTGATGGCGAAGTGCACCAGATCTTAGAGTTCCAACATGTCAAACCGGGCAAGGGGCCCGCGTTCGTGCGGACCAAACTCAAACGGCTCAAAACCGGCGCAACCTTTGAAAAAACCTTCCGCTCGGGCGAGAAATTTGATGACGCCTTTCTTGAAAAGGTGAATTACCAATACCTTTACCGGCAAGGGAATGAACTCGTCCTCATGGATTTGGACACTTACGAACAATTCCCGGTCGACGAATCGGTGTTTGGCGACCAGGCGAAATTTCTGAAGGAAGAAATGGAAGTCATGGCAACCCGCGTGGGCGACGAGATGATCGGTTACGAAATCCCCAACTTCGTCGAACTCGAAGTTGTCCAAACCGACCCGGCCCACAAGGGCGACACCGTGACTGGCGGCAGCGGCAAACCCGCCACACTGGAGACCGGGGCCGTCGTCAACGTCCCTTTCTTCGTCAAAGAAGGAGAGGTCGTCAAGGTCGATACCAGAACCGGCGAATACCTGGAACGCGTCAAAAAGTGATGTAACCCTCGATGGCCAGACCGAACCCCCAGAATTTCAACAACAACCCCATCGGCGATTCAGCCGCTGGGTTCATGGATGGGCTGGCCAAAGCCCTCTTCTACGGCGGGGCGGTCGCAACGGTCATCGGAGTCGGAATTCTGCTCTATCAAATCTTCGGATCCGGCACCGCCGGCTCAGAAGCCATCGAGCAAGCCCTCAAGTACCAGGACTACTTCCGCATGTCCGCCCTTTGGGGTGTCCTTTCCATGTCACTGGGGGCTGCGTGGCTGTTCTGGGGGGAAGAAGTCGCAGGCCCGATCATGCTGATCATCGGGCTCGCATTGGCCTTTGCCCAGGCCTATATGCCCGCCGCACTCGGCAGCGGGGTTAACCAACTCAACACCAACGCGGTCAACTTCCTTTCGCAATCCGGATACCCCGCCATCTTGGTCGGGATCATCCTGATTGTCGCCGACGTCATCACGCGGGCCCGGATCCGCATGATTGAAGGCGCAAAAGCCGAACAAATGAAGTACGGCAAAGGCATGAAGGAAGAGCGAGATGTCCGCGACGTCTTCATGGGCAAGTGCTGGCAGCTCCCCTATTGCCGCAAATTCGTCCGCGAACGGTGCCCCATCTACCACACCAAGCGCACCTGCTGGAAAGAGCGGGTCGGCTGCATGTGCGAGGAAAGCGTCATCAAAACGGCGATGGAGGGCAAAACCCTCTCCAAAGACATGGTTGCCGCCGCCAAATTCATCCCCCAAAACAGCAAACTCAGTGCGGCCGCAAAGGCCGAACGGTGCCGCCAATGCGTGATTTACAACGAGCACCAAAAGCATAAATATAAGCTGTTTTTGCCCATCATCGTGGTCGGTGTCGCCGCCATTTACATCGGGCTCCGCCCTGTCCTTGCCGGCGTTATCCAGGGAGGGCTGCAAACCATTGACAACATCTACAAGGGCGTCACTTTGCAAAACGGGAAGCCCGTGGATCCCTCCGTCCAGGCCACGTCCATCACCGGTGGGACAATTCCTTACAACGAGATCATTCTGTTTGTCTTGACCCTGGTCGCTATGGCCTACGCGATCAAAGTCCTCGAATTCCTGGTCTGGAAACTCAAAGTCTGAGGCCAAATTGCCCGCCATGCGCACGGCCGATGACCCGATCACTCTCAACGGCAGCCATGGCGAAGGCGGGGGAGCCCTGCTCCGGACGGCGCTCTGCCTGAGCGCCCTGACCCAAAAGCCCGTTGTCGTTGACCAAATCAGGGGGGCCACCCGCAAGCCGGGGCTCGCGGCGGAAGATTTTGCCGTCTTGGCCGCCCTTTCCCAGGCTTGCAACGCGCCGACCGAGGCGGAAATCGGCGATGCCAAAGTCGCATTCTCGCCCAAACGGCTGCCAAAACCCATCCACTTCGAACACGACATCCCCCGCTCCGGATCGGGCCGGTCACCCGGCAACACGCTTGTTGCGGCCGAAACCCTGGCCCCCTTGTTGGCCCGATCCGGAGCCTATTCGACCCTGACCCTGTTCGGCGAAACCCACAACAACAACACCCTGGGCTTTGATGCGTTCGAACTCTGCTCCGCCCCGGCCCACCTCGCCCAAGGGATCGGCATCTACCCACACATCCACCTGGCGGGATTCGGGTACGCCGGGCGGGGAAAGGTGGTCGTTGAAGTCGAGCCGTCCGAGATCGTGCCCATCCATTGGCCGAATCGGGGATCCTTGGCCGCCGCCGGTGCCCGGGTTTCGGCGTGCGAAGTCCATTCCCAGGCGGTTGCCGACGCCGTTTCCGGTTGCCTAAAACTCCTGCAAGACCGTGGCCTGGGCGACCAGGTCGACCAGATCGAGCTTTCCGGCCCGGAACCTGGACTCAGCATCACGTTTTGGGCCCGGTTCGAACGGGGCGCCGGGTCGGCCTCTGCCTGCTGGAGCCGGGGGGGGAGCATTGCCAGCACGATCGAAAAAGCGTGGGCGGAGTTTGAGGCGTTCCTCCGGTCCGAGGCGACTGCCGACCCGCACTTAGCGGACCAGCTCCTGGTGCCCGCTTGCCTGGCTGAAGGGCTCACCACCTACACAACGCCCAACATCACCCGTCGGCTCAAAACCATGGCTTGGGTCGTCAAGCAATTCCTGCCCATTGCCATTACCATCAAGGGTACGGAAGGTGCCCCGGGATTGGTCACCATTGAAAGGTAGGGACTTTTCTCACAAAATACGAAACGCAGCGTTTACTTTTGGCACCTGTATGGCGTAGAACCGCCTTGATGGAACAGGAACTCACCGTAACCCAGGCGGCCCACGCCCGAAATTCGATCCGCAAATACACCGACGAGCCGATTAGTGACGACACGATCCGGGAACTCGTCTCCGTCGCCGGGCTCGCTCCGAGCCCCTGGAACATCCAACCTTGGCGCGTGGTCGCCGTCAAAGACCCCGAAACCAAAGGCAAACTGATGGAAGCCGCTTATGGCCAGCCCCAAGTTGGCGCTTCTGCCGTCACGTTTGTCATTTGGACGGACATGGCCGAAGCGATCGACAACGTGGAAGACACCATCCACCCCGGCATGAAGGAACGGGAAGCCGAAACCGCCAAGTCAATCCGCGACCACTTTGCGGGTTATTCGGAGTCTGATTTCCACTGGTGGGGGCGAGCCCAAGGCTACACGTTCATGGGATTCCTGCTGCTTGCCGCCCAATCTCACGGCTATGCCACCAGCGCGATGCTCGGTTTCGACCCGGAAAAGGTCAAAGCCCTGTTGGGATTGCCCGAAAAAGCGCAGATCCCCGCCATCGTCGCCATGGGCCGGCCGGCCGAAGACGGGTTCCCCCACTACCGGCACGGGTTTGACCGGTTCGCCAAAATCGTCTGACAGGGATCTTGAACAACGATGGCCCGGCTACTTTGGCAGCCGGGCCATTTCCATTCAAAAGTGGTGAGTCGTCTGGGATTCGAACCCAGGGCCCACGCCTTAAAAGGGCGTTGCTCTACCGCTGAGCTAACGACTCACGCCCCAGTACGATACCCAACCCGTCCAACGGCCCAGGGGATTTGGGGCTTTCCTGGGCCGGGCCAGGGGTACAGTCCAACCATGGAATCGGGCCAGGACTACTCCGCTGCCGGTGTCGACATCGAAGAGGCACAGGCCTCCCTGGATTCCGTGCGCGAGGCCGTCAATGCCACCCATACGGAGCAAGTCATCGGCGGCATTGGGGCATTCGGGGCCATGTTCCGCGCCGAGTTCGGTGGCATGGATCGGCCGATCCTCGTCAGTTCGATCGACGGGGTCGGCACAAAAACCAAAGTCGCCCAAATGACGGGCGATTATTCGGGGCTTGGGCACGACATCGTCAACCATTGCGTCAACGACATCCTTTGCCAAGGGGCGCGGCCCCTCTTCTTCCTCGACTACTTTGGGTGCAGCAAACTGGAGCGGGCTGTTTTCAACCAGGTCGTGACCGGCGCTGCCGATGCCTGCGCGGCAGTTGGGTGTGCCTTAGTCGGCGGGGAGACGGCCGAAATGCCCGGCGTTTATCTGGATGCCGAAGTCGATATCGTGGGATGCATCGTCGGCGTGGTCGATGAGGCCCTGCGGCTGCCTCGGCCCCCGGTCGTGGCGGGCGACCGGTTGATCGGATTGGCCAGCAACGGCTTGCACACCAACGGCTATTCCCTGGCCCGCAAAGTCTTTTTCGGCGACCACGGGCTCTCGGTTCGCGACCCGCTGCCCGGAGACCCGGATTCCACGATCGGTGCCGTGCTCATGCGGCCTCACACGTGCTATTTCGACGCCGTCCATAGCCTGATCGGCCAGGGCCTGATCAAGGCGGCCGCCCACATCACCGGCGGGGGGCTGACCGATAACCTCCCCCGGGTGCTCCCGCTGAATGTCCAAGCCAAAATCAACCGCCGGGCTTGGCAGCCTTTGCCGGTGTTCGAAGCAATCCAGGCGCTCGGCAACATCGACGACGCCGAAATGTACCGGGCGTTCAATATGGGCATCGGCATGGTGCTCGTCGTCGACTCCGACAATGCCGAATCAGTCGTTCAGGCCGTCAACGAGTCTGGGATCCCCGCCGCAGAAATCGGCAAACTCCAATCCGGGCCGCAAGACGTCCAGATCGTCTGAGCCCATTGAAAACCGGTCCACCCCGGTTCAGCTCACCCGGAAGACGAACCGGGCATTGCCAAACGCGATCTCATCGCCGTCGGCCAGTTCGGATTCGGCTACCCGCTGGAATTCCCCGTCGCGGAGGATGTACACCCCGTTTGAGCTCCCCAGATCCTGAATCGAAAAGACGCCCGCGTCCTCGGTGATCTTGGCATGTTTGCGGGACACATAGCCGCCTTCCTCGATGTTCCCCAAATCCACGTCGATCGGGCCGACGCTGGGGTCGAACCGGCCGATAGTCGCCGGTGCGGCGATCGGGAACTCCTCGCCGGTTTCCACTCCCTGGCGTTTGACAATAAGGCGCGGCCTCGGCTCGGTTGCCGATTCAATCGATTCTTCGACTGCCTCAGCCCCGCTGGAATCGGCTTCCATTTCGGCAACTGCAGAATCTTGGGGATCGACGGTCGGCTCGGTTTGGGGTTCGTGGTCAGTCATGTCGTGCGGGGTGGTCATGGTCTCGTACTGTTGCGGCGGGGCCGTCCTGTTAAGTCTATCGGTATTAGGACGTAATCCAAAAGGCCAGGTGTTTCAAATCGGGTCAATGCCACGCCAACGGCAAGGAATCCAAAATCGCCATGACCACCCCCTGATCCACCCGGATTTCCAACCGGTCTCCAGCGAATTCGTTGCTCAAACTGAACCCGGAACTAAATGAGACTGTGCGGTCTTGCATTTCCCACCTGGCGCCCCGGGTTGAGACAAGCGCCCCATCCAGCGACAAAAGCGAAAAAACCTGGCCCGGGGACGCCCGGAAGGCGAGGCCGGCCCCAGCCCGGCAAAAGACACCAAAACCCTGTTGGAGAAGGATCCTTGGCGATAGGCCGCTACGGGCGATGCTTGAAAGGCTGGTGACCACATGGTCGAACCGGTCGCCTTCAAGCCCCGCCATCACCAAGTCGACTTCTCCCAGGCCGCGGACTTCGGCCAGCAGCTTGTCGCAATCGCTGTGGTCTTGGTCGGGGCGCTCCCGATATTCGACCCCGGGCATGCGTTCGGAGACACTGTCCAAATCGCCCACGACCACATGGGGCAAGAACCCGTTGGCCAGGCAGACATCCTGGCCCGAATCTGCCGCCCAGACCGCATCGGCCCCTTGCGCTAAATCGGCCAAAGATTGGAACGGAGGGGTTCCCCCGGCAAGGACGCACAAGACCCGCAAACCCATCGCTCACCGCAGTTTAACAGTTCTGCCGCAAAATGCATCACTCGCAACTTTTGTGTTAAGCAAAGGATAGGTAGGGCCCAGGGACATGGGGATGGGTAGCCGTTTGTCGAATTTTGTTTTCTTTTTGAGGGGTTGACATTAAACCTGTTCACCCCCCCAGGCACGAGATGTTTCGGCCCAGCTTAGAGGTTCTTCGAAAACCCCGGCCAACCTTGCTTTTGCAACGAAAATCCATGGGGGGGTCTGTGTATACTGCCCCCACTTGATTGCCCCGATATCCGGGGTTTTTGCTTGCAGAAATGTCAGACCAGCACACGCTCATGGACCACGAAGACCTCGTCGCCCTCAAGACCGCCTGGGACAAAGTCCTTGACGGCCTGAACGGCCAAGTCCCCGAAACCGTGATGAACCGCTTTTTGCAGCGGCTCGTCCCGGTGGAACTCCGCGAAGATTGCGCGGTCTTTTCCGCCCCCGGACGGTTTGTCTACGAATGGGTCAAAGAGCGGTACCACGACAACCTCCAGGCAAGCCTCAACCAACATCTTGACCGGGCAGTCAAATTAGAGATAGTCGTTGCCAACAGCCAAAAACCGGCCGCTAGCACCCATGCGGTCGCCAGCGTTTCCCCCCGGGCGTCCGAGCCTGGCCGGTTTAAACCCCAAGAGCGGCTCACGTTTGAAAATTTCGTCGTCGGGCAATCCAACCGGATGGCGGTGGGGGGAGCAAAGGCCGTTTCCAGCGCACCCGGTACCCGGTACAACCCCTTGTTCATCTATGGGCCCAGCGGGTTGGGCAAAACCCACCTCCTCCACGCCATCGCCAACGAAATCCTGGAACGCGACCCCTATCACAGCATCATGTATGTGACGGCCGCCCAATTCATGGAGGACTTCGTCACCGCGCTCAAGAACAACCAGATTGAGCGGTTCCGGCGGCAGCAAAGGGGCGTCAACGTCTGGCTTTTGGACGACATCCAATACGTTGCTGGCAAAGACAAAACTCTGGAAGAGATCTTCCACACGTTCAACTACCTTCAATCGCTTGGCAAGCAAATCGTCCTCTGCTCCGACCGGCCCCCGCGCGACCTGCTCCTGATGGATGAGCGCCTGCGATCCAGGTTCGAAAGCGGCCTCGTCGTGGACGTGCAACACCCCGATACCGAAACCAAGTGCGCCATCCTACTCAAACGGTCCGAAGTTGAAGGGATCGCCTTGGATCAAGAAACCGCCATGATCTTGGCCGAGGGCGTGAACGGGACCGTGCGCCACCTGGAAGGCGCCCTGCACAAATTTGCCGCCCAGGCCAGCCTCACCGGCCAACCCATGGATGCCGCCTTGGCCAACGAGATTGTCGAACGCTACTACGCCAACCTCGTCATCGCCAAGCCGACTTTCGATCAAATCATCGCCAGCGTCGGTAAGCATTACCGCGTGGATGGGGAAGAAATCCTTGGCATCAGCCGCAAAGCCCACATCGCCCAAGCACGGCACGTGGCCATCTACATCACGCGGGAAATCCTCGGGGACAGCTGGAAACAGATCGGGTCCTTGTTTGGCAACAAAGACCACACATCCATGATGCACGGGTACAAAAAGGTTCGCGCCATGATGAACCAAAGCCGGGAAATGAACGCCAGCGTCCGGGCCCTCATCAGCGACCTCTACCCCAACCAATGACATGGTGCTCTCCGAGCTGACCTGGCCAGAAGTCTCCGCCCTCGATGCGGCGTCCACCGTCGTGCTCATCCCCACCGGGGCGGTGGAACAGCATGGGCCCCACCTGCCGCTCGGAACCGACACCTATCTGGCCACGGCAGCCGCCCAGGAGATTGCTGCCGCTTGCCCAGATATCGCCCTTGTCACCCCCTGCCTTTGGATGGGGGCCTCGCTCCACCATATGCCGTTTGCCGGGACCGTCAGCGCCAGTTTTGAGGGATATGCCGAAGCTCTGCGTCGGGCCGTGACCAGCCTTGCTGACCATGGGTTCATCAAATTCATGGCCGTCAACGGCCATGGGGGCAACTGCGACAGCAACCGCATCGTGTTCCGCCAGCTCCGGCACGAGCGCCCGACGCTCCAACTTGCGGCCGCTAACTACTTCGATTTCATCGAACCCGGACTCCTCGATTCCACCATGGAGGGGGCGCTCAAATCCATCCGCCACGCGTGCGAAGCCGAAACGAGCCTCATGATGCACAAGCACCCTTCTTTGGTGAAGGTGGAGAAACTCCGCAACGACGGGCTTGCCGCCTACCCCGACATCCCAGGCTTGGTCTCCAATTTTGACGAAATCACCGAGCAAGGCTCCTATGGTTTTGCCACCCTGGCTTCGGCCCAAAAAGGGGAGGCGTTCTGGGCTTCCATCATCCAAAACGGTGCCCAAGCCGTCCGGGATTTCTCGGCCGGGTTTGCCTACCTCGGCATCGATCAGTGAACCCTGGCAACGTTGCCGGGCGTCATTTGGGTAACTTTATGATCATGCGCAACCGACTCTGCCTCTTGGCCGCCGCGGCCCTCACCATCGCCCCCCTGGCCGCCCAAGCCCAATACGACCAATATGTGGGGCCCGAAGTCGGTGTCTTCCTCCCGACCGATGGCAACTTGCGCGGCGCCCTCGGCAGCCAATGGTGGTCGATCGGGGTCTCCACCATGAAGCAAGGCACCATGCTGACCCGCAAGGTCGGCACAAACATGAACTTGATCAGCCAGTCTAAAAACGGCAACAAGGTGTTCATGGGCAGCTACACGTTCGGGATCGTTGTGCCGTTCAACCAAGACATGCGCAAGGCCAATTCCGATTTCCAACCCTACTTTGCGGTCCGCGCGGGGCTCAACTACACCGACTATGCCATCACGTTCAACAGCCAGCGGCTGGGCGGCAAAAATCTGGGATACAACGCCAATGCGGAATTCGGCATCCAGTTCGGCGACCGGTTCACGGTCGCGGCCCGGTACGACATCTCGCCGGATTACGACGGCTTCAACTTTGACGGGCTGAGCTTCTCGCTCCGCTATGGCATCGTCAAGTTCTAACGCCTGACCTATCGAAAGCGCCCGGTTGTCTCAGCTAGCCGGGCGTTTTTTTTGTTTTCAGGATTCGCCTTTTGCCGATAGACTCTCACTCAGTGGAGTTTTTATTCCGCCCAATTCAAATCAGCATCCCTTGGAAGGCCATCGCGAATCTCCTCGTGGCCAGCATCGGTTTTGTGTCCGGGGTGTTCACGGTTTGGTCGACGCCAGGCCTTGCGTTTTGGGTCGTGCCTCTTTTTGTGGGCAGTGTGTTCTTTGCGTTTGCAAACTATCGCCAGTCTGCCTTGCGCCATGTATCGGGGCTTTACCTCACCCCTTGGATCGCCATCGGCATCTGCTGCCTCGCCCCGCAAATGGCTTTCAAACCCGATTTAGGCTCACGCCTCGACCCGAGGATGTCCTACTTCCCCTTTTTTGCAGGGATCGCTGGGTGCATCTGGCTCCTTGTTTTGCCTTGGCTGAGCCGCAACCAAGATTGGAAGGGGTTCGCCCTCGCTGGCCTGATGTTGCCGCTGACCGTGGCGATCAGCCTTTCTTGGACTGGCACAATCGCCTTTTCTTGAGTTCGCTAGTTCACTAACACCAACGAACCCGGCCGCTCGGGAACCGAAAGCTCCCCATAAGCGACCCCGTCCCGCTCGTCGTCCAGGCGCACCCACTGCAGCGACTTCTTCATCAAATCCGGCCCCGCGAACTTGACCGTGATCCAGTTGTCGCTGGTGCCTTCGAGCAAGCCATCCTTGCCGCGCCGTTCAGCCAGTACCCGCACCGAACGCCCCAAGAACCGCCGGACCTGCTCGCGCCCAGTTTGTTCGGTGAGCGCGCTCAGCCGCCGGGCGCGATCCTGTTTTTCCTGGGGGCTCACCGGGTCACCCCACTGGTCAGCTGGGGTGCCGAACCGCGGGCTGAACCGGAACACGTGCGCTTTGAGGTACCGCACGTGCTCGCACACCGCCAAGCTGCTTTGGAACCGTTCTTCGGTCTCCGTGGGGAAGCCGACCATGATGTCGGTCGTGATCTGCAAATCGGGAAGCTCCGCGTAAAGCCGGTCGCAAAGATCCAGATAATCCTGCTGGCCGTACCGGCGGTTCATGTCCTTCAGCACCCCAGTGTCCCCGCTTTGCAAGGGGATGTGGAAGTGCGGGACGACGGATCCATGCCGGACCAGGTCGATGATCGGGGCGGTGACCTGGTGCATTTCGATGCTGCTGATGCGGATGCGGGGGAGACCGCTTTCTTTGCTCAGCCGGGTGACGAGTTCCTCGAATTCCGGGCCGCCGCTCCCGGTTTCGGGGCCATATGCGCCGATCAGCACGCCGGTCAGGATCGCTTCGTGATAGCCCATTTCGGCCAGGCGCTTGGCTTCCTCTAGAACCTCATCAGCAGGGCGGCTGACCATTCCCGGCCGAGTGAAGGGGATTGAACAATAGCTGCACATCACGCTGCACCCATCCTGGATCTTGAGGGTCGCGCGGGTGCGATTCGCCCTCGGGTCGGGCACGGTGGGGAACGGCTCCGCTTTGGCCCATGCCTCCATTTCCGGAAACGCCCGGTAAAAGTGCTTCTTGGCTTCCAGCTTTTCCGGGTTGGGGACGAACACATCCCCTACTTCGAACCCCGTGCCCTTGTTGATCCCCATCTGAACCGCGCACCCGGTCACCACGATTTTGGCGGCCGGATTGGTCCGGGCGGCTTTGCGGACGGCATACCAACTCTTTGATTCAGCTTGGCTGGTTACACTGCACGTGTTGACCACGTAGACGTCAGCCGGCGATTCGAACGGGACCACCTCGAAACCATCTTCGACAAACGAGTCGAGGATCCGTTGGGTTTCGTACTGGTTGACTTTGCAACCGAGCGTCGTGAAGGCAGCCTTGGGCATCTGCGCCCCCTAGTTTACGGGATCAGTCGGCGGAAGTCCCGTACACTTGCATGGCCGAACGCACCTGCCCCGAGTAGAACGACCCGTTTTCCGCCGCATCCAGTTGGGCCAAAAGGTCGGCGGGGTCTTGCCCCCGTGCAGCTGCGGCGTATGCCCGGCCCATGACCACCTCCAAGGGGTCGTCGCCTTCGGCGGTCAGCTCGGCAGCCCGGTCAAACCGTTCCGCGGCGGTTTCCGCATCGCCACTGGCCCAATCGAAAGCACCCACCAGCCACTCGGCGCGCCCCAAGGGCACCCCGGTTTTGCCGAGCCGACGAGCCAATTCGATATTGCGTTCGGCATAACGGGCCGCATCCCGCTCCATCTCCGGCGAAACCGTGACATCGGAATCCCCCCAGCCGCGCCAACAAAAAGCGGCCCGGTTGAAACACACGGCCTTGAGCCCCGCAAGGACTTCCGGATCAGCGGAATCCCCGGCAAACCGTTCGGCCATCTCGCAAGCCCGGATCACACCCGTCAAATCCTTTTCCTCCCAGCGGAAATGGATCATCAACTTGTTCAACCCCTGGATCGCTTCTGGAAGCGGCAAATCCGTCACCGTCGCAAGAACCTGATCCCAGCCACCTTCCACGTAAGCCGACACAACCGCATGCCGTTCCATCAGAGCAATCATGCCACAATCCGCCTTGCGCGTGAAGCAGTTTTTTGAACGCATTTGGGAGCAAAAGGGCCACCCGGCTTGGATTCTTTCGCCGCTCTCCCTGATTTACCAAACGGGCTGGCGTGGGTATCTGGCCACCTACCAGCTCGGGCTGAAAATAAGGTACCGGCCCACAGTCCCCACCGTCTGCGTCGGCAACTGCACGGCCGGAGGGTCCGGCAAAACCCCATTCACTTTGTATCTGGCCGAAAACCTGGTCACAAGGGGACACAACGTTGTGGTCTCCACTTCTGGCTATGGGTCGCCGCACTATTCCGGGGCAACCCTGGCCCCCGATGGCCCGCTGGATGTCCGGCAATGGGGGGACGAATCGACCATGTTCCGAGAACTGCTCCCCGATACGCCCCTCATTGTGGGGCATTCGCGCGTGCAAACGGCAAAAATCGCAGAAGATGGGTTCCCTGACCACATCCTTGTGATGGATGACGGGTTCCAACACCTTCCCTTGGAGCCTTGGATTTCCCTGGTCATCGAGCCCCATCTCGAAAACGACTTCTGCTTCCCCGCCGGCCCCTACCGGGAACCTCCGGGGCTGGGCGCAAAACGGGCCAGCCGCGTGCTGACCTACGATCGGGACATCCACCCACTGCCGCTCACCGTAAGGACGCCCGACGGGGTGACCCTTCCCAAAGGGCCTGTGCAGGTTCTTTGTGCCATAGCCCACCCGCAAAGGCTGATCGACAGCCTGGCCCTTGCGGGATACCCGTCCAAACGGGCTGTGACCCTCACCGACCATGACCCGATGGATGCTGGTAACCTGCTTGAACGGTTCGAACCGGGCATCCCGCTCGCCGTCACCGCAAAAGATTACGTCAAACTCAAGCACCATCCGGATCTGGCGCGTTTTTTGACCGCCTTGGTCGATTACCGGGTGGCCCCCCGCGAACCCGATGAGTTCTTCCAATGGCTCGAACATAAAATCCAAGAGCTCCGCTAGGAAAGCGGCCCTGGGCAAAGCCGCCGAGTCGTTCATGCGGTATCTGGTGCGCCGGGTCGGCGGCAAATCACCGGCCCAGGTCGAGCAGATGGGCCGGCGGTATGGCCAGCTCATGTGGTCATTCGCCGGTAAAAGGCGGCAAAGGACACGCGAAAACCTTCGGCTCGCATTCCCCAACCGGGACAGCCGGGAAATCGAGCAGATCGCCCGTGGCGTGTTCATCCATTTCGGGAGGACCTCCATGGACTTTTTGGCCGGCGCAAACCGCACCAAGGAAGAGATCGAAGCCACGACCCACATCCAAGGATTAGAACACCTGGATGCCGCCCTGGCCAAAGGGAAAGGGGCTTTGCTGATCACCGGGCACCTGGGCAACTGGGAGCGAGTTTCCGCCTGGCTCAGCCTGAGCGGCTACCCGCTCAACGTCATCGCCCGGGATGCCGACGACGAAGGCGTCAACAGCATCGTCAACGAAATCCGAAAACGGCCGGGGACGAAGGTGATCTCAAGGGGGCAGGCCGCCCGCCAAGTCCTGCTCAAACTCCGGGGTAACGAGATCGTCGGGATCCTGCCCGACCAAAACGCCTCAGATATCTTCATCCCCTTCTTCGGGGTTCCGGCCGGCACAGCCCTCGGCCCAGGAGTCTTCCAATCCCGGACCCAGGCGACCGTCGTGCCCGTTGCATGCGTCTACAATGCTACAAACCGGTACACGATGACCTTTTATCCGCCGCTCGAACCCCATCAACCTGAAACATCCCCGGGCGAGGGTTTGATGCGGGCCATCAACGCCTGGTTGGAAGATCGGATCCGGGAAACCCCTGAGCAGTGGCTTTGGATGCACGACCGGTGGAGGAATGCCCGCCGGAAGGGGTTGATTTGAAACCAAAAATCCTCGTCGTCCGATTCAGTGCCATGGGCGATTGTGTGATGGCGGCATGGGCCCTGACGGGCCTCAGGAACGTTTTGCCCCAAGCCCACATCACTTGGGCCGCCATGGATCGGTTTGCTCCCGTGATCGACCGGTCGCGGCTCGTCGACGATGTTGTTTTTGCCGACACGGCCGCTTGGAAGCGGCGGCGGGCCGCCCCCACCACCTGGCTTGCCCAGTTCCGGACCTTCGCCGGGCTCCGCAAAGAGGGTTTTGACGTTGGATTCGACCTGCAAGGGCAAGTCAAAACGGCCCTGTGCCTCCGGCTTTCGGGGGCGAAGCGGCGGATCGCCACTCAAACGGCCGACGGCATGGCTCGCAGGCTGAACCCGGCATTCGATTGCCTCTCGGGATCGGTCCACGAGGTCGAGGCGGCCCATCGGCTGCTGAGCCAGTGGCACGAATGCCCCATCCCCGCCAAACCGTTGATGCCGCCCGTGCACGAAATGCCGAATGGGCAAGTCGTCATCCAAACCGGTTCTGGCCACCCCCACAAAAAACTTTCCCAAGGCCGGTGGCACCAAGTGGCCAAAGAGCTCCTCACGCTGGGGTTCCCGGTCACTGCAATCGGCGGACCCGGCGACGACCCGGTCTATACCGAGGGTGTCACCAACCTCGTCGGCCAGCTCAGCCTCGAAAAATCACTCAACTTGGTTGCCAACTGCCGCATCCACATTTCCGCTGACACCGGCACGGCCCATGCGGCTAGTGCTTATGGTGTTCCGGTTGTCACGGTATTCGGCCGCACCGACCCCAACCGCTATCGGCCTTTTGGGCCCCAAACCACCGTGATCCGGCCGGGGCCAGATCCCGATGCCGTGACGGCCGGCGAAATCATCCGTGCCGCCATGCCCTATTTGGGAGGTCGCCCATCCGCTTCCTTGTTAGTCGACTAAGCGCCCTTGGCGATGTCGCCTGCTCACTGCCCGTGGCCGGTTCGCTACGGCAAACCCATCCCGATTGCGAAATCATTTGGCTATGCGACCGGCGGTTTGCCCCCTTGGCCCGGCTCTGCCGGAATATTTCGCACGTTGTCGAACTCGAAAAGGATTGGAAAGCATGGCGCGCCCAGATTGCGACCCTCGGCGAATTCGATTGCGCCATCGACTTGCAAGGCTTGCTGAAATCGGCTCTCCCCGTCGCCCTCAGCCGCGCCAAATCCAAACTGGGGTACCACTGGCAGCGCGAAGGATCCCGACTGTTCACGCAGCCCGTGATCCCTTGCCCGACCTCAATCCACGTCGTCGAGCAATACCTCGATGTCGCCCGCGCCGCCGGTGGGGGCGACACCGTTGATTTTGGCCTGGTGCCAGATGCCCAGGCCGTCGCTAACGCCGAAGCCCTTATCGGCCAACTCCCGTCCGGGAAACAGCTCGTTGTGTGCCACGCCGGGGCGGGATGGGCAACCAAAAGATGGCCGGCCGCCAACTTTGCTGCCCTTGCGGATGCCTTGTCGGGCCAGGCCAACATCTGCTTCATCGGGACAAAGGCCGATGGCCCAGCCGTCCGTGAGGTCTTAGACCAATCAGTCCATATGCCCGTAGACCTCCTTGGCAAAACCGACATCCCCACCCTGGCGGCCCTGCTTGCCCGGGCAGACCTGCATATTGCCGGAGACACCGGCAGCATCCACATTGCGGCCGCACTCGGCACGCCCTGCATCGGCCTTTACACCTTGACGCGCCCCGAACGGTCTTGCCCCTTTGGACAAATAGGGCGATGCCGCGAGCTCGGTTTGGATGCCGTGGTCGAAACGGCCCGGGAGATCCTGGCATGACCGACACCTTGGCCCAAATCGCAGCCGCCCGCCGGGGGAAAACCCTGGTCTTCACCAACGGCGTTTTCGATATCCTCCATGCCGGGCATGTCCGCTACCTGGCGCAAGCTCGGGAATTGGGAGACCTCCTCGTCGTCGGCGTCAACACCGACGAAAGTGTCCGGCGCCTAGGCAAAGCACCGGATAGACCCGTGAATCCATTAGAAGACCGAATTGCCGTGCTTTCCGCATTGAGGGCTGTGGATTTTGCCATTCCGTTCAGCGAGGACACCCCCGAAACCCTCATCGCCCAAATCAAGCCAGACATCCATGTCAAGGGCGGCGACTACACCATCGACCAACTACCCGAATCCCCGCTGGTGCAAGGATACGGCGGAAAAGTTGTCATCCTTCCATTTTTGACCGGAAAGTCAACAACCTCCGTGATCGAAAAGATCCGCGGAACTATTTTGCCGGACTAAACCGCGGCGATAGCCAAGTACCCCCGCTTGTGACCTTGGTCTCCGAAGACCCGTCGGCGTTCACCCGGTAGATGTCGATGTCCTTGCCATCCTGTTTGAGATAGGCGAGCTTGGTGCCATCCCCAGACCAACTCGGTGAACTGACCCGGCCCTGCACAACCGGTTTTGCCTCGGCCCCGCCATTGACCTTGAACGGCATCACCAGCATCACGGCCGGCTCAAAGCCGCCCCCTTCGGTTTTTGCCCCAACGACCACCGCGATCTGCAACCCGTCGGGGGAGATGGCAAAGTCGCCAACTGCCTCAGGGGCATCGGGGCCGACGACGATCACCGCTTCGGATGCCGGTTTGCCATCCGGGCCGATCGTCACCCGGAAAAGAGCCGAACTGAACGGCTTCACGACCTTGCCGCCCTTGATGAACTCTTTGGGGACATCTTGGTAGGGCGGGAATTGGAAGCCGCGGACGAGGACAGCCCCGACCCCGTTGGGGTCGGTTTCAAAATCCACAATCTGCCCGCGATACATCTCGATCGGGCGCAAGGGCTGGCCCATCGCATCGACACCGACCGGCTGGAAGACCATCGTGTACCCCTCGTCGTTGCGCATCAGCCCGTAGATCATCTCTTTTGAACCGGCATACCGCGCTTTGGTGAAGGCGGTGCCAAAGCGGTCGTACCCCTCCATCGACCCCTTGGCACCCTCCTCGCCAACCGAAATCCGCTCCCCGGGCGGTGGCAAAATTTGGCCCAAGTCGCCCGTCTTCACGTCGAGTTCGAAAATCTGACCCCCGGTTTGGAGCAGCCCCAGATTCTTGGCGTCCGGGTCGCCCGCCGGGCCGAACCACGGGGCCCCTTGACTGCGGGTGCCCTTAGAGCGCCGCATGAATTTCTGGTCTCCGGGATTCCATCGGTAAACGTTGTAGGCATTGGTCTCCCGGTTGGAGCTGACAAAGATCCGGCTGCCGTCCACCGCCCAGCTGACCTCCCGGTCGTCGTAGGTGGCCTTGCTGGGCTTGGGCGGGTCGATCCGTTTGCCGGCCTCGTCAAACAAGGCGAGCCGGCCCCCATCGCGCGTTTGCTCAATGGCAACGATCTGGCCGGAAGAATCATAGGCCCCCACATCGGGATCCTGGACAAAACTCTTGATGAAATTGAACGAGATCAAAAGCGCCGCAATGATGAGCGCGCCAATGATGAACCGCTTCGTGATCTGGTCTTTCATGGATGGGTGACACTCATTGTGAAGGATTTCCTATCGCAGAAAACGCATGCCTGAGGCCAGTCGTGCCCCGTTCAAGAATTCTGCCGCGTCCATGCGCTTGCGGCCCTCGGCCTGCAGTTCCAGGATATCCAAGGCCCCACCGGCTAGTGCCACCATTATCCGGCCATCGGAGATGGTGGCGGAACCCGGCTGGCCAAATTCCCCCGGCAGGGCCCTTGCTCGGTGGATCTTGACCACCCCAAGCTCCGTCGTGGCAAATGCCCCCGGAACCGGGGTGAAGGCGCGGAACCGGTTGTAGGCCGTCGCCAACCCAAGGTCAGCCGTGATTTCTGCCTCGGCCTTTTCCACTTTGGGCGCGTGCGTTGCAAGCGAATCATCCTGGGGAGTGCAAAAGTAGTCGTCGTACCAAATCCGCGGCATCCAATTGATCGTCATCAACCCCGCCAGTTGGGCGAGCTCGCCATAGACCTCGCCGGCCGTGGCATCCGGCTCGATAACGGTTTTTGTGATGGCCACGATGTCGCCGGTGTCCAGGCCCTTGTCCATCTGCATGAGGGTCACCCCCGTTTCGGTGTCCCCGGCTTCGATAGCCCTTTGGATCGGGGCGGCCCCTCGCCACCGGGGCAATACGGAGCCATGCAGGTTGAAGCACCCGATTTTGGGGATATCCAGAACCGCCTGGCTCAGGATTTGCCCGTATGCGGCAACCAAAAAAACGTCCGCCTCTTCCGCCGCCAAAACCTCCAAGAACTCTGGGGACCGGCTCTTTTCCGGAGTCTCCACCCGCTTCCCCAGTTCAAGGGCCTTGGCCTTGACCGGTGAGGGCTGCAGGGCCATCCCCCGGCCTTTTGGCCGATCCGGCTGGCTGACGACCAATTTGACATCCGGCGATGCCGCTTCCAAGGCTGGAACGGCAAAATCGGCCGTGCCGAAGAAAACAATCCGCACGGTCAGCGGTTCTCCGGATTCGGGTCTTGCCAATGCAGAGTTTTTTCATCGACTTTATCGATGAAAAGCACCCCATCCAAGTGGTCGATCTCGTGTTGCACGATGATCGCGGCATACCCTTCCATGTCGTAATCTACGGGGCGGCCTTTGATGTCGTAGGCTTCCACAACAACAGAAAGCGCCCGCTCCACATCCCCATAAAGTCCAGGGATGCTGAGACACCCTTCTTCGCCGATTTGCGTCCCCGAACTTTCGGTGATGCGCGGGTTGACCAATACGATCGGCTTCTTTTCCGGGGCGATGACGATGATCCGCTCGCTCACACCGACTTGGGGCGCAGCGATGCCGACCCCGCGCGCCTCCTTCATGATGCGGATCATGTTTTCGGCGAGTTTGGTGTGCCTTTTCGAAATTTTCTCGATTGGCGCCGCCTTTTGCCGCAAAACAGGGGCCGGGATCTTAACGACCGGGCGTTCCGCGCTTGTTTCATAGAGGTGCGCGTATTCGGCTGGGACGACGATCTCCATCGGGCAGTGGGAATTATGACAGCCGCCCGACAACGTCTGCGGGGATGAACGTGAGGGTGCGAACGATCCGCCCCAGGTCACACATCGCATCCACCAACTGCCACCCGTATTCGGCAAAAACCGCTTCCACAGCCGGTTGCTGGCCCATGCCAATTTCGACGATCAAGGCCTCGCACCCCGTTGCCAGATAGGTCTCGGCGGCCAAACGGCGGTACATGGCCAATCCGTTGGCGTCGGCGAACAAGGCGTCGTGCGGTTCAAAATCGCGGACTTCCGGGGGAAGGTCGTCGGCATGAGCAACATAGGGCGGGTTGCTCACCACCAGCTGGTACCTCCGCTTTGGAAGCTTGTGGAACAGGTCTGAATGGACGAATTGGTCGATCCGGGCTTCCAAGGCATCCGCGTTTTTGCTGGCGACCCGGAGGGCGTTCATCGATTTGTCCAAGAGGGTCACCCGGCAGCCGGGGCACTCGAGGGCCAGCGTGATGCCAATGCAACCACTGCCGGTGCCCACATCCAACACGGTCCAATCGCCGCCCCCGTGCATCCAGAGCTTGGCCCGTTCAACCACAAATTCGGTTTCTTGGCGGGGGACCAAGACATCGGGGTCGACGAAAAATTCCCGCCCATAAAACTCGCGTTTGCCCGTGATGTAAGCCAACGGCTCCCGGTTGAGCCGTCGGCGGAGCAAACTGCTGAGCCCGGAATCGGCAACCGATTCTTCTGGGTGGGAAAGAACCCAGCTCCGATCCCGGCCCAGGGCGTGGGCGGCCAGAATCTGGGCATCCAGACGGGGCGAATCGACACCGGCTTCAGCCAGCTCTTCTGCCGCGCTATGGATCCATTCCGCCAGCCTCATCGTTCTTTGACCGCGTACGCCTCCAGTTTCCCCCGGTGTTCGGCAACCACTTCGGCTTCCAGGTATATGCCGTCGTCGCGGTATTCCTTCTTTAAGACGCGGCCAAAGTCGTAGGCGCGTTCGACCAAATTGGTTTCTGAATAAGGAACCAAAACCTTAACGATTGAAAGCCGGTCGCTGACCAGGCGCCGGACCATGGCCAAAAGATCTTGGATCCCTTCGCCGGTCAAAGCGCTGATGGCCACCGCGTCCGGATGTTCCAACGCCAACCGCCGGACTCCCTGTGGGTCTTCGGCCGCATCAATCTTGTTGAAGACGGTCAGGACGGGGATGTCATCGCCACCAATGCCGGAGACCGTCTGCAACACGGCCTCGACCTGCATCTCCCATTCCGGGTTACTCACATCCACCACGTGCATCAGCAGGTCGGCATAAAGGAGTTCTTCCAGGGTCGCCCGGAACGCGGCCACCAACAGGGTCGGCAAGTTGCGGATGAACCCGACGGTATCGCTGAGGAAGAACCGGTAGCCGTCCGGCAAGTCCACGAGGCGCGTCGTCGGGTCCAAGGTGGCAAACGGCATGGCGTCGGCAAGCAGGTCGGTTTGGGCCAACCGGTTCATCAACGTCGATTTGCCCGCACTCGTGTAGCCGACGATCGCCACCACCGGATACGGTTGATCCCGCCGCCCTTCGCGTTGCAAGGTTCGGTGTTGTTTGACCACGTCGATCTCCCGTTTGAGCCGGGCGATGCGGTCGCGCACCATGCGGCGGTCGCTTTCTAGCTTCGTCTCCCCCGGACCGCGCATCCCGATGCCCCCGCGTTGCCTTTCGAACTTGGTGTAAACACTCATCAGTCGGGGCAGCCGGTAGGTGTATTGGGCCAGCTCCACTTGGAGCATCCCTTCCCGGGTGCGGGCCCGGTTCGCAAAGATGTCCAGGATCAGTTGCGTCCTATCCAAGACCCGGAGTTTGATTTGCTCTTCCAGATTTTTGATGTGGATGCCGCTGAGCTCGCAGTCGAACACCACGGCGTCGGCGCCCAGTTCGGCCGCCATCGCGGCGACTTCGCCAACTTTGCCCGACCCAATGTAGGCCGCCTTGTACGGCCGTTCGATCCGCTGGCGGATTTGCCCGACCGGTTCCCCCCCGGCGGCATCGACCAGGCCTTCCAGTTCGGCCTCGGCATAGGCATCTTCTTCGGCCTCGGGATTCACGTAAACGAGCAAGAGCTTTTCGCGCTCTTCTGAATTGATCTGAAACTGCTTGTCTTTCTTGTTTGATTCTTCAGGCATGGAGCCTCGGTTGGGATTTGCGGACGGGGGCGCGGGCCCGGCGGCACCTGCTGAACGTAAGATGCCCCATAAACCCATGCCGTTCCATTGGAACAGGTGTGCAGGCCCAAAATTCGACGACAATATCCGATCCAGCCTGCACAAATGGGTTAGAGCTTCATGATGCCGGTAGTGTACCAGCCCGGTACCATCGGATGGGAGATGCCCATTTTTGAGTTTCGATGCCGGGAATGCGGCAAAAAATTTGAAGCGCTCCTTGGAGCAAACGAAGACCCCGCGGCCGAGCCCTGCCCTGGTTGCGGCGCAACAGGGTGCGCCAAACTCGTCAGTCGATTCCGACGCATGAGGTCCGAAAACGACCGGATCGATGCCATAGCCGACCAACTGGAATCCATGGATGAGCCACAATCGGCTTCCGCAATGCGGGAATACGTCAAAGAAATGGGCCGCGCCACTGATGACGACATGAGCGGGGAACTGGAAGAAATGTTCGAAGCAGACCTCGAAGGGGCCATGGGCGACGAATGAAAAAATGTGGGCACCTGGCCGTCATCTGCGGCAGCATGTACGCTGGTAAATCGGAAGAACTCATTCGGCGCGCCCGCAGGGCGCTTTATGCCAAAAAGAAGGTCCAAGTCTTTAAACCCGCCATCGATAACCGCTTCGACGAAGAGCATGTCGTCACCCACATGGGCGTCAAGCATCCCAGCCGGAGGGTGGGCGGTGCGGCGGAACTTGCGTCACTCATCGATAAGGACAGCGACGTCGTCTGCGTCGAAGAAGTCCAATTTTTTGACCGGTCGGTCGTCGAGATCCTGATCCAGCTCGCCGATTCCGGTAAGGAAGTCGTCGCCGCCGGGTTGGATCAAGATTTTCGGCGCCAACCATTCGGCCCGATGGCCGAACTCTTGGCCGCTGCCGACGAAGTCGTCAAGCTCAGAGCCATTTGCATGCAGTGCGGACGGCCTGCCAGCCACACGCAAAGGATCATCGATGGCAAGCCGGCCAAGTGGGATGACCCCATCGTCCTGATCGGGGCCACCGAAAGCTATGAGGCGCGTTGCCGAGCCTGCCACCGCATTAACGCGCCAAAAAAATAGCCCCCGACCCGAAAGGGGTCGGGGGCATTTGCCACTCAACCTATTCGACGAGTTCGGCCTTCCACTTCCCGTCCAGCAACATGCCTTGTTGCGGCATGTTTTTGAACGTGAAATCGCTGAAAACCGAGATCCCGGTTTTGATTTCCACTGCAAAGGTTCCGGAGATCGAAATCGGAGAAGCGCCAGTTTCCATTTGGTCGACCTTGAACACCAAGACATCTTTGCCTTTCATGTCTTTGCGCTCAACGACTTGGTACTTGCATTTCAGTTCGACAAGGCCGAGCTTCTCGTCGGCCGGGATCGTGAATTCATAGGTTTCGCCCACCTTCACCGGTTTATCCGGGAAGAAGAAACTGAACGCATTGCCCAAACGGGCTTCATCACCGCCGCCGAACGATTCGCCGGTCACCTTGACCAGGCGCCCCCGTTCGGTTTGTACTGCGGTCGATTCGGTGTCGGGTTGCTCCATGGTTTGCCCGCCGCCGATGTCGATTACCAGATCCTTGGTCTGGCTGAGCAGGGTGATCATCCCATCTTTCACCGATTTGCAGGTCGTGATAGCGGTTGCCGTCACGTCGATCGGCGTGCCTTGAAAATCGATGTTGGCAGAGACCTTTTGCTTGTAAGACTGACCCTCTTTGAGGTTCCATTTCAGGTCGAATGTGTCTTCTTTGGTGGCGGCGACCGCCCCCATTGCCGCAGCAATTGCGGCCAAAACCAGTGCACGTTTCAGCATCATGTCGGGTACTCCTTGCGCAAGCGAGTCAATCCGTCTTACCGGATGGGGGGTTCACCGGTTTGCGACTCGGCCTTCAATTGGGACGTTTTGCCAGGCCGGCGATTTCACACCGCAACCTAGCCTTGCCGAATGGTGCGGGATGACAGGTTTTTCCCTCCATAATCCTGGTTCGGAACCCCTCGGGGCCGGAATTGAGCGCGCGGGCTCAAAGGCGCGGTTTAACCGGTCGGTATCTTATGGGGGAATGAAGTACGGGGCGGTCAGTTTCGATGCGGCAGGAACGTTGATCGATGTCGCCTGGGATCCCGCCGCTATCGCCGTGGAATCCGCCCTCCTGGCCGGGCTCGACCTGCCCGACCGGCAGGGAGCCGGCGAAACCTATGGCCGCATGCTCCACTCGCGGTGGGGAACATTCCAAGAACTCAACCGCCAACGGTCACCCGAGATCTGTGACGGTTTTTGGCGCGAGCTCGGGGTCGATTGGCTCGCCCGGATCGGCCAACCCGCGGAGGCCATCGGAACGGTTTCGGCCATTGCCGACCGGCTCATCTTTGGGCCGGGGTCAAAAGTCTTCCGCCTCTTCCCCGACACCCTCGGGTGCTTGGCGGAAATCAAAAGCCATAGCGTGCCGATGATCCTCCTCTCCAATTGGGATGTTAGTTTGCACCGGGTTTGCGGCATGCTTGGGCTCACCCCTTTCTTCGACCATGTTATCGCGAGTTTGGAAGAAGGGGTGGAAAAACCGCATCCCGGGCTGTTCCAAATCGCCCAAGAGCGGGTCGGCACATCCACGGTGCTCCACATTGGGGACGACCCGCTTGCCGATGTGCACGGGGCCCGCTCGTTTGGTTGGGATGCCCTTTTGCTGGATCGATGGAGCCCCTCCGCCCCCGGTCAAATCCAATCGCTTGGGGAGGTGGCAAGCCACCTTTGAAAACCAACGACCTCGACTACGCGCTGCCCGAGGAGTTGATCGCCCAAACGCCCCTAGCCGAACGGGATGCCAGCCGGATGCTCCACATTGAGCGGGCAACCGGAACGATCTCCCACCGGATGTTCCGCGATTGCATCAGCCTCTTACAACCAGGCGACCTCTTGGTCGCCAACAACACCCGGGTGACGGCCATAAGGCTGTTTGGCAAAAAATCAACCGGCGGAAACGTCGAGGCGCTGTTGCTCCGCGAAACCGCCCCCGGGGAATACCTCTGCCTGCTCCGGCCGGCCAAAAGGTTGAAGCCTGGCTCCCCGATCGTCTTTGAAGGCGGCCTCACCGCCTCGGTTGTGCGTGAAGAGGATGGAGGCCAACGCGTCATCCGGTTCGACGACTCGCCCGGGTGGAAAGAGCGCTTGCAAGACGTCTCCTTGGCCCCGTTGCCGCCGTACATCCAAACCCCACTTGCCGACCAAACCCGGTACCAAACCGTGTATGCCGGGCCAGGCGGATCCTCCGCAGCCCCAACGGCGGGGCTCCATTTCACCGATTCTATTTTAGAAGCTTTAGTCCAAAAGGGGGTCAGCCGGGCAGATGTCACCCTCCACGTCGGACTGGACACCTTTCGACCAATCCAGACGGAACGGGTCGAAGATCATTCAATGACCGGGGAAATTTGCGAAATCCCGCCAGAAACCGCAGAAGCAGTAGGCAAATGTCGCGGTCGGATAGTTGCGGTCGGCACAACAACTGTCAGGACGCTGGAAACCTTTGCTACCGGGAAAAAGACGGTGGCTTCCGGCAAAACCACTTCGAAGCTGTTCATCACCCCAGGCTACGAGTTTCAAATAGTAGACGGGATGTTCACCAACTTCCATATGCCTAGGACTTCCATGCTTTTGATGATTTCCGCCCTTGCAGGGGCCAATCCCGTGCGATCTGCTTACAAACAGGCAGTCCAGGAGCGATATCGCTTTCTATCGTTCGGCGATTCCATGCTGATCCTGTAAAGATCGTCCCTTTTTGACCTCGGTGATTTGTGTAATATACGGATTCGACCATGCCGACAAAGGAATTTGACCCGCTGGCCTATATTGAGAACGCTTTCGAGGAGGCCCCCAAGGCCACAAATGGGGTCGCCAAGAACGGCAGCGCCCACGGATCGAAGTTCCGCAAGACCAAACTCAGCGCCCCCCGGCCCCGCAAAGCCGCCCAAGCGACCGAAGCCGCACCCGTCCTGGACGACGACCTCCGGTTTATCCTGGAAAGCCTCCCCAAGAACATCGAATTCCTCGGCACCTTTTTTACCGACTCCGTGACCAGCAAGTACTACCAAGGTGACTTCAAAGAATCCCGGGAAGACTTGATTAGAAGACTGCTCAATCCAGAATTAACCTTGGAAGAAGCGTCCCGTCTGCTCGGGGTCTGCCCCGCCACCGTGCGGCGATACACCAACCGGGGATGGCTGGCCCATCACCGGACCAAGGGCGGGCAACGGCGGTTCCGCCTCAGCGGCATTGTGCGCTTTGTCGAAGAACACGGCCGCCTGCCTGAGGAATAATCCCACCTGTGGACAGCGGCCCCCTGAGTGTCGCGATCTTTTCGGATAGTGCGCTCCCGATTTTGAACGGGGTCAGCGTCAGCGTCCACGCGCTCGTTGAAGGGTTGCGCGAGCGTGGCCATTCCGTCCACCTCTTTACATCCGGTTACCCCGGGCACCGCGACCAAGACCCCAACATTCACCGGTTCTTTGCCGCCTACACCCCCTTTGCCAAAGGGTATCCGTTGACTTTGCCGCCCTTCTTCCCGATGCTCCGCGAGTTCCGCCAGCACCGGTTCGACATCATCCACACCCACACGCCCTTCACCGTCGGGTTTGTCGGCTTGCGGTGGGGCGAATCCCACGGCATCCCCTTGGTTTCGACTTACCACACCATTTACGACAAGTACACCCATTACATCCCACTGGTGCCGGATCCCTACCTCAAATACAAAATCGCCAAACACACCAACTACTATTACAACCGGTTTGCCCAAGTCATCACACCCAGCAAATTTAGCCGGGATTGGCTGCTGCGACACCAGATCCGCACACCCATCACCGTCGTTCCCACCGGGGTGCCAGAGCCCGATCCGATCCCGCGCAACGTTGCACGGGCAGCCTTAAAGACGAGCCCGGACCTGGTCGTCGCGCTTTATTGCGGGCGCATTGCCGTTGAAAAAAACCTTGACTTGTTGATCAACGCGGTGGCCAAACTCGCCCACACCAACCCCAAGCTCAGACTTTGGGTGGTAGGTGATGGCCCGGCTCGGGAACAATACCGCCGGCTGGCCCGAGACCTCGGCGTCGGCGACGTCGTCCGGTTCTTCGGGTTCATCGACCGGGATCGCATCGGCCAGTTCTACTCGGCGGCCGACCTCTTCTGTTTTGCTTCGCAAACCGAAACCCAGGGTCTCGTCATCCAAGAAGCGATGTCCTATGGCCTGCCTTGCGTGGTTGTGGAAGGCGGAGGGGCCGACGACACCGTCATTAGCAATGAGAACGGCATTGTG
This sequence comes from Armatimonadota bacterium, assembly GCA_016789105.1. Taxonomy (NCBI): domain Bacteria; kingdom Bacillati; phylum Armatimonadota; species Armatimonadota bacterium. The sequence goes on from JAEURN010000008.1 coordinate 45,451, forward strand.
ACCTCCAATTCCAGCACCGAATTCGCCGCTGCCGCCCATAGGGTTTTCAGCGACGTCCGATTTGCGCAAAGGCTGAGTGCCGGAGCGTTGACGACTTTCCGGGAGCACACGGTGGGACAGATGGTCGCCCGGATCGAAGGGGTGTACTACCAAGCGCGCGGGCAACACGCCCGGGAGGTTGCAATTGTCTGAAACCCCAGACCAAACACAAATCGGGACGCCGGACGAATCCCCCACTTGGAGACCAAAGGCCCCGCTTGCCTGGTTCTTTGGTTGCGCCGCCTTGTTGTTTATCCTCCGGGCGGTTCTGGCTTATGTCGCATTGCCCCCGGCCGCTGCCGCCGTGGCCAGCGTGTTCACAACCGGCATCTTCATCGTTGTCCCGTTTGCCGGCCTGTTCTGTGGCGCGGCCTTTGCCTGGAGGCCCCCGCAAGCCTGGGTTCTGACCTTGGCCGGAATCATCCTCCACGGCGGATCGCTTGCCGCCCTCCAAAGTCTCAAACCCCCGCCGGCAACTGCCCTCGTCTTGGGCAATTTCATGCAAGTTGGGATGCTCGGGTGGACACTGGGGCTCGGGGCGTTGGTTTCCATCCTCATCAAAGAACGCAACATGCTGCTGCCCATTGCGATCTTCCTGGCCGGCATGGATGCCCTCCTGATCCTCACGCCTTTCACTCCGCAAGCCCAAATCGCCATGAACAATCCGCAGGTCGTCGGCAACCTGGGGCTCAAGGTGCCTGCCGTCAAATCGAGCGGAGCCGAGCAACTGCCGCTTGCCGTTAACGACATCTTGTTCGTGGGGCCGGCAGACCTCTTCATTAGCGCGATGTTTTTTGCCGCCATGTTCCGCTATGGGTTGAGGGCCAGGCAGACGGCAACCTGGCTGATCCCGGTTTTGGTCGGCTACCTGTTCCTTGTCCTGCTGACGCATATGCCCTTGCCAGCCCTTGTGCCGATCGGCCTGACCGCGCTCATCGTGAACTGGAAGGAGTTCCGCCTTTCAAAAGATGAAAAGGCCGCGACGGGCTTGGTCTTGGCCATCGCCCTCGCCATGGCCGCTTACGGGGCCTACGCTAAAGCGACTTACAAGCCGCCAAAACCGCCAGCTGGCTCTTTGCCGTCGCCGGACGGCCAAGCACCTGGAGAACCGGGGCAGAACACCGGGCCAACGCTTCCAGGTCAACACCGGTAGCAAGGCCGGACCGCTCGGCAAAGTAGACCAAATCTTCGGTCGCCAAATTGCCGCCGGCACCGGGGGCATAAGGGCACCCGCCCAAGCCCGCAGCACTCGAATCAAATGAGCGGTAACCGCGGTCCAACATCGCAGACACGTTCGCAATGGCCGTGCCCCGGGTGTCGTGAAAATGCCAAGCAATCTTAGACTGACTGGTCACTTTTTCAACCTCCCGAGCAACTCCCACCACCTCGGCTGGGATCGCGACGCCGATGGTTTCGCCGAGGCTGACTTCGTCGCAACCCAATTCAAAGAGCTTCGCCACGAGTTCGGCAACGCGGCCCGGAGAGACCCGGCCCGAAAAAGGGCACTCGACGACCGTGCTGAGATACCCCCGGACAAACCCGTTTGGGATCTGGCCACGATAACTTTGGATCACACGGTCAAAAACCGCAAGCGACTCGTCCACGGTCATGTTGATGTTCTTTTGGACAAATGCCTCGCTGGCCGCCGTGAACACCGCAATCGCTTGGACTCCCAGGCCGACGGCCCGTTCGAGCCCTTTCTCATTAGGAACCAAGGTCGAAATGCGGACTCCCGGAATGGGGCCGAGCCCGGTCAGCAGGTCGGCGGCATCGGCCAATTGCGGCACCCATTTGGGGTGGACAAAGCTCGTGGCTTCGATCTCTCGGAGCCCGGCTGCCGCCAGACTCCGGATGAATTCGGCTTTGACTGGAGTTGGGACGACTTCAATCTCGTTTTGCAGCCCATCCCGCGGGGCAACTTCGATGATGCGGATCTGGTCAGGCATCGGCCTTGGCCACCTTGACCAAAACCTGCCCATCGGTCACCTGGTCGCCGGGTTTAACGCCGAGCCCTTCGACGACCCCGTCGAAATCGGCCTTGACGGGCTGCTGCATCTTCATCGCTTCCATCACGATCAAGGTTTGGCCGGCAATCACCTGATCGCCATTTTTCACCAGCACTTCCACGATTTGGCCGGGCATCGGGGCGCGCCCTTCGCCATTTCCTGCCGCTTGCGATTTCAGGCGGGCCGACGACGCTTTTGCCACTTCGTAAACGCGGCCGTCGACGCTCACAAACGTGGAGTCGCCATGGGTGACGGCAACCGCGCTTTTGACGCCCTGGGGAGTGGCGATCCGCAACCGGTCGCCGTCGCGGGTCACCTTTGCCCCGGTTACGGCACCCAGCTCTGTCTCAACTCCGTTCACCAAGACTTTCATACGCGGGCCGCCTTGGCCGCAATCACGGCTTGGACAAAGGCCTCAAACAAGAGGTCGGATTCCGGCACGTCGCTGCGCTCCGGATGCCATTGCAAACCCAAAAACCAGCGGCCTTCCGTGCTTTCGATCGCTTCCACGGTCCCATCTTCGTGCCAGGCGCTGACCACGAGTCCCCGGCCGGTACGCGCCACCGCCTGGTGGTGCGAGCTATCTCCCCGGGCTTGGGGGCCGACAATGCCGGCCAATCGCGAGCCTTCCACGACCCTGTAATCCTGCATCCCGACTTTGCGGTGGTCGTCGTGGCCCAGGCGGTCGGGCATATGTTGTTCCAGTGAGCCGCCCAAAATCACGTTGACCAACTGGCACCCGTAGCAAATCCCCAATACCGGGGCTTCCGGCCGGAGGTTGGCGAAGACTTCCTGTTCGATGGCGGTCCGCCCGGGGTATTCCAAATCGGCCTCGGGGTGGAGCGGTTCCCCCCACGCGGCCGGATCGATGTCATTGCCACCGGGGATCACCAACCCGTCAAGCAGGGGTCCGATGGCCGCGCCATCGATCCCCGGCGGAATCAGAACCGGGGCGCCGCCGGCGGCGGCGACACGATCCACATAGTTCCGCTCGATGTAGATGCGCCCGTTTTCGAGCCCGGTCCGGGGGCTTGTCATTGTGGCGCAGGTGATCCCAATGATCGGTTTCACGAACAGAGCCCGCGGATCCCCGCCACGTTGTCCCGGATCGCATTCAGGAACTCAGCCCCGCCGACTCCGTTGATGAGCCGGTGGTCGATGGTGATGCCCACGTTGGCGCAGCGCATGACTTTGAACTCGCCGGGGACATCATTGGCCAGGCCGTTATAGGCTTCGCCCAAGAAAATGGTCGCGACACCGGGGGGGACGACAACGGCCATCGCCTCGCGGATCCCATGCCCGGCCATGTTGGTGATGCTCAGCGTCACCGATTCGTCGGCTTGGTCCTTGCCGCCCCTAGCTTCGTTGATCCGTTCGCGGGCTTGGCTGGCAAACTCTTCCCAACCCAGGGAGTCGGCATCGCGGACGACGGCCACCACCAATTCATCCCCGGGCAACGCCACCGCGATTCCAAGTTGCAGGTTGTCATAGGTCCGGATGACGTTGTCGCCGACCAGGGTAGACCGCATGACGGGGTGGGATGCCGCGGTTTTGGCGACGGCATAGGCGAAGTAAGTGAAACTGCTGGGCTGGAAGTCGCCGCCTTTGGCCTTTTGCTCTTCGCGGAGTGTTTCGATCTGCCCCCAATCCACAACCACCGACATCATGCCCGGCACAACGATCTGGTTGCCCCGCTGCAGGCGGCTCGCCAAAACCCTTTGTTTGCCGCCCATCGGCTGTTCGGAATAGTTCCCGCCACGGCTTGGGGCGGCGGATTTGGCACCTCCGGCCAAAAAGGCGTCAATATCGGCGGGCATCAGTTTGGCCCCCGCTGCGGGAACGGATTCCAGCTGTTCGGCCGTCAACCCTTTTTCTTTGGCATAGGATCGGGTGCGGGGCGGGATATCGCGCCGGCGCCCCCCAGTGGCTGCCGATTGGGCTGGAGGGGCAGATGGCGCGGATGCCGGGGCGGGCGCGGCAGCAGAGCTTGGTTCCCCGACAGCATCGCCGGTCCGGAAGCGGGCGACTTCGGCCCCGATCGGCAAGACGTCATCAACTTGAGCAAGCCATTCCATGACCTCACCTTCATAAGGGCACTCCACATCCATGACGGCTTTGTCGGTTTCAATTTGGTAGACCGCCTCGTCCCGCCTGACCGGTTCGCCCACTTGCTTCAAAATCGCCACCAGCCGCGCTTCTTGGAGACCTTCCCCGATGGCCGGGATGCGGAGGCTGACTGTGCCCGCAGGTTCCCTTGCCGGCGCGGGCGCAGGTTGGGATGAATCGGATTCCGATGAATCCACGACCAAGATGGGCGCGCCGATCGCCAACACGTCATCGGGGGCGGCAAGCCAACGCACTACCCGGCCGGAAACCGAAGACTCGACGTCCATCACCGCCTTGTCGGTCTCCATCTGGTAGATCGCTTCGTCGCGCGCGATCATTTCGCCGGGCTGCTTGAGCAGCGCGACAACCCGCGCCTCTTGCAACCCTTCGCCGATGGCGGGGATCGATAGTTGAATCTCTGGCATCGTTGCTCCCTGGAACTGGTTTTAGTTTGGCACAGCGGAAAGGGCCCTCAAGAGCCCGAATCCGGGACGCCGAACCCGCCGAGGCGGCCGCCACCCAGCAAATGGGCGTGGAGGTGGGGCACGGTCTGGCCCGCGTTCTCTCCCTGGTTGATGACCAACCGGTATCCCTCGCCAGCAATCCCCTGCTCTAAGGCGATTTTGCGAGCAGCATTGAAGATGTGGGTGTGGTCGCCTTCTACCGGCACTTCGGCCAAACCCGAGATCTCGGCCCTGGTGACGATGAGGATGTGGACAGGGGCTTGGGGTTGGATATCCCGGAACGCCACGACCCACTCGTCTTCATAGACGATGTCGGCTGGGATCTCCCGCGAGATGATCTTGGAAAAAATGGTCGGCATGCCCCAGAGTCTATCTCGGAATGCGCGGGCAACACGCCTTGGCCGCCGGGTCCCGCAAGCCGAGCCCCTAAAGAGGCATAATCCCGGGTTGCGACCCCGCATCGAGCGACCAGGCTGACGCTTCCACAGCCCATGGCCCTAGGCGGACACAGTACAGAGAAATCGCCATGGCAAAAAAGATCCTTTCTGTCATCAAGTTGAACATCGACGCCGGTAAAGGCAACCCGGCGCCGCCGGTCGGGCCTGCACTCGGCCAAGCCGGCATCAACATGATGGAATTTTTGAAGAAGTTCAACGACATGACCGCCAAGCAGATGGGGTTCAAACTCCCCGTCGAAATCACGGTGTTCGAAGACCGATCCTACACCTTTGTCGTTAAAGAACCCCTGATGAGCGCCCTCATCAAAAATGCCGTCGGCATCCAAAAGGGCAGCAGCAACCCGAGCAAAGAGACCGCCGCAATCCTCACCAAGGAAAAGGCGATCGAAGTGGCCAAATTGAAAATGCCCGACCTGAACACCGACGATGTCGAAGAAGCGATCAAAATCGTCGCCGGAACTGCCCGGTCGATGGGTATTGACACCAACTTCTAAGCGGATTGCAACCAAAAAGGTCCCGACAACGATAACAAAACCACCGGATAAACATCCAATATGATGAAAGGGCCGGTGGTTTTGGCCCGTTAACTGCCGGTTCGAACAAAGATGCGCATCCCGCTCACCGCCTTTGCGACACTCGCGCTGGTTGCCGCCGCCTTCGGCGGGCCGGACACCGAGTCGTTTGGCCCGGGCCAAGCCATTGCCGACGAAATTAAGACCGTCGCGGGGGCCGACATCGCCTGGATCCCGGCGGGGATGCTGGAAGAAGAAGCCAAGGGCGACCTTTCCACTTATTTGAAATTCGGTACCGACGAAATCGCTGTCGTCTCCCTCACTGGCGAGCAGGTCAAGCTGGCGCTTGAAAAATCCGCCAACCTTTACCCCTCGCCCAACCCCAGCTTTTTGCAAGTCTCGGGGCTCGAGGTCTCATTCTCCAAGTCGGCCCCGGCCGAAAGCCGGATCAAGGCGGTCATGGTCAACGGCGCCGAATTGAATCCGAAGCAAAACTACGACGTTGCCATGCCCGTCACCATTGCCCGGGGCGGACTCGGGTTCTTCACGGTCTGGAAGAAGACTTCCATCACCCGGACAATGTCGGGCGTAACCTTGGAAAACGTGCTCAAAGGCAAATCGGGATTCGTCCGCACCGCCCGCTGGAAAGTCGTCGACTAACGCCGGCCCAAAGCCAATCGGCGCATCTCCCGGGGACTTTGCAACGTCCCTTCCAATGCCTCGGGAACCAGGTAGAATTCAGGTTCATTTCAACCTGATTTCCCGACTGCGGAATCTGGACATTTTCCATGAGCGAAACGCCCGAAGAGAACATCGACCTAAACCCCGGACAACCCGAGGTCACGAGCCGAGAGGCCACTGAAGAGGACAAGCTCACCAAAAAGGTCGAGGCCACCTACGACGCCAGCAGCATCACTGTTTTGGAAGGGTTGGAGGCGGTTCGCAAACGCCCCGGCATGTACGTGGGCGACAACGGCAAGAAAGGCCTCCACCAAATGTTCCGCGAGGCGCTGGATAACGGCGTCGATGAGGCCATGGCCGGCCACGCCGACCAGATCGACGTCATCCTCTACACCGACGGTTCGATCAGCGTGGAAGACAATGGCCGCGGCATCCCGGTCGGCATCCATGAAAAAGAAGGGATCTCGGCCCTTACCGTCGTCATGACCAAGCTCCACGCCGGAGGAAAATTCGGCGACGGCGGCGGCTACAAAGTCTCCGGTGGGTTGCACGGGGTCGGGATTAGCTGCACCAACGCTCTCTCGGAATGGATGGTCACCACCGTCACTCAAAAGGGCGAAATCCACCAACAGCGGTTCGAAGCCGGTGTCCCGGTGACCTCGGTCGAAGTCATCGGTAAATCCAAAAAGCACGGCACCAAACAACATTGGAAGCCCGACCCCACCGCCCTGACCACGGTGGAACACGACCCCACCATCATCCGCCGCCGGCTAAAGGAGCTCGCCTACCTCAATCCCAAAGTCACGTTCACCCTGGAAATCCAAGGGTCTGAAGAGGCCAAAGAAACCTTCTTCTTCGAACGGGGGATCGTCCAATTGGTTGAAGATGTGAACGATGCCGAAACGGTCATCCACAAGCCCATTTACTTCCACCGCGTCCGAGAAGACATGGAGCTCGAAGTCTCCCTGCAATACAACACCGGGTTCCACACCAACATCCTCGCCTATTGCAACAACATCCACCAACCAGATGGTGGAACTCACGTTTCCGGATTCGGACAGGCCCTGACCCGGGTCATCAACAGCTACGCCCGAAAGATGAACCTCCTCAAAGAGAAGGATCGTAACTTCACCGCCGATGACGTGGCCGAAGGGGTCACCGCCGTCATCTCGCTCAAAATCCAAAACCCCAGCTACAACTCGCAAGACAAAGTCAAACTGGTCACCCCGGAAGTCCAGGGTGCCACCAACTCACTGGTCGGCGACGGGCTCAGCACCTATTTGGAAGAAAACCCCGCTGTCGGCAAGCGCATCGTCGAAAAGGCCCAACTCGCCCAACAAGCCCGCGAAGCCGCCCGCAAAGCGGCCGAAGCCGTCAAGAGGTCTTCTGCAATGGAGGCCTTTGGCCTGCCCGGCAAACTTAGCGACTGCGTAAGCCGCAATCCAGCCGAGTGCGAACTGTTCCTGGTTGAAGGGGATTCGGCCGGCGGCACGGTTAAACAAGCTCGCGACCGCATGACCCAAGCCCTCCTGCCCCTCCGCGGCAAGATCCTCAACGTCGAACGGGCCCGCATCGACAAAGCCCTGGATAACGAGGAAATCAAGTCGCTCATTGCCGCCCTCGGCGCCGGGGTTGACATCCACACCAGCCGGGCCACCGATGTCGACGGGGAACAACCCGCCGACGAAAAACAAAGCGAGCACTTCAACATCGAAAAGCTCCGCTATCACAAAATCATCATCATGACGGACGCCGACGTGGACGGCGAACACATCCGCACCCTGCTCCTCACATTCTTCTACCGGTACATGAAGCCGCTGATCACCCACGGCAATCTCTACTTTGCCCAGCCGCCGCTGTTCGTCATCCGGGCCGGCAAGGACGAGCGGTTCTACGCGATGGACGAAGAAGAACGCGACAACATCGTCCGCGAACTCAAAAAGAAGAACTACACCATCACCCGGTTCAAAGGCCTTGGTGAAATGAACGCCGAAGAGCTTGAAGAAACGACCATGAACTCCGAATCGCGCCGGCTCATCAAAGTCGGCTACGAAAAAGAGTTCGACAGCGATGTCGAACAGATGTTCATGAGGCTTATGGGAGACAAAGTCGAACCCCGGCGCGACTTCATCATGAGCCACGCCAAGGAAGCCGAAGACCTCGACTGGCACTATTGACGGGGGATCATTCCCGCCCCTTGTTGATCTGGTCGATCAATTGGTTCACGGCGGCTTGATTCATGTTGAGCTGGACGATCTCCTTTTCTTCACCCGTCAACTCGCTGATCATCGAAAGGTGCACTTCGTACATGGCCTCGTCGGTCTTGTAGGAGTCGACTTTGTCGACCAAATCCGGGTTGATGGCAAACACCCGGTCTTCATAAGTCACCTTGATCAGTTTTGATTTGGGGCCAGACTTGGCCAGTTGGACTTGGGATCCGGCAGGGACAGCGGCAATAAGGACAACGGCCGCAAGAGCCAAAGCGACAAACGGGAGGGTTCTGGGCATTTGCAAGTCAGCGTATCCGGGGTTCCTGGATCGGGTCAATATCCCGGCAGAGATTCCATCCAGGCTTTTGGCGGCGTCACTTGTGGGGGTCGGCGACCGAAACGAGCCTCCCATCCCCTTCAAACTCGATCTGAATCCGCCAGCACTTTGCCCCATCGATCAGATCCCCCAACCGGTCTGGCCATTCGATCAGGCACAGGTGGTCGTCAAAGTACTCCTCCAAACCGATTCCCGTTGCCGAAGCAACCCGGTACAAATCGGCGTGCATCACCGGCACTTTGGTTGGATATATCTGCATCAGGTTGAAAGTCGGCGACCGGACGGCACCTTCCCAATTAAGGCTTTCCATCACTCCCCGGACAAGCGTCGTTTTGCCTGCCCCCAAATCGCCAAACAGCAAAACAATATCTCCGGCATGCCACAACGCCGAAAGCTCTTGACCAAGGGCCACCATTTCCCGCTCCGAACCGACAAACCGCGTATCCACAGGAGCAAAAGTCTAACCCAACGCAAAAAAAGACCTGCCCGGGTGGAGTGTCCCGGGCGGTCTTTTCACGTTATAGGGTGGTTGAAATTTCACTGCATCATTATCCTCGCAGCAGGCTGAGCACGCCTTGCGGCGCCTGGTTGGCTTGAGCAAGGACGCTCAGGCCGCTTTGCTGGAGGATCTGCAGCTTGGTGTAGTTGGTCATTTCTTCGGCAACGTCCACGTCGCGGATTGCCGATTCGGTGGCCGTCAGGTTTTCTTTGGCGATGCCTAGCGAACGGACATTGCTTTCCAAGACGTTGCGCATGAACGAGCCAATCTCGCCCCGTTTGCGGCTGAGTTCGCTGATCGCGTTCTCAATCGCACCCATGGCCGTGTTCACCCCGTTGGCGGTGGTCAGGTCCAGGCCATCGATCTGCAAGGTCGAGCTGAGGAAGCTGCCAATGCTGAGCGTGGCGCGCTGGCCGGCGTTGCCGCCGGTTTGGAACTGGGCTGAACCCACTTGGACATAGCCAGCGGTGGCAATGGTCACCGGGGCGGCGATCGGTTGGACCGAGATCACGTTGCCATCGGCATCGGTCAAGGTCAAGCCGTCGTGGCCCATCAGGCCGCCGGTGAACGTCACGGTGTCGCTGCCGATAGTGACGTCGGCAACGGCATCCACACCTTTGGTCGCCGTCGTCTTGGTTTCAATCAGCCCGGCAGAGCTCAACAGCACGCCGCTATCCGAAACCACGAAGTCGCCTTTGGTGCCAAACGTGGTGCTGCTGAGTTTGATCGAACCTTCGCCAGCCGCTGTGACGCCATATTGGGCCTCGGCCACAACGCCGGTTTGGGCGCTCCGTTCGTTGATCCGGGCCACGACGTCGCCCCAGGTTTCGTTGGCGCCGACCACAAAGGTCGTCCCGTTGATTGAGAACTGACCGGAAGACGTCCCGACCGCAGTTCCGAGATAGGCCCCAATGTTGGCCGCGGCCACGCCGTTTGTGCCTTGGGCGGTTGCCTTTTTGGCAACGGTGGTGATGTCGACGCCGATTGCGCCATTGGTGGTGACCGATTTGCCGTTGAAGACGCCGGTCAGGCTGATGTTCTTGACATTAGCCAAGTCGACGACGCTCGCATTGACACCGCTCGAACCATCCAACAACCGTTTGCGGCCGAATTGGGTTTCTGTGGCAATGCGGTTGATCGATTGGACGATCAAGTTCCATTGGTTTTGGTTGGCTTGGATCTGGTTGGCATCGAGCAAAGCCGAGTTGCCGCTTTGGACGGCAAGCTCGCGGCCATCCCGCAGGAGTCGGGCGATTTCGTCCAGTGACCCTTCCGCAGTTTTCGCGTAGTTCAACGCATCTTGGTTGTTGCGGATGGCTTGCGTCACGCCCCCGATCTGGGCTCGGAAGTTCTCGCTGACGATCAAGCCAGCGGGGTCGTCGGCGGCGCTGGTGATGCGCATGCCAGTGGAAAGTCGGTTGATGCTTTTGTTGAAAAGCGTGCCGGTCATGTCGAGGTTGCGCAAGGCACCCATGGCGGCCGTGTTCGAGTTGATGCGAAAAGACATGTGTGTTTTCCTCCGTGATCCCTGGCGGCGCGGTCGCCACTCCATTGGCTCCGCTTTTGTGCCCTCAGGGGGTCAACACGAGTCTTGTTCCCTGTCAAAACTACGGGTACACCTAGTATAATTACTAGTATTAGGTGATTTTGCGGGGTTTTTTCAATCCCCGTATTCTCCCGGGGGGATCCCGAGGTTGTTGCGGTTCATCCCCAAGCGTGACTCGATGGTTTCCGCCAAGAGGCATTCGCTATCCGCGAGCAGGGGGAGCCGGACATCGGGCCGGGAGATCACGCCCCACCGGTGGAGCACTGCCTTGTTGGCGGCCGGTTGGACTTCCGCCCGAATGGCCTGGACCACCGGGAGAACAACCTCGAACGAAACGCCCTTCGGCTCGCTGACGCACTGGCACAGCCAATTGGGGATCAGGTTGGCGGCCCCACTGATGCATCCCTGCCAACCGGCTTGCCCAGCTTCGACCGCCAAGGTCTCGTCGCCGACCATCAAGGCGGCATCGGGGGCCATGAACCGGAACATCGCCAAATTGGCCCGATCGCCGCTAGAATCTTTGAACCCCTGAATGTTGGGGTGCCGGGCCAACGCCTTGACCACGTCGGCATCGAACGTGAACCCGGTGTATTTGGGAAAGTTGTAGGCCACCACCGGAACCGGGCTGGAATCGGCGACGGCCAACATCCAATTCACCACACCTTTGGCGGAAGCATTCCGAAAATAGCCGGGGGCCATCAGCAAAACTCCAGCGGCCCCGCACTTCCCGGCCTGTTCCGCCAGCCAAACGGCCTCGGTGAGGCTGGGCATCGCAATCCCGAGCAGGCAAGGCATCTCCGATTTGACCGCCAACCGCAAGAGGTCTCGCTTTTCCACGGCGCTCAGGCTCGGCCCTTCGCCATTCGTACCGGCGACGACAACCCCTTGGCACCCAGAGGCGCGGAAAAATGAGAGGAGCCGGATGAGGCTCGGCCCATCGACCGCCCCCTCCGAATCGAACGGCGTCACCGCCGCCGGCCAAACGCCGTGCATGTCCACGGTGCCAGTTTAACCAAGCCCAATCCGGTGATCTGCTACAATAGTGCCGCCAATGAGCGACGACCCCGTTCCGATACGGCCCCGCCGCCGGACATCCGCCATGGCCCCCCGGCCATGAGCGACTTGGTTTTTGCCCTCGTCGGGCTTCTTTTCTTTGCCGGATCGGCCTTTTTCGTCGCTGCGGAATACGCTTTGGTCTCGGCCCGCGAGAGCCGCATCGCCCCTGCGGCAAAAAAGGGGAGCTCGGCCGATAAACTCGCCCTCAAAGCGATCAGCGAACAATCGCGGTACGTTGCCGGTAACCAGGTCGCGATTACCTTCCTCAACATCGCCATCGGCGCGGTGCTGGAACCGTGGCTGAGCCGCAAGCTCGAACCGCTCTTCCCCCTTTCGTTCCCCGAATGGGCGATCAGCCTGTTTAGCATTGTCATTGTCAGCTACCCGCTCGTCGTGCTTGGCGAACTCGTTCCCAAATACCTCGCGCTCAAATTCCCTGAAGCCATCCTCCGGCTCGTGGTCCGACCGCTCGGCTGGGCTGTCACCCTCCTCAAGCCAGTCATTTGGCTCTTCCAAAAATCTGGCGAGTTGGTTCTCAGGGTCCTCAACATCCCCACGGACGACGGTGGTGCGGCCATCAGCCGCGAAGAACTGCACTTCATGATCCGGAGCGGGGAGGAATCGGGCGGGATCCACGAAGACCATGCCGACGTCGTTTCTAAGGCCCTGCGGCTCGACGAACTGGACGCCGAAGACGCCATGCTGCACCGGCTCGACATCAAATGGCTGGATGCCGGTGCCACAAAGGAAGAGGTCTTGGAGCAATTGGCCCAGATCGGGCACAGCCGGATCCCGGTCTGCCGGGGGGATGTCGACGACATCGTCGGGATCGCCTATCTCAACGACATCGTCATCCATTTGCAAAAACCGGATTTCAACCTCGAAGCAATCGCACGGCCCGCCGTCTATGTTCCAGAGAGCCTGACCTTGAACAGATTGGTCGAAGTTATGAGGGAGACGAAGACCCAGATCGTTATTGTCCAGGACGAATACGGCGGAACCCAAGGCCTCGTCACCCTGGAAGACGTCATCGAAGAGATTTTTGGCGATTTGGAAGATCGGCTGGAAAGCGATCGGCCCGCCATCGAACGCACCAGCCCCAGCCGGATCAGCCTCCGGCCCGATGTGCGCTACGACGAGCTGATCGACTTTTTGGAATGGGATGACGACAGCGATGCCGGGTTCAACAGACAGACCTTGGCCGCAATCATCGTCGAAAAACTGGAGCGGACTCCCAAATTGGGCGACACGGTCGAAATCGCCATCGGGCGGCTCCGCGTGGAGCAGGCGGCCAAAAGCCGGATTACCCGCATCGGCTTCTACCCGGTGGAACGGGTGTTCACCGGCGAAGGCGAATAGGTCGCCGGGCGGCAGGCTGGTACATTCCCGCCTATGCTCGACCGCAAACTTATCCGCGAAAACCCCGACCTCGTGCGGGCCGGATCCCTGCGAAAAGGGGTGGATGCCCCGGTCGACCAATTCCTGGCCCTGGATGCCGAATGGCGGGCAACCATCCACGACCTGGAACTCAAAAAGGCCGAAATGAACCGCCTCAGCAAGTCCATCGGCCAACTGATGGGGCAAGGCGACAAGGCCGGGGCCGATGCCGCCAAGGCCCAAACCGGCGAACTGAAGGAAGCCATCAAGGCGTTGGAACCAAAGGTCAAGGAGCAAGAAGATGCCCTGCGCGACCTGGAGCTCAGATTCCCCAACCTCCCCCACGAAACTGTCCCTGACGGCAAAACTGCCGACGACAACGCCGAAATCAGGACATGGGGGCAGCAGCCTACCGGAACGTTCAAACCCCACCAAGAAATCGCCGAAGAGCTCCAATTGGTCGATTTTGCCGCCGGGGCCAAAGTTAGCGGCTCGGGATTTGTGGTTTACACCGGTTGGGGCGCCAAGCTCGTCCGGGCGCTCATCAGTTTCATGCTCGACTTTCAGACCGAGCAGAACGGCTACAAAGAAGTGTATCCCCCGGCACTGGTCTTGACCGAGAGCCTGGTGGGAACGGGCAATTTGCCCAAGTTCGCCGAAGACCTCTACCAAACCAGCGACGACCTCTGGCTGATCCCCACTGCCGAAGTCCCGGTCACCAACCTTCTGCGGGATGAGATTTTGGAACCGTGGATGATGCCGGTCAAATATGCCGCATACACGCCGTGTTTCCGCAAGGAGGCCGGGGCCGCCGGCCGCGACACCCGCGGGATTTTGCGCATGCACCAATTCGACAAGGTGGAGTTGGTCAAGTTCGTCCGCCCCGAAACCAGCTACGACCACCTGGAGGAGCTTGTGGCCGACGCCGAAGGAGTCCTGCAGGCCCTGGGGCTCCATTACCGGGTTTTATTGCTCTGTGCCGGCGACATGGGGGACAAAGGTTCGAAATGCTACGACTTGGAAGTCTGGGCACCGGGAGAAGGCCGATACCTCGAAGTCAGCAGTTGCACCAACTTCGAGGCTTACCAATCGCGGAGGGCCAACATCCGGTTCCGGCCCGAACCGGGGGCGGCTCCGGAATTTGCCCACATCCTCAACGGATCCGGACTTGCCGTGCCCCGGCTGATGGTGGCCCTGCTCGAAACCTATCGGCAACCTGATGGATCGGTTTTGATCCCCGAGCCGCTTCAACGGTATATGGGTACGGATGTGATCCCAGTTCCGGTCGGGAGTTGACGTCTAACCCCGCAACGCGCCTTTGCCCGGAATGACGACATCCGCAACGGCAAAGGCCCGGCGGATGTCTTGGAAAACCACTTTCACCCGGCTGCCGACGAGGTCGTGCCCATCGAGGAGTTCGACGTAATAGCCTTTGTCGGTCCATCCGATTGCCCGGGCATCACCTTCGGCATGGGATGACCGCACATTGCACTCGACAACCTGGGTGCGTCGGAACCCCATGTGCTCGGCATCGAATTCTTCGATCGTGCCCCCCATCACCTCGAACTCGTCGATTTCAAAATCAAAGTTCGCGCGCAGGTAAAGGCCCCGCCGGAGTTCGTGCTCCAATTCTTCAATCCCCTCCCCGTCGGCCCCGATCACATTTTCAACCACGGCAGGGTGGCAATGGATGGCAAAGGCGTTGCCGGGTTCGCCGACCCGGCGTCGCATTTCGCGCTCGATCCACAAGCTGATAGTGTCCACGCTCGGGATCCTCGCCCGTCCCTCGCAAGTCGGGCAGACGGTAGTGATCAATTCGGTCACGCTTTCCCCGGTGCGCTTGCGGGTGATTTCAACCAACCCCAGGCTAGAGACTTTGCCGACCCGGGTGCGGGCCCGGTCCCGCTCCAACCCCTTTGTGAAATGGTCAAGGAGCTTTTTCTTATCGTTTTCATCTTCCATGTCGATGAAGTCGATGACGATGATGCCGCCCATATCTCGGAGCCGCAGCTGGCGGCACACCTCATCGGCGGCCTCCATGTTGGTCTTGAGGATGGTGTCGTTTAGGCTCTTACTGCCGACCTGCTTGCCGGTGTTGATGTCGATCGCGGTCAACGCCTCCATCTGGTCGATGACCAGGTAGCCACCGCTCCGGAGCCGCACGTGGTGCTCCATCAGGTCGTCGAGGTCTTTCTCGATCTTGTAATGGTCAAAAACGGGCTCTTCCTTGTCGTAGAGCACGATTTTGTCCTTCAGCTTGGGGGCCACCATCCCAGCCACCAACGAGACTTTTTCGTACTCGTCGGGGTCGTCGATGACAAGCCGGTCGATCTCGTCGCCAAAAACGTCGCGGATCGTCCGGTAAAGGAGGGTTTGGTCGCGGTGGACTACGGCCGGGGCCCGAAGCTTTTTGGCCGCTTCCAAAACTTGAATCCAAAGCTGTTGCAAAAACAGGACATCGGCGCGGAGTTCGGCTTCCGTGCGGCCCTCGCATTCGGTGCGCATGATGAGCCCGAAGTTGGTGGTGAGCAGCCTTTCGCCGATCTTGCGGAGCCGTTCGCGCTCCTTTCGGTCTTCGATCTTGCGGCTGACGCCCAAATGGCCGCCTTCGGGAACCAACACGACATAGCGGCCCGGCAGGCTGATGCGCGTTGTGACCCGGGCGCCCTTTGTGCCCCGAGGGCCCTTGGTCACTTGGACCATGAGCTCTTGCCCGGGCCGAATCAATTCTTTGATCTTGCGGCGGCGCAGTTCGCTGCGCTTGACGCTGGCCGGGCTGGTGTCGTCGCCTTCTTCAGGAACGATGTCGCCGACGTAGAGGAAGGCGTTGCGCTCCAAGCCGATGTCGACAAATGCCGCATCCATCCCCGGCAGGACGTTTTGGACGATGCCTTTGAAAATCGAGCCCACGACGCGTTCTTCCCGCTCAACGCGGTACTCCATCAGCTTGCCGTCTTCAAGGAGGGCGATCCGGGTTTCGCGGTTCGCCGAGTTCACGACGATGTCGATTTGGCCGGGAGCCCGGCTGCGGGTGGCGGCAGTGGCGCGCACGGGGCGGCCGGTCGTTGTTTTGGGGGAGCGGCTCCGGCTCCGGGTTGTCTGTTTTTTCACCGGTGTGAATCCTTGTTGTTTTTCGTCCGGGGTCGATCGGCGTGGCGGAAGGACAGATGGTCATCGCGGCTTGCCGAGCCCGCACCGGACCCGCTTATCTTACCGGTTGACGAGTGGCAAGGGTGTGACTGGCCCGCCAACCGGTAAAGTCTGAAAATGCTGGACCCCCGCGTCACCCAACTTGCCGAACTGATCTGCGGCCATTCGACCTCCCTCGGACCTGCGGACAGCGTGCTCATCCACGCATTCGACATCCCCGAAGAATGCGTCGCCGAATTCGTCCGGGTCGCCCAATCCAAAGGAGCAAAGGTGGCCCTCAGGCTCGAATCCAACCGGATCCGGCGACAATTGATGCACGGGATGACCGAAGCGAACGCCGATATGATCGCAGAGATCGAACTGCACGAGATGAAGCAGATGACCGCCTACATCTCACTCCGGGGCGGGCACAACTCCGCCGAACTCAGCGACGTCCCCTCCGCGACCAACGCCATGTGGCAAACCCGGTACGGCATCCCCGTGGTCCACGGCCAGCGGGTTCCCCACACCAAATGGGCCGCCCTCCGGTGGCCCAACCCCAGCATGGCCCAGATGGCTTCCATGCCGACCGATGCGTTTGAGGACTTTTACTTCCGGGTTTGCACTCTGGATTACAAAAAAATGGAGCGGGCCGCAAAGCCCCTCTCCGAACTCATGGACAGGACGGATCGGGTCAGGCTGGTCGGCCCTGGGACTGACCTGAGCTTCAGCATCAAGGGAATCGGATCCAAAAGCTGCCATGGCGAGCGGAACATCCCCGACGGTGAGTGCTTTAGCTGCCCGGTCAAAGATTCCGTGAATGGCGTGGTGCAATACAACACGGTCAGCCTCTACCAAGGTAAAGATTTCAAAGACATCCGGTTCGAAGTCAAGGACGGCAAGATCATTGATGCCACGGCGGGCGCCTTGACCCAGGAGCTGAACGACATTCTGGACACCGACGAAGGCGGACGGTACTTTGGCGAATGGAGCCTGGGATACAACCCGCACGTCCTCCATCCGATGCGAGACACCCTCTTCGACGAGAAAATCGCCGGATCATTCCACCTAACGCCGGGCAATGCCTACGAAGGCCCCGGCGGGAACAACAACCACAGTGCCATTCACTGGGACATCGTTTGCATCCAGCGGCCCGAATATGGGGGCGGCGAGGTGTGGTTCGACGACGTGCTGATCCGCAAAGACGGCTTGTTCACGTTGCCCGAGTTGGCCGGATTGAACCCCGACCAACTCGGGAACTGAGCCCTAGTAGCCGCCTGAATCGCCGTGGTTCAGTTGCTGCAGACCCGAGTTCGAGGAATCGGCCTGGGCTGCACCAGAGGCATCCGCGGCACCTGTCGGTTGGGTAGCGGAGGGCTGCGCCTGGGTTTGCGGCTGGGGTGTGACCGCCGGGCTTTTGGGGGCGGGCTCGGCCGCCGGTTGGCAGGCAACCAACGCTCCCAACAACGCCAACAGGATCAAAACGCGACTTGCCATCAACCGGTCGTCCCGTCAAATGGGTTGTCAGGGACGAAAGCCGCCGGATAGAAAGTCGGCCCGGCAATCCACCCTCGGATGAACGCGCCGGGAACCGCCGGGATCTGGCCCTTGCTGTTCAAGAACTGCCACGGCTGTTGGGCCCGCAACCTCTCGTTCCCGCTCGATTGGTTGCCGTTGCCATAGGGAATGTACTTGGCGCTGGTATCCGCCATCACGTGCACCGATCCTTGACCAAAGGCGTGCCAAGAGGGGCCTTCGATCTCAAAGGCCATGCCATATGCCGAACCTGAAGGCGCATCCTGCGGCCTTCCGGCTGGGTTGTATTGGCAAACGACACCCTGGATCGGGCAGTTGAGCCGGGGACTCACCGCCACAAAGCCGTCATAAGTGTATGTCCCCATCCCGGGCCAAATCATCGTGAGTTTGCTGATGGCCGTGAACGAGTTCTGGCTCATCCCCTGCAAAAACCCGTTGTAGCTGAAATTGGACCCTTTGGGCTCGGCGACCCTGGCTCCGGAGGCAAAGCACCCTGCCAGAGTTCCCGAAGAGAACGTTCGGCGGTCGTTGCCCGGATTCAGCATTTCGTAATTCTTACGGTAAGGGTTGGTGGCATTGTGCCAAACCAAGGCCGATTCCCGTTGCAAGGTCGGCTGGCTGGCCAAGTTGCACCAGTTGTCGGGACTGGCCGAATAGTTGGCAGAATTCCGGTAGCTCGGCTGGATAGTCTGGGTGAGGTCGGGCACCGTGCCCAGGGGCATCAGGTCGTCGTAATCCGAAAGGTAGATGATGATGGCCGTCCCCGCCTGCTTGGACTGGGACAGATAGGCTGTGCGTTTGGCTGCGACCTTTGCCTGCGAAAAGACGGGGAAAAGGATCGCCGCCAAAATCGCGATGATCGCGATCACGACCAGCAGTTCGATCAGGGTGAATGCATTGCGCATGAGAGAATCCATGGACCGGCAGACAGGCGAAAACTGTTTCGATCCAATTTCATATTAACCCAACTCCCAGGAAAATGGCCAACGATTTTTATGACAGGCTAAAATACGGTCATGCCCCGGTTCCAGATCGACACCGACTACCTTGCATCGGTGTTGGAAGACCTCATCAACACCCCCAGCCCAACCGGGGACACCGCGTGGGCGGTTTCGTTTGCCCAAAACGAACTCGAGAGCCTGGGGGCTACGACGTTTGTCACCCCCAAAGGTGCCTTGGTCGCCCAATACGAAGGGCTCAAAGACGACCGGCCCCGCGCCCTCAGCGCCCATGTCGACACCCTCGGGCTCATGGTCGCCGAAATCAAAGCCAACGGCCGGCTCCGGGTTTCGGCCCTCAACGGCATCATGTGGCCGACGATCGAAAGCGAAGGGGTCACCATCCAAACCCAAGCGGGCAACGGGATCAGGGGCAGCGTGGTCTTTGTCAACGGAGCCGCCCACGTCAACCGGGAGGCGACAACGGCCGCTCGGAACGCAGACAACCTTGAAATCCGGATCGACGAACGGACCAACTCCGCCGAAGAAACCCGGCTGCTGGGAATCGAAGTCGGGGATTTCGTCTATCTCGACCCTCGGTTCGAAAAAAGCAAATCCGGCTTCATCAGATCCCGGTTCTTGGACGACAAAGCCTGTGTCGCCTGCCTGATCGCCGCCCTCAAAGCCCTCCACCAAGCCGGGGTGAGCCCGGCCCAAAGAACCCACATCCTCATCAGCAACTACGAAGAAGTCGGGCACGGCGGCATGGACTCCTTGCCCGCCGACCTGCACGAATACCTGGTGCTGGACATGGCGGTTGTGGGCAACGGGCAGACCGGTTCCGAATCCCACTGCACCTTGTGCGTGAAAGATTCCAGCGGGCCATACAGCAAGGAACTGAACCAGAAGATCATGGCGGTAGCCAGCCGGGCCGGGATCGACTTGAAGCGGGATATCTACCCTCACTACGGCTCCGATGGAAGCGCCTATTGGCGGAGCGGGGGGACGGCGAGGGTCGGGCTCATTGGCCCCGGGGTCGACACGTCCCACGGTTACGAGCGCACACACATCGACGCCCTCAAAGACACGGCCCAACTGATTGCCGAATATTTGATCGAAGAAGAGTAAAGGGCCCTTGCGGGCCCCTTAACACTTTCAGCGGCGTTTGGGGGCTTTGGCCACCGGCTGGGCTGGACTCACGATGTGGATCTCCACCGTGTCAGAGGCATTTGTGCTGACCATGTACTTGCCATCGCCAGTGAACGCCACTGGGGATCCGACATAACTGCGGCCGTCCACTTCCGCCACTTGTTTGTAAAGCGACATATCCCAAAGCCGGAGGGTTCCGTCGATCGAAGTCGTCGCCGCGAACTTTCCGTTCGGGGTGAAGTCGGCTGCCGTCACAAAATCGGTGTGGCCGGTCAAGGCTTTGAGGCGGCTTTTGTTGACCAGATCAAAAACGGTGACCACTCCGTCCCGGCCGCACGTCACGCCGCGGCTACCCGCCCGGTTCATCGCAAAGCCGTTGGCCCCTTGGCCGCCGGGCAGAACCATTTTTTGTACCGTTTTCAGCGTTTTGGGTGCCAACAAGCGGAGGCCTTCGGCTTGGGTTCCGGCAAAAACCGATCCGGCTTTGGTGAAGCCCGCCCCGTAATAGTTGGCCGGCTCGCCGATCACTTTTGCCACCGGGTCGCCACCCGAGACGTTCCACAGGCAAACCGCGTCATCTTTGCCCACCGAAACAAACTGTTTGCCATCGGCACTAAACGCGATTGATTGGATGCCCCGCGTGTGGCCCTTGGCCCGAGGGTATTCGCGGATCAATTTGCCCGTTTTGGCATCCCACAAAAAGATCTTGGCCTGCTCATCACCGCTAAGAACATACTTCCCATCAGGAGAGATTGCCGCGCCATAGGCGGGTTGGGCATGCCCGGTAAACGTGACGGTTGCGGCCTTTCCGGCGGCATCCATCACCCTGACTTGGGCATTTTCCATACCAGCAACAAACCGGCTATCCACAGGGCTCGCCGCCAAACAAACGGCCCTCACGCCGTCAAGGGCCTTTACCTTTTTGAGGGTGGGCGCGGTTTGCCCTATCGCCATCCCCGCGGCCAAAGTCATCGCTGTCATCATCGCATCTGCCTTCCATTAGGGCAGACGAACAAGAGGTCTAGCCCGATACATTTGCCGGCGGAGCAAACTCTATTTTTGTGGGCTTTTGGGCAGGACGAAGTCCTTCTTGTCGTGGGTGCCGCCAAAGCTCCAGTTCCCCCGCCAAACCATGTCCCGGGTTTTGCCATCGGGGAAAATGAAGTTGGATCGGAACAGCACGGGGACGTTGCGTTTGGAGTCCACGACGAATTCGATTTTGAGTTTGTCACCCGTTGTCGATTCGGCGTACATCCGGTAGAACGGGCGTTCGTCGCCAACCGGCTTCGCGTTCTGGACTTCTGTGGTGACCTTGAACCCGTTGCCCGGGTCGTTCAACCCCTCCACAAACGCTGACCACGGGTGGCTGCCGTCGGCATAAAAGCCGAATCCGTCGCCGGGCATGCGTTTGGCAAACTCTTCGATTTGCTTGCGGGACATCTTTGCCGTCGGCTTGCCCGCAGATAGCGGTGGGAGCGCTTGAACCTTGCCGCCTTCCAACTTCACCCGTTTTGTTCCGTCTCCGGTCAACCGGTTGACGTCGGCCTTGGTTTCTGGCAATGCGTACTGGATATCGAACCGGGTTTTGTCTTGGATTTTGATAACCGGGGCCGACCTCAGCAGGCTTCCTTTGTCCGAGACTTCGATCGTCACGGCGACAAAAGCCGGCGGCAGGTGGGACAGGGCCTCATCGATCTTGCTGCCAAGGGTCTCTTCGACTTCCGGCGGGGCTTCTTTGGCATTCTCCCAGCTCGGAGGGTTCTCGCTGACATGGACATCGGGCGAGGGCGTGCGGTTTTGATCGATGCCCTTTTGGACGTCGGCGGGGTCGGGCTTGTGGGGGGTATTGCCGCCATCTGGGGCGCCGGGGTTTGTTTGGCCCGGATTGGACGACGTGGTGCCGGACGGTTTGCCCCCGCCTTGTGGCGTTAAGGTGTCGTTCGGTTGACACCCCGACAATGCCGCCAAAGCCAATGCCGCCATCGCCGATGCCGCCAAAACCCAAACCTTCATCGTGTCATTAGACGCAACATATGACTGCATTCGTTTGCTCCCGATCATGCCCCGTAGGCCTCCGGCGGCACGAGCGGGTGGTCCAATCGGGCCCAAAACCCGAGATCCAGTTCGGGGAATGGCGCATCTTTGAGTTGGCAATCGGCCAAATATTCCTCGTCCTCGGGGGAAGTCGCGCCACCGCCGTAGAGACGCTCAGCCAAGTCCGCCAGCTTTTCAAAGCGTTCGATGTGGTCAGCAAAACGCGCTTCGGCGTAATCCCGGGCAGAAAAGGTCGAGATCAAGAACTGCCAGTCGCTGGCTTCGGCCAACAGCAGTTCGCGGGCCGCCTGCTCACACACTTCTTTCACTTTCCCGGATGGGTTGAGTTGGGCGAGCCCCCGCATCCTTTTTTGGCAGGGGTAGAGCTTTTCCCAGGTCCAAATGTTGTCCTCGTTGAGCCAAACGTTGTGGTAACCACCCTCTCCCCAGCTGCCTTCGGGCAGGTGGATCATGTGGCGCGCGGGCTCGGCATCCAAAACGTCGCCCCCGCTCGCCATCTCGATTTCTTCGGCGGCGGCCATCCGGCATCCCACTTCGTACAGGAACTCCGGCCCTTCCCACCACCAGTGGCCGAACAATTCAGTGTCGTACATGGCAACCAGACTGCCCTCCCGACCCGAAAGGCCCCGATATTGCGCCAGGGTGCCTTTGACGATGTTCACAAAGTCTTCGGCATGCTCGGCGATGAGCTCGTGCGCTCGCCACGGGTCGTATGGTTGCTTGGCCCCCAAGTTGGCTTTGTCCTGGCTGATGCGCCAGTACTTGTGGCGGCCGGGGTACTGCTGCTTGTGGAACTCCAAGTAGTACTCGTTGCCGGGGTATCCAACATCTCCGCTCCACACCTTGACCGTGCTTTGGGGGTCGCGTGCGAACACGGTCACCCCTTCGGGAATCATGTAATGCTCGTATTCGCTCCGATACTCTTCGGGCGGGGTGAACAATTGCTTGCTGCGGGCAAAAAGCTCGGCCAACTGCGGAAACTTTTGCCAATACGTCCCCAGCGGCTCGCCACCCCGGATCATATGGCTGTCCACAAAAAAGTACTCAATCCCGCTTTCTTGCAGGAACTGCTCGACCCCTTTGCGATCCCAGACCTGTGCGTCATCGCCCGCCGGCGCCTTCCAAGGATATCCAGGGCGGTAGGCGCATTCGGGGAGCCAAATCCCGCGGGGGGCTTTGCCAAAACGGCGGGTGTGGGTGGCCACAGCCAGCTTGACTTGGGCCTGAATGGACTCATCAGTGCCCGCCAAAGGGAAATACCCGTGGGTCGCCCCGCACGTGATCAACTCGATCAACCCATCTTCTTCAAAACTCTGGAAACTCCCCGTGATTGATTGCCCGCAACGGTGCTTGAACTGGATCACGGCGTTTCGGTACCACCGCTCCCACATCGCCGAAAGGCCGGTCATCCACAACTCGCCCTGCGCTTCGAACATCTCCTTGTCCTGCTGGGCGAAGGCGATTTTCTCTTCGCAATAGTCGATGAACCCGGATTTGAAAGCGGGGTCATCAAGCTGCTCACCCAGGATCGGCGTCACGTTCACCGTCCAGCGGGGTTTGATGCCTTGTTGGCGGAACCGTTCGAGAACGTCAAGGAGGGGGAGGTAACACTCGGCCGCGCTTTCAAACAGCCAGTCGGTCCCGTGAGGCGATTTGCCGTGGCTCAGGACATAGGGCATGTGCGAGTGCAACACCAACATGAACCGGCCGACGGACATCTCAGCCGCAGTTTAGCCGCAAGTCGCAGGCGAACCCAGCCGCGCCTTGGATTACAATAGCCCCATGTCTTTGTTCGGCAAGGTGGGCCGGCGGCGCCCCCGCGCCGTGTTCGCCATGGCGTTGGTCTACCTGGTGCTGGTTCTGGGGGCCCTCACAACCCTCTACCCGTTTGCCACCATGGTCACCACCGGGTTCAAAGGGACAACCGACCAAGACGACAACAAGCTGGTCCCCGGCTATTGGTCCGACGATGCCGAATTGCTGAAAAAGTACATCGATGACAAATATGCCGGCAATGCGAACCTGATCGCCAGCACCAAAAACACGTCCCCTGCCGACACCGCGGAATTGGCAACCTACCAAAAGTTTTTGATGCAACTGCCGCCCGATGCCTGGGTGGCCGGGTTCAGCACTCCCAGCGCCAATGTCACCAGCCGCCTCAACCGCGTGTGGCAGGATTGGCTCCGCACCCGCTACCACACCGTCGAAAAGGTCAACGACGCCTACACCGAATTCAATGGGGCATTCCAGCAAATCACCCCGCCCCCCGAGCGGTTGGAAGACCCGGCTTGGAACCCCAAAAACGACCAAAAATGGCGCGACTGGCTGGAATTCAAGTCCACCCTGCCGGCCGAATTCCGGATCCCAGTCACCGGCAACCGCCTTTACCAAGAGTTCCTGCGGGTCAAATATAAGAACCAAATCGGCGACGTCCCCAAAACCGTCGCGTTCAACGGGAAGCCTGATTTTTCCAATGCGGGGCTCTCGCCGAATTGGAAGGATGCTTTGCCCCCCGACGAATCGGAGTTCTATTCAAAGGGCCTTCCCAAGGTGTTTGCTAATGGGGTCACCTTGGAACGGCAGTGGGCGGCATTTGCCGGGCTCGGCACCCAAAAAGAAGGCTCGCCCACGCTGACATTGCCCATCGCTGCGTTCGATTCTGCCTACCTCCACGCCCACCAGTCAGAAATCCGCCGCGAATTCACGTGGCGCAATTACGCCTACGTCCTCGACTACGTGCTGATCAACGGGCGGGCCGTGGCCAATACGGTGATTTTCTGCTTGCTGACCATCCTGGTGCAGCTAACAGTGAACCCGATCGCGGCTTACGCCCTCAGCCGGTACCCGATGAAAGCCACTGGGAAGATCCTGATCTTCCTATTGGCGACTTTGGCCTTTCCGGCAGAAGTTGCCCTGATCCCGTCGTTCCTTTTGCTCAAAGACCTGCACCTGCTGAACACGTTTGCCGCGCTCGTGCTCCCGGCGGCGGCATCGGGGTACATGGTGTTTTTGCTCAAAGGGTTCTTTGATTCGCTTCCTGCCGACGTTTTTGAATCGGCCCAGATTGACGGGGCCCCCGAATGGAAGATGATGTTGCGCATCGCTTTCCCTCTGTCCAAACCGGTGTTCGGGTATCTCGCGCTCCTCGCCTTCATGGGGGCTTACGGGGCGTTCATCTACGCCTTTTTGGTGGCGCAGGATCGCAACATCTGGACCCTGATGGTTTTTATTTACCAACTGCAACTAGTCGCTCCCAAATCGATGGTCATGGCGGCGGTGACTTTGGCCGCGCTGCCAACCCTGGTGGTGTTCTTGCTCGCCCAGAACGTGATCATGCGGGGGATCGTGTTGCCTGGCGAGCGGTGACACAGCGAGCCAAGTTGAAAACCAGCGCAACGGTGTTTCGGGAAGCACGCAGAACAAAATCTTATCCCGTCCGCGCCCTGACCCAAGCATGCAGGGGCTTTTCCACCAACTCGTGCCCAGCAAACCCCACCGCCAACACTGCGGCGAGAACCGCCAACCCTGGCGTGATCCCCGGCCAGCCAACCGGGTTGAAATAGAACTGCATCAGTTCCTTGGTCGGCCAGTGGGTGATGTAGATGGCGTAGCTCGCCGCGCCCAGTTCCTGGACGGCTCGGCAACTGAGCCACGAATTCACCCAGCCCTGACCCCCGACCCCGGCCGCGATCGCCAGGCAAAACGCCGGAGCCAAAAACGCCGTTACCATCGATGGCGGCCAAGTCGGGTTGGGCACCTGCGCCAAAATCACCGTCCAGGCCACGATGCCAGCATAAACCCAGTCGGAGTGACTGGCCACCCATTCCCAGATCCAACCCCGCGAAACTAAGGTCCCCAAACACATCCCGGCAAAGAAAGCCGGGACAAAAATCGGAGAACCGAAATGGCCGACCCCGAACCCCACCTGCTTGATCCACCCGTGGCCCAACAATTGCAAAAACCCCAATCCAACCTGGATAGCGCCATATAGGGCAAGCGACCAAACGACGCCCCGCCGCAATTGCCCCCGATCCCAATCCATCAAACGGGGGAGCAAAAACGGGAAAAGAATATAGAAAAGCAATTCCGCCGACAGGGTCCAGGCGGGGACATTGCTGCGGAACAGCGCGTTGAAGGCCCAACCGTCAGTCCGGAATAAACTCCATTCCCCCGGGGCTGTGCTCTGGGTGAACGGCATCGGGTTCGCGCCCCCCTGCACCGTCCAGACGAGATGGAAAGCAATCCCGGGCACCAGGCTTGCCGCATAAAGGGGGACGATGCGCCCAAAACGGGCCCAACCGTATTTCTTGACCCCATCCCGGTCAAAAACCCCGCCCCCGGCCCGGTGGTGGTAGACCAGGCTGAGGATAAAGCCGGACAAGATAAAAAAGAACACCACCGGCAATACGCCGTAGCCGCGCAAGAACCGCAGAGCCGATTCTGGGAGCCCCGGCGGATGGAGGGATTCGATGTGAACGACCACGACCCACAGTGCCGCCACCGCCCGGAATCCAGCAAGCGGCCGGATCACCCCGCCGTGGCCCTGGCTCAAAGCCGTGACCGGTCAGCCATTGGCTTGGGCAAAACCTTTCATGAATTGGCCGAGCTCGACGCAACCTTCTCGAGGGAAGGCATTGTA
Source organism: Armatimonadota bacterium (assembly GCA_016789105.1). Classification (NCBI taxonomy): domain Bacteria; kingdom Bacillati; phylum Armatimonadota; species Armatimonadota bacterium. The sequence goes on from JAEURN010000008.1 coordinate 72,188, forward strand.
AATGCTTGCCCGGCACCCCCCAACTGAACGGTGCCCTTTCAACTCATAAAAGCCGGCCGCTTTGGATTCGGCCAAGAATTTCTCGGTCAGCGATTCATCCGGGAGCGTGAAAGAAATGTTCATCAGCGACCGGTTCTGCGGTTGGGCATGACCTTTGAAGAATCCGCCTGACCCGTCGATGGCCTCGTAGATGTGGGCCGCCTTTTCCGCGTTGTAACCCGCCACCGCTTCCAGCCCGCCAAAGTCGATCCAATGCTTGAACACCAGGCTCATGATGTAGGCACCCCACGTGTTGGGGGTGTTGTACATCCACTCGTTTTCCACTTGGACCTTGTAATCCAGGAGCGGCGGCAATCCATCGGGAACCCGCTCCAAGAGATCTTCCCGAATCAAGACCAAGGCAACCCCGCTTGGGCCCAAGTTTTTCTGCGCACCGGCATAAATCATGGCGTAGCGGGACACATCGAACGGCCGGCTCGCAATGCACGAACTCATGTCGCAGATCCAATCCTTGCCGTCGGCAGGCGGGTCGCCCAAGAAATCGACGCCCTGGATCGTCTCGTTCATTGTGAAGTGGGTGTAGGCGGCATCGTCGGCATACGTCGCCAGGTCGTAACCGGCAACATCGTAGTTCGACCCTTTTGCATCGTGCGCCAAGTTCACCGAACCATGGAGCTTGGCCGAATCAACCGCTTTGGCCCCCCAGGTGCCGGTCCGCAGATAATCCGCCGAACCGCCATTGAGGAAATTCATCGCCAACATCGTGAATTGCAGGCTGGCCCCGCCTTGCAAGAAAAGAACCTTGTAGTTGTCCGGAACCCCCATCAACTCGCGGCAATATTGGTCGGCTTCGGCCGCGATCTGGCCATAGTGCTTGCCCCGGTGGCTCATCTCCATCACCCCGACCCCCGACCCTTTCCAGTTCAGCATGTTGTCGCGGGCTTCTTCCAAAACCGGCACCGGGATTGCCCCCGGCCCAGCCGAGAAATTGTAAACGCGGTTGTATGGCAAGCTCATGTCCCGATTCTAGCGAATCGGTGCCCCTGTTTTCGCTAGCTACCCGGTTCCTTAACCACGGCAATCACTTGGGGGTCGCCACCCGTCGGCCGGGCCGCTTGCAAGGTCACCCGCCCCGATTCCAAGTCCTTGGCCCGAAAAAGGATCCAACGGCCATCCCGCGACCAATCCACTTGATCGCAATCTGCCCCTTCGGGGCTCAGCCGGCTGACCCGGCCCGTTTTTCGATCCCAAACCATCGTCCAACGAAAGGCACTTGCCCTGGGGATCACCACGGTCACCGCCGCCAAATCCGGCATCAACGGAGAAGGCCGGACTTCCAAAACCTCAGTCGCTTCGGGCAAATCCTGCACTAAAGCCCGGATATCCAGCACCCGGGTCTGGCCCGTCGAGACATCGAGCCGCACCCAGCTCGAACCCACCTTGCAAAGCAATGTCCGCCCGTCCATCTCAAACGAGGGATTGGCCGAGCCATCCCCCTTGTTGATTGAACTCAGCATCGTGGCCGGCCCTTTCCCCTTGAGTGGAATGCGCCACAATTCCGAGCCTTCGCCCGAGACAAATTCGGCGACCAGGAACGAGCCACTCGGATCGACGACCGGGCGCCCGGCCGACAAGAAACCCAATTGCGAATGGTCGAGCAGCTTGGTCCCTTCCGCATCAAAAGCAACCACGCGGGCCGAACCGTCAACCGTAAAAGCGCACCCGCCGTTCAAGGGAATCTGGCTGACTTGGGAACCTTGGCCCAATACCTGCCCTTTGTCGCGGGAATCTTTAACAAGCACGACATCTTTCGTCCCTCCGGGCCGGAACCGCTCGCAGGCGAAAGGGAAAACCCCGGCCGGCTGGGCCAAAGCGAGTGAGGCGATCAGACTGACCACGATTCTTCAGACGGCCGGTCCCCATCCGAAGTCCCCATGGCCCTGGTACCTTGGCCCTGCGTGAGTGTCAAAAACGCGGTCGTTCTGTTGAGCGGTGGGCTCGATTCCGCCACATGCCTGGCCATCGCCCGCCATGACGGGTTTGATGCCTATTGCCTGACAATCCAATATGGGCAACGGCATGCGGTGGAACTCGACGCCGCCGGGCGGGTTGCCGCCGCGATTGGTGCCCGGGAGCACACCACACTCTCTGTCGATTTGCGGGCCTTTGGGGGCAGTGCCCTCACCGACGACATTGACGTGCCCAAAGACAGCCTCGGTGACGGGATCCCCGTCACCTACGTCCCGGCCCGGAATACGGTCATGCTCAGCCTCGCCTTAGCTTATGCCGAAACCCGCGGAGCCGAAGACATCTACATCGGGGTCAACGCAATCGATTACAGCGGCTACCCCGATTGCCGTCCCGAGTTCGTTGCCGCTTTCCAGGATTTGGCGCGGGTGGCGACCAAGGCCGGGTCGGAAGGTAGCCAGATCACCATCCATGCCCCCCTGATCCACCTTTCAAAGCCCGACATCATCCGCCGGGGTTTGGAACTCGGCGTGGACTACGGGCTCACCCATTCTTGCTACGACCCGCAAGGTGGCCGCGCCTGCGGACACTGCGACAGTTGCCTGATTCGGCAAAGCGCGTTTGCCGAATTGGGCATGGCGGATCCGGCCCAATGAGCAAGCTCCGGATCTCCGAGGTTTTCGGCAGCGTTCAGGGTGAAGGCGGGTTCATTGGCGTCCCCACCACGTTTATCCGGGTCAGCGGTTGCAACTTGCGCTGCACCTGGTGCGACACGCCCTATGCCAGTTGGGAGCCTGAAGGACCAAAAGTCGATGTCGGCGACTTGGTCGAGCAGGCCCGGCAGATCGGCAACACGCATGTCGTCCTCACCGGGGGGGAGCCCATGCTCTTTGACCCCATCGAAGAACTGGCGGCCCGACTGGCCCAAGACGGCCGGAAGGTCACGGTCGAAACCGCCGGGACGGTCTTTCGGTCTTTGCCCGGGGCCCTGATGAGCATCAGCCCCAAACCCGCCCACTCCACGCCGCCACCCGAAACCCCCGGCGGGTGGGCCGCCCGCCACGAAGCGGCGCGATTCCAACCAGCGGTCGTTGCCCGATTGATGCAAGCCCACCCCTACCAGCTTAAATTCGTCGTCAAGCCGGAGGAAGAAGATTCGATCGCCGAAGTCCAGTCCATGCTCCGGGACATCGCGGGATGCTTGGAGGCGGAAATCCCCAATGAACATGTTTTCCTTATGCCCGAGGGCCGGGATGCGGCCACGATTTTGCGCCGCATGCGCCGACTCGTCCCCCACTGCCAGCAAACCGGTTTCCGACTCGCCCCCCGCCTGCAAATCGATTTGTTCGGCGACACGAGGGGCACTTGAAAAACACTTGCACATTCCGCCGATTCCGCGTACATTAGATCTGGAATGGCACGCACAAGGGGGATCGTTTCACTCACATACGATGGCACCCAGCTGTGCCATGTCGAAACGGCATTGCCCGACTTGCAACGGGCCGGGTTGACGGCAACCTTTTACGCCGAACCAGCGACCTTGCTGGACCACTATCCCACCTGGAAGCAGGCTCAAGCCGCCGGGCACGAGATCGGCAACGGGTCTTTGATCGGAGCCGCCCTCCCAGACGGATCTCTCCCCGCTTGGACGACCGAAATGATCCTCGACGACCTCAGCGAGGCCGACGACCTGTTGGATGAGTTGTTCCCCATGCAAGGCGAGGACTCCATCGCGTTGCCATTCGGGAACCCGCAATGCGCCGACCGGGCCGACTACGTCCCGGAACTCCAAAGCCGCTACAGCGTGATCCGCCTGGGTGAGACGGGAGTCAATGCGGCCGCCTTGTCATCGGCCAACTCGCTCAAAGTCATCGACCCGAGCGACCTCAATGGGAACCAGCTTGCCCAGATTGCGCGCCAGACCGTTCAAAACCCGACCTGGATCGTCTTCGGTTTCGACGGCATTGGGAGCGGCCGCCGGTCAATTGACCACGCCGCCCACGTCCAACTCCTTGACTTTTTGGCCCAGAACGCCGACCTCGTGGAAATCCTGCCCGTCATCCGCGCGGCGCAGATGCTGAACCGCCAGGGCCAAACCGCCAAGCTCGTCTGACCGCGCAACCGGGGCAAGTCATCCGCCACAATAAGCCCGGTGGAACCCACCCGCACCGAATTCCTGTTCCTGGACGGCCCCCTGCCCAAGGCCGTTTTTTACACGCTGACCTTTTTGAGCCTCGGCATCATGGCTTGGCAAATTTTGGGCTCGGCGAGGCACTGGATGCGGGGCTCCAAAATCGATTGGCGCCCGAATTACCTGGCGGGGGTCGCCAAATACGTGCTTGCCCAAAGAAAAGTGATGGGGTCCCGCCCCAAAGAAGGCGCCCCGCTGCACCTTTTCATCTTCTACGGGTTTTTGAGCCTGCTGCTGGCGACCACGCTCCTGGCAATCTCCACCTACGGGCCGCTTGTCGGCCTGCCCCATTTCCACAAAGGGGGCTACTACCTTGCCTACGAAACCATTTTTGACGCCTTGGGGCTGCTCTACGTGGCCGGCATCGTTTGGGCGTTGCGCCGGCGGTACCGTGATTCGCGCGAGCTGGGTCAACCGATTCCCGACCCCGCAACTGGGAAACTTAGCCGGGCGGCAAACCCAGCAACCACAACTTGGCAGGATTTTGCCGTCCTCTACCTCCTCTTGGCCTTGGGGATCAGCGGCTACCTGCTGGAGGCGGCCAGGATTTCGGCAAACCCCCAACCGTGGGACGGCGCGAGCTTCGTCGGATATGGCTTGGCGCAAATCCTCCCCAAACTCACACCGACTGGCTACCAGGTCATTTGGTGGCAGCACATGGTTTGGGTCTGGCTCTTTTTTGCGACCTTGCCCCAAATGAGGCTCAAGCACATCGTAGTCGCCACCCTTGCCGCCGCCGGGACCGCCGAACGCCCGATGGGGCGGCTTCCGGAAACCTCCCCCGCCAAACTGGAAACCGGCGAACCGATCGGCGCCGCGGCGGCCACGGACCTCTCTCGGTGGCACCTCCTGACCCTCGACGCCTGCATGTCTTGCGGCCGGTGCACCGAAGTCTGCCCGGCCCATAACGTGGGCAAATCCCTCAACCCCAAACAGGTCGTCCAAGATTCGCACCGGGCTTTACGCACCGGGATCCCCCTTGCCGACGCCATTTCAGAAGACGCGCTTTGGGCCTGCACCACCTGCAACGCCTGCGTCGAGGCCTGCCCCGTGCTCATCCGCCACGTGGACATCATCGTCGAATCCCGTCGCCACCTTGTCGAGGCCGGGCGGCTCACCGGATCGGCCGTTTTGCCGTTGAAGCAAGCCGCCGGAACGGGTTCAGCCTGGGGCCAGAATCCGGCAGAAAGGGAGCAATGGATGGCTGGCCTGGGCATACCCCTGGCGCGGGAGGGAACCCCCTTCGACATCCTTTTTTGGGTTGGGTGTGCCGGCGCGACCGACCCCGCCGCCATCCGCACGACCCGGGCGTTTGCCCAACTCATGCAAAAAGCGGGGGTGGCGTTCGCCTGCTTAGGGCAAGAAGAATCCTGCACCGGGGATCCCATGCGACGGATCGGGGACGAAGCCGCATTCCTGCACCAACAGGGGATCAATGCCCAAGCCTTTCAAAAGTATGGAGTTCGCCGTGTCGTCACGGCTTGCCCCCACTGCCTCAACACCCTAAAGAACGAATACGAGCAAAGGGGGGAAAGGCCGTTGGAGGTCTTGCACCACACTGAGCTCTTAAGTCAACTCGTCACGGAAGGCCGGCTCAAGTCGGCGAACCCGGCCCAAGGCCAGGTCACCTACCACGACCCGTGCTACCTGGCCCGCGTCAACAATGTCAGCGATGCCCCCCGCAGCCTTGTTGGGCAAAAGTCGGACTTAGATTCCGACATCCCACTTTTGCTCAGGGAAATCACGACCGAACAAGCCCATGCCCAAATCTTGGCCGAGCCTGGAAACCGCGGGCGCAAAACGCTGTGCTGCGGCGCCGGAGGGGGACGCATGTGGATGGAAGAGGAACCCAGCCAACGCCCGTCGGAGCGCCGGGCCGGAGAACTCCTGGCCACCGGGGCGACAACCATCGCCGTCGGATGCCCGTTCTGCCGCATCATGCTCGATGCCGGGATCAAGCAAGTCACCGACGAGCCCATCAACCTCGTCGACCTTGCCGAACTGCTCCACGAGGCAAACCGGTGATCCAAGCAATTGGCACCGACATCGTCAGCATCGACCGGGTGGCCAAAGCCATGCAAAATCCCCGGTTCGTCCAGCGGATTTTGACCGAGCGGGAACGGGGGCGGGCCTTGACCGCCCAATACGTTGCCGGAAGGTGGGCGGCAAAGGAAGCGGTCAAAAAGTGCCTGCCGCAAGTGGCATCATGGCAACACGTCGAAATCGTCGCCGAACCCGGGCAGCCGGTTTCGGCGACTCTGCTCATCCCTATGCCCAACCCCGCGGGGCACCGCATCCACCTGACCATCAGCCACGAAAAGGACTTCGCGGTCGCCGTCGCCATCCTTGAAACACCCTAGCTGCCAAGGTCCTTTTGTTAACGAATTGTTAACAAAGGGACCCCAACATCGTTGCGAGGCAAACCATGAAATTGGTCAAAATCGCCGGCTTGACCGGTACAACACTTTTGCTCGCCGGGCTGATTGCGGCATTCGCCGGATGCGCCCCCGAAACCAAAGGAGGGGAATCGTCCAGCACCGCGACGACCGGATCGACCGCTCAATCCGGCGGCGAATCCAAGGCCGACTATTCGGGCCAAGAACTCAGCATCGACGGTTCGGGCACCGTATTCCCGATCGCCGCCGCCGCAACCGAGCTGTTCAATTCCACCATGGGCCAGGCCAAAATCACGGTCGGCAAATCCGGCACCGGCTCGGGCATGAAAATGTTCGTCAAGGGCGAAATTGGCATCGCCGATGCCAGCCGCCCGATCAAAGCCGACGAAATCGCCGAACTCGAAAAGGCCAAGATCGAATTCATCGAAATGCCCGTTGCTCTCGATGGCCTCTGCATCATCGTCAACAAAGAAAACACTTGGCTCAAGTCCATCACCATCGAGCAACTCCACAAAATCTGGGACAAGGATTCCAAAGTCAAGATGTGGAGCGAAGTGGATCCCTCCTGGCCAAAAGAAGAAATCAAACTTTACGGGCCGACCGACGCCCACGGCACATATGAATACTTTAACGAAGTTGTGAACGGCAAAAAGGACAACGTCCGCCCCGATTATTCGCAGCAATCCGAATATGACCCGCTGATCGCCGGTGTGGCTGGCGATAAGAATTCGCTTGGGTATGTTGGGTTCGCCTATTACGACGGCAACAAGGACAAAGTCCGCGCCGTGCCGGTCGATGGCGGCAAGGGCCCTGTCGAACCGAGCGAAGCCTCCATCTCCGACGGAACCTATTCGCCGTTTGGTCGGCCGCTGTTTATGTACGTCAACAAAGCCAAAATGGGTGAATCTAAATTGCTCGCCGACTTTGTGGCCTTCATGCTCGGCGAACACGGATCCGAAGCCGTCAAAGCCGGCGATTACCTGCCGCTCCCGGCCGATATCGCCGCTATGGTCAAAACCCGCGTCGAGGCGGGCACTACCGGCAGCATCTTTTCCGCGGCGGCACCGGGTTCCTCGGTTGCCGACATCTTGAAAAACGCGAAATAGCCTGCGGTAAGGTATCGACCCTATGGCAACCGTTGGAATCAATCCCGCAAAGGCGCGGAGTTTCCAAGTCGGGAATGCCAAGAGCCGGATGCGCACAGCCACTGAAAAGGCCGTGCGCATCCTTTGCCTCGTCTGCGCGCTTGTCTGCATAGTCGCCACCGCCGGGATCTTCGCGATCTTGTTTGCCGAATCCGTCCCGTTCTTCCAGAGCGTCCCGCTTTGGTCGTTTTTGACCGGCGACAAATGGCAGATGATGGGGTCCGAGAAGCAGTTCGGCATTTTGCCCCTGCTCTGCGGCACCCTTTTGATCACCATCGGGTCGGGGCTCGTCTCGATCCCGCTCGGGCTCGGGGTCGGGATCTATCTCAGCGAATACGCGCCGGAAAAGCTCCGACGGATCCTCAAGCCGGTGCTGGAACTCCTAGCCGGCGTGCCTTCGGTCGTCTTTGGCTACTTTGCATTGACCCTTGTCACACCCGCCCTCCGGGGATCTGTTGATTGGTTGCACCAAACGTTGCCCACCCTCAACCCGATGCTTCCCGATTTTCGGCCCGCCAATGCGGCTGCCGGCGCCATCGTTGTGGGGTTCATGACGTTGCCGCTCGTCAGCAGCCTGTGTGAGGACGCCATCACCGCCGTCCCCAAAGCACTGCGGGAGGCCGCGTTCGGACTGGGGTGCACCAAAAGCGAAGTCATCCGAAAAGTCGTGCTGCCCTCGGCCGTTAGCGGAATCGTGGCCAGTTTCATCCTCGCCCTTTCGCGGGCGGTCGGGGAGACCATGGCCGTTACCATTGCCGCCGGTGCCAGACCCCAGCTCACACTCAACCCCGGCGATGAGGTGATGACCATGACGGCCCAGATCGTCAACATCAGCAAAGGGGATGTCTCCCGTGGGGATATCCAATACCAGTCGATTTTTGCCATTGGCCTTCTGCTCTTCATCATCACTTTTGCCCTCAACATCCTGGCGTATCAGTTCGTCCGCCACAAATCGAGGGCGCAATGAGTTCGCCGGCCTTCCTTCAACCTTCGGCCCACACCAAACGGCGGCGACGGCAAGACCGGGTTTTCCAATTTCTTTGCCTTTTTGCGGCCGTTGCAGCGGTGGCCATTTTGGTGACGCTCATCACCAAAGTGGTCGCCGACGGCGCGCCCCGGGTGAATTGGCACTTCGTCTCTGAATTCCCGTCCCGCATCTTTCCGAAGAAGGCCGGGATCCTCAGCCCCCTGGCCGGTTCTGTCGCCGTGATGGTCCTCACCATTCTGTTTGTGGTTCCCGTCGGGATCGCCGCCGCCATCTACCTGCAAGAATTCAATTACCGCAAAGGGCCACTTGTCCGGTTCATCCAAGTGAACATCGGCAATCTGGCCGGGGTGCCTTCCATCGTTTTTGGGATGCTCGGCCTCTCGTTGTTCGTCACGGCCATGCATCTGGGCAAAAGCATCCTGACCGGGGCCCTCACCATGGGCATCCTTGTCTTGCCCATGGTCATTCTGGTGACACAAGAGGCTCTGAAAGCCGTCCCCAACAGTTACCGCGAAGCCTCGCTGGCCCTTGGTAGCACCCAATGGCAGACCATCCAGAAGGCCGTGCTCCCGAGGGCAATGCCCGGGATCCTGACCGGCATCATCCTTGCCGCCAGCCGAGCCATCGGCGAAACCGCACCCCTCATCGTCGTCGGGGCGGTCGGTCTAGTCACCTTCCTGCCCGACAGCTTGCAGAGCCGGTACACCGTTTTGCCCCTGCAGATCCTGGATTGGATCGGCCAGCCCCGAGAAGACTTCCGGATCGCCGCCGCCGCCGCAATCCTCGTCCTGATGGGGATGCTCATTGTGCTCAATTCGGTCGCGATTTTTATCAGGGCCCGATACCAAAGCAAGGTTTAATCCCGGCAAAACCCTATGGCGAGCTTTGGGCCGATTGCGCCCCACTACGACCTTTTGATGGCCAACGTGCCCTACGACATGTGGGCCGGTTACTACCGCCTGCTCCTTACGCGGCATGAACTCGACCCCGACACCCTCCTCGATGTCTGCTGTGGAACCGGCACCTTGGCCGAACTACTGACGGAAGCCGGATACCGGGTCACCGGGTTTGATCTCAGCGCCCCCATGGTTGAGGAAGCCCGTAAAAAAGCCCTCCGGCAAGGGCTGGATATCCGCTACCACGTTGCCGACGCCACCGATTTCAACCTGGGAGAATCGTTCCAAGGCGCCTATTCATTTTTCGACAGCCTCAACTACATCACCTGTCTGGAGGGCCTGCAAGCGGCAACCCGGTGCGTCGCCGCCCACCTGGAACCCGGCGGGAGCTTTGTTTTCGACGTCAATACCCCCTATGCATTTGAACAACACATGTTCGACCAAGAAGACCAACGCAAGCGGGCCCTCATCAAGTACTCGTGGAAAGGCGATTACGACCCCGCAAGCCGGATCATCCGCGTCGACATGGAGTTCGAGCGTAGCGGCGAGACGTTCCACGAGACCCACGTCCAGCGGGCCCACTCCGATGAAGAAATCCGGGAGGCCCTCCACGCGTCTGGATTTGCATCGTGCACGGCATACGACAGCTACTCCTTGGACAGGCCCCGGGTGCGGAGCGACCGGGTGCACTATGTTGCCCTCATGCCTTTTTGATCGGGCCCACGGGAGCGCCTTGCGCTAAACTCAGGCCATGTTGATGCCGGCATTCCTGCTGGGGGCGATCGGCCAGCCGGCCACCTCCACCCTGCCCCTGCGGGCGCGCCTGGCCCCAGTCCTCGACACAACCATCGAACAAAGCGCGCCAACCACCAATTACGGGCGCGAACCTTCGCTTGTTTTGGGGAGCGGCCGGGCCGTTTTGGTCGATTTCCCGGAACTCGATTGGGAACGGTTCAACGGGCGCAAAGTCGCCTCCGCCAGCCTCGTCTTTACCATTAGCCGAGGCACGGGCAGCATCCCGCTCAGCGTTTCATCCATCAGAAAGCAGTGGATGGAAGGGCCGGGGAGGGCCTACCGGTTCGACAAGTTCGACCCCGCCGTCCCGGCTTGGGGGTCGGCCACTTGGGCCTTTGCCCGGCAGGGCCGCGACGGCCTGAAATGGGCCGATGGCGGAGCCCGGAACGCCACCGATTCCACCCCCATTGCATCGGCTTCAACGGAAATCAAGGGTCGGGAAGTCATCGTTTCCGGCCTTGGCGCCGCCGTTCAGGATCGGCTCGACCACCCCTTCTCCGCCTTTGGATTCCGCCTTGAATCCAGCGCCGAATACGCCTTTTTCAGCGGCGAGTGGTCCGCCGAACGGCCGCGGCTGGAAATCACATGGGCCGATTCCTCTCCGGCTGGCGCAGATGTCGCCGTCATGGCCGTTGTCCCAGGAGCCGAAAAGGGTAGCTATTCGGCCATCCTCAAAAACGTCGGATCGGCACCGGCTGAAACGGCAAGATTGACCGCTTCCGCATCGGGCCAGGCCCCCGTTTCCATCGATGTCCCCGGCCCGATCGCCCCGGGTGGCACGAAATCAGCAGCATTCACGTTGCCGGTCGCCGCCGATCCCACTGACCCGCGGAAATCTGTCATCCAAGTGACTGTGGATGCGGCTGGCGATGTTTCTTTGGGCAACAACAGCCTTGAATACTTCCCCTCCGGGGTTTCCGTCGCGTTTGAAGCCGGGGCAGAGACTCTTGCTCACATCAAGTCGGTCAGCCCCTCTGGGGAGCCGCTGTTGCTCTACCAACTCACGGCGGCACGCATCAACCACTTCCTGTTGCCGTTCAGCCGGTTTGTGACCCTGCCGGAAGGGGTGTTCCAAAGAGTCAATGTCGCCTTGGATCCTGCTACCGCCGATTTCCGGGTTGCCCTCGACGGCCAACCTGCGGCCAATCCCGACGATGTGGCAAGAGCAGGCGTCCGGGCCTTGGTTCCGCTTGCCAACGGTTTTGCCGTCCCCCCCAGTGACGCCGCCCCGTGGCCAAAAACAAACGGCACGTCGTTTGGATGGTTGCCGGACACCCGCGACGACGGGCTCCGCATCCCGGGGCTTGAATTGCCTGCGTTGGGGTTTGCGGACGATTCTCCGGTCCCGCTTTGGGACAACGGGCTGCTCAGCCGGAGCGAGGCGTGGTACCTACAAAGCCAAATCGGCAAACGCCCGCAAGACTGGGCCTTCCCCTGGAAGGCTATCCAACCCGGACTCCTCATCCATGCCGTCGGGGCCAACGGCGAGAACCTCGTCAAAACCCAGATCAGCCTCTACCGGCCGGGATCTGCCACACCCTTGGCCACAGTGGACAGCGCCAACGGCGGATTCGCCTTCTTCACCCCCGATCAAATGGGGGGCAAGCCCCTGTTTGCCGACCCTAAATCCGGTGCCGACGCCTGGATCCTCGTCAAAGCGGCCCGGAATGGGGCGAGTGCGGCGACTTGGCTGCCCGCTTGGCAACTTTTGGACTGGTCAGTCCGAGGCAACGGAAACCTCCCCAACGTCGAGCTGAGGTTCAATTTGCCGAGCCAAGAGCTGGATCTGTCCCAAAATCTGGCCACGGATAAGAGCGTGTCCGACTCCACCGGCAAATTCCCCGCCCAACTGGCCGCACTGGTTGACGGGAACCCAGCCGGAGGGTTTGAATTGGGTTCAAGGCAATGGGTTGAAATCGACCTGGGGCGCGACCGTGTCGTCGGCGAAGTCGACCTCACCCTCCTGGGCTCCAACTACCCGAACCTCGAGATCTGGGCCTATGGCACCTCCCAAAACTCCGACGCCGCCATCCGCTGGGTCGCCCTGCCCTCGCTAGACCGGCTCGGGGCAATTTTCGGAACTCCTGTGGAAGGGGGGGTGACTATCCCGGTTGTCCATTCCGCCATGAGGATGCGCTATGTTCGCCTGATTAACCGGGGCGAGCAACCCGCCAAAGTCAGCGAAATCAAGATCATCCCCGTCAAAGCCCAAGGCTAGGCGGGGGTCATCTCCATCCAGTTGTCGCCATACTTGCTGTCCACCTCAATGGGAACCGACATCGGGATCGCCTCCTCCATTTGAGACTTAATGGTCTCTTTATAGTCGGCAAAGTCGCTGGCACACTCAAACACGAGTTCGTCGTGCACTTGCAAGAGCATTCGGGACTGGGCTCCCTTGAGGGTTTTGTGGACGTCAATCATGGCGATCTTGATCATATCCGCGGCCGTGCCCTGGATCGGGGCGTTCATGGCCTGCCTTTCCGCATAAGCCCTTGTGGTCCGGTTGCCGGCATGGATATCCGGGAATGTACGCCGCCGCCCGCACATGGTCGATGTGAACCCTTTGCTCCGGGCTTCATCTACCATGGCCTCAGTGAACGCTTTGACCTTGGGGAACCGTTCGTTGTACTGCTTGATCAGGGCATTGGCATCTTCGACACTAAAACCGCGCCCAAGCTGCGCCGCCAAGCCATAGCCGGTTACCCCGTAAAGCACCGCATAGTTGAGCAGCTTGGCGTATCCCCGTTGCGCCTTAGAAACTTCGGCTTCTGGAACCCCGTACATCAAAGCCGCGGTCACCGTGTGCACGTCGACCCGCTTTTGGAACGCTTCAACCAAATTGGGGTCTTGGCACATGTGCGCAAGGATCCGGAGCTCGATCTGCGAATAGTCGAACGAACCGAGCGTGAACCCCTCGGCCGCCACAAACGCCTTGCGGATCTTGCGGCCTAATTCCGTGCGGATCGGGATGTTCTGAAGGTTCGGCTCGTTGGAGCTGAGACGGCCAGTGGCGGCTACTGCCTGGTTGAACGACGTATGCACCCGGCCATCCGGGCCCTTCATCTTGGGTAGCGAGTCGGCATATGTGCTTTTGAGCTTGGCAAGTTCACGGTATTGAAGGATCGTCCCGGCGATCTCATGTTCAACCTCGAGCTCTTGCAAAATCTCGGCCCCGGTAGCCCAGCCGGTCTTCGTCTTCTTCCCTCCCGGGAGCTGCATCTGGTCAAAAAGAACCTCGCCGATTTGCTTGGGAGAGAGGATGTTGAATTCTTGACCAGCCAGTTCATAAGCCTTGGCCTGGATGAGCTTCATCTCGGCTTCCAAGTCGGCGCTGAACTCCTGCAGGATCGCCGCATCCAGTTCGATGCCGCGATCCTCCATCTGCGCCAAGATCGGCACGAGCGGAAGTTCGATGCCATCCAAAACCCGCGATTGCCCTTCCGCTTCGATCCGACCCCGCATCACCGATTCCAATGCATAAAGGCAAGCCGCCTGGTCTTGCGGCGTCGGGGGAGGGGAATCGAGATCCAGATATCCCATGGCAAGATCTGGGAGCGAATAATTTGACCGACCAGTCTGCAAAACATAGGCTCCGAGGGTCGCATCGAACCCCGGGGGGGCATCCACCTTTGAACCCCGGTAGAACGGTTTGGTCTCATGGCCGATTGCCTGGGCAGGATCCCGGCGGAACAACTCCAGCGCGGCTTGCGGGTCGGCGCGACGGACCGAGCGGCTGACGGCGACATACGCCAGCTTTTCATTCTCTTCCAACAACGACCCTTGCGCGGACGCATCGGCCATTAGCAAAGCGTAGCGCGAGGTTCCCACCCAGTTGGAAAGTTCCTCATAGTCCATCACGTCGTCGTCGTAACTGATCTCGATTGCCGACGATTTGGGGGTTGAAACCGCGGGGCCCCCGCCGTTCATGTAAGGGGCCATCACCTGCTCTAATTTCCGCAGCGGGCCACGGAACTCAAGAGCCGTGAGCATCTTTGACGCCGCTTCTAAATGCTCGGGATCCATGCGGTACCGGGCAAAGTCGTAGGTCAAGGGGACATCCCGGATGATGGTGGCCAGCCATTTGCTTTTGACCATTTGGTCTTCATTGCCGACGATCTTCTTCCGGAACTTTTCTGGCACCTCGTCGATCCGGCGCATGATCTCTTCGATCGGCCCGAACTCTTTGATCAGCAGACTCGCAGATTTGTCCCCGATGCCGGGTACCCCGGGGATGTTGTCGCTGGTGTCCCCGACCAACGCCTTGTAATCCGGAACGAATTCCGGGCCGAAGCCATAACGCTCCACAACGGCCGCCGGGTCGTAGACCACGACATCGGTCACACCCTTTTTCGTCGTCATCACGCTGACGCAATGGTCGACCAATTGCAAGCTGTCCAAGTCGCCGGTGACGATCGTTGTTGCATACCCATTCTCCTCGCCAAGGCGGCTGATCGTGCCGACGATGTCATCGGCCTCGTAACCGGTGAGCTCGAAAACCGGGATGTTCAGCGCTTCGATTAGCTGGCGGGAAAATTCGAGCTGGCTGATGAGTTCCGCCGGGGTTTCCCGACGCGTGCCTTTGTATTCGGCATATTCGGCATGGCGGAATGTCTTGCCCGGCGCATCCAAGGCAACCATCACGGCGTGGGGTTTGTAGCTTTCAAGCAGGGTGAAGAGCATGCTCACAAACCCGAAAAGGGCGTTGGTCGGTTTTCCGTCGCTCGTGCTGAGGAACCGGGTTCCGTAAAACGCCCGGAACAAGAGGCTGTAGCCGTCGATAATGACCAGATTCGAGTCGGGCATTGTGGAAGGAGTCTACCGCTGGGGCATACTCAGGGCATGTCGATCCGAGTCGGGCTTGTCGGTGCCGCCCACGTGCACGCCCCATCTTTCATCTCCAGCCTGCAAGGGAATCCAAAGGCCGAATTCGTCGGGATCTGGGATGACCAGGCAGAACGGGGAGAAGCCCTTGCCGCCCAATTCGACACCCACTACACGGCCGACCTCGGGACCCTGCTGGGCCAGGTGGACGCCATTTGCATCGCCAGCGAAAACATGCGCCACCTGGAGCATTTGAAGGCAGCTGTCAAAGCGGGCCGACATGCCCTGTGCGAAAAGCCGATTGCGCCCAACGCCGACCATGCCCAGCAAATCGAGGTATTGGCCGATTCCCCTGGCCTGGTTTTGGCCACCGCTTTTCCTTGCCCGTTTTCCCCCAACTTCACCGCTGCCCAATCCCGCGTGGAAAACGGGGACATTGGGACTCTGCTCGCCGCCTGTTGTACCAACCAGGGCCGGTGCCCCTTTGGCTGGTTCACGGATCCAGCGCTTAGCGGAGGCGGGGCCATGATCGACCACGTGGTGCATGTTGCAGACCTGCTCCGGCGGTTGTTCGGCCCGGAAGTCGCCCATGTCCAAGCCCAAATCGGCAACGGCCACTACGGCCAGCAATGGGACGACACGGCCATGGTGACCGTCGGTTTTGACAGCGGGGCCTTTGCTAGCATCGATTCCAGTTGGAACCGGCCGGACGCCTACCACACTTGGGGCAACGTCAAGCTCAACCTTGTCGGCGAAAAGGGCGTCATTGAACTCGACCTTTTCAGCCAAGGTGCCTCCCTCACCGGGGCCGACGGAATGAAAACCATCGGAACCGGGAGCAACCTGGACGCCCTGATGGTCGACGATTTCCTTTCAGCAATTTTGGACAAGAGGCCGCCGATGTCCACGCTCCGCGACGGACTTTGGGCATCGCAAATTGCCATCAAGGCTTACGAGTCCGTTTCCCAGAGCGGCCAACCCGCGGCGGTGTAGCCGATTGGGGCCATCTCGCCGCCGGTCACGAATAGAGGGCGGCGGTCAAAAAATAGTTGGCTACATAAATCAACACCATCGTGAGGACAACCGTCCGCGTTGTCGCGTGCCCCACACCGACCGCCCCGCCTTCCGTCCGAAGCCCCTGCTGGCATGCGACCAACGCGACGATCAGCCCAAAAACCACCGTTTTTAGGATCCCGCCGCCGACATCGTGCATCGTGGTGAACTGCTGGAGGCTGTGGATGAACAGCCCGTGCGGGATCCCGGCGACGGGGACGGCGACCAGATAGCCTCCGGCAATTCCGGCGTACATCCCCACCACCGCCAAAACAGGCAGCATCGTCAGGCAGGCGATTAGACGCGGCACGACCAGGTAGCTGACCGGTGAGACCCTCAACGATTTCAGGGCGTCGATTTGCTCCGTCACCGCCATCGTGGCGATTTGGGCGGCCATCGCCGAGCCGCAGCGCGCTGCCACCATAATCCCCACCAGCACGGGGGCCAGTTCGCGGGTGACGCTCAGGGCAACAGTCCCGCCCGCCAAGCCCGAGGCCCCGTAGTCTTGCAACAGGTTTGCCGAATAGAGAGCGATCACCGCGCCGGAACTGAACGTCGTCAGCGCGATGATTGGCACGGAGGAAACCCCAACGAACGCCATTTGGTTCAGGGTTTCTTTCAGTTCAAAAGGTCGGTGGAAGATGCGGGCAAAACCCTGCCAAGCTAGGACCGTGACCTCACCGACAAAGGTCAACGCCTCATAAAGCCAGCGTAGGGCCGGGGTTCTGAGGATGCGTTCGACCCCGCCAACCGCCTGCGCCATGCCGCCATCATACCGGGGGATATACTTTTGTCCGATGCCCGAGCGCGCCTCCCGACGATTCCCTTGGCTCCCGCTCGCCCTCCTCCTCGTCGGCATCGTCGTTTTTTGGGTCGTCCCGGCCATGCAACCCAAGCCCCGGGTCACCGTCCAGGCATCCGGGGACGGCAAATGAAGGCGGGCCTTTACGAAAACGTCCTGCGTCCGGCGCTCTTCCGCCTCGATGCGGAACGGGTTCACCGACTGGGCATGCATGCGGTGGCCAAAGGATGGGTCAAGGGTGACCAGTTCCACCACCCAAGCCTCGAAAAGGAAGTCTCCGGAATCAAGTTCCCCAACCCGGTCGGGCTCGCCGCCGGGTTCGACAAAGATGGCGAGGCGATTGACCGGTGGGCCGATTTCGGCTTCGGGTTTGTGGAAATCGGAACCGTCACGAGGAACGCCCAACCCGGTAACCCCAAACCTCGGCTTTTTAGAATACCTGGTCAAAAAGCCATCGTCAACCGCATGGGCTTTAATAACAGTGGCGCGGACGCCCTGCTCGCCCGGCTCCAGCAATCGCAACCCAGGATCCCGCTCGGGATCAACATCGGCAAGGGCAAGGCGACACCTCTGGAGCAAGCGGCCGAGGACTACGCCTATTCTTTCAAGCTTTTGCGGGAGCACGGCAACTACTTCGCTGTCAATGTCAGTTCGCCCAACACCGAAGGGCTGCGCTCCCTCCAGGATCGTGACGCCCTCAGCAAGATCCTTTGGCGGCTCAAGGAGATCGACGACCAAAAACCGATCTTCGTCAAGGTTGCCCCCGATTTGGATTTGGCTGGTTTGGACGAGGTGCTTGAAGCGGCTGATGACTTTGGGCTTGCGGGCCTGATCGCAACCAATACGACAACCGCCCGGGACATGCTACCGGCCGACCCGGGGATTCAAGGCGGGCTATCGGGGGCGCCCTTGAAAGGGAAGGCCCTTGCCGCCCTGAAGCACCTGAAGCAAAACGCCCCAGAAGGGCTGGCGCTGATCGGCGTCGGCGGGATTATGGATCCGGAAGGAGCCGCGGAACGTATGGAGGCCGGTGCGGATTTGGTTCAGATTTATTCAGGTTGGGTTTATGGCTCGGTTGCCCTCCCGGCGCAAATCTGCCGGCGCCTTGCGGCCAAAGGCTTGCCGGGCGACGTACAATAGGGCATGCCCGTTTGGATGGCCCTTCTCTTGGCGGCCCAACACGCCGCCCCCGCCCAAGACGCCCCCGACGCCTACAACTTGCCGATTGGCAGGGGCGGCACGGTGATGGCCCAGATGGGTTTCACCGACACCCGCACGGGAAAAGCGGTCACCGCAGACGACATCGCCGCCGCCTGCGATGGAGTCCAATACCTTTTGGTCGGTGAGAGCCACGCCACGCCGAGCCACCACAAAACCCAAGCCGACTTGATGCGCGCCCTCGCCAAGCGGGGCCGTCATGTCTCAGTCGGGTTGGAGATGTTTACCCGTGACCATCAACTCTACATCAACGGATTGAGCTATGGCACTAAGACGATCGAGGAGTTCGAAACCGCATCGGATTGGAAAACGCAATGGGGCCACAGCTATGCGGCCTACCGACCCGTCATGGAAGCGGTCCGCGACCTGCACTTGCCGATGGTCGCGCTCAACGTTCCACGGGCGTGGGTCAGCCAAGCCTCCAAGCAAGGTTACGATTCGTTCGACGAAATGCAGCGCAAATGGGTGCCGATGCTCGACCTGACCAACAAAGACCATGAAATGGTGTTCGACGCCTTGCTGGGGGGGCACCCGCCGGCCATGGGCGGGGTGAACATCTACGCGGGCCAGGTCACCTGGGACACCGGGATGGCCAAAACGGCCTTGGATTGGCGGCGGTCTTGGCCCGGATCCAAGAACATCATGGTCATCATGGCCGGGGCCGGCCACGTGATGTACGGCCAAGGAATCGCCTATCGGATGATGCAACTGGAAGGGGCAAAAAGCCTCTGCGTCGTGTGTGTTCACGACGACCCCCGTCCAGTCCGCCGGGGATTGGCCGACTATGCGTTTGTCGGGGAACTGCCTCCTGCCCCAACCGGAGGGGGGACCCGCCAGTGACCGGCCAAATGCGGTATCTTTTGCCCTCCGAGATTTTGCCATGATCTACATCAGCGTCCACCAAAGCGAATCGATCGACCAAGCGCTCAAGCGGTTCAACCTAAAAATCCAACAATCCGGGTTGCTGCGCGAACTCAAAGACCACTCGCACTACGAAAAACCAAGCGAAAAGCGCCGGAAAGCCCAACGCCGACGCCCCCAACGCGGCTAACGCGGCTCACCGCCCTGGAGCACGGGGCATCCTATGGCTGATTTCAGCATCAAAAATTGGACGAGACTTTTCGCAAAAGGAAAGTCAGATCTTGGCAAAGTCGTCCTTCAATCGGGCTACCGGCTGGCCGGCGCGGCCGCAATGGCCGCCCTCTTGCTGTTGCACCGCACGTGGCCGGTGCCGGCCGCAACCGTTGTGGGCACACTCCTGCTCTCGCTGATTGGCGGGATGATGCTTCACGCGCACTTTAAGACCGTTGAGCCTGACAGAGCGAAACGCAACAAAATAGACCAGTTGGTCTGGTTTACGAGCCTCATCGCCGTCGGCGGGCTCCAAGTGGCCAACCTTTCGATCGACCCCGAAGCACAAAGCCGGGTTGGCTTCCTGCTCATGGCCCCGTTGGTCGCCCAGGCAATGCTGGTGGGCTCGCTGGCGACGCCGGGAATCGGCATGGCCGGCCTGAGCATGAGCGTCCTGCTTTTGGGGCTGATCGGTGCCTTGCCAATCGACCTGGCGGCGGGGACCTTCCTCGCGGGGGCGGTCGCCGCCCACGCCGTGAACCCGCTGAAGCAGCGGAGCGACTTGATTAGGGCCATGAGCGTGCAAGCCGCCGTACAAGCCCTGATTTGCGCCTGCATGGCATTTGTGATGCCCCAATTCACGCTGGCCCCGTGGGAGGCCGCCCTTTGGGGAGCTATCGCCGCCGTCATCGCCACTGCCGTGTTTTGGTTGGGTGTCGCCGTCGTGGAAAAGATGTTCGGCATCACCAGCGACTGGACTTTGCTCGAGCTCGGCTCACCCGAGCATCCCCTCATCCGGGAACTCGTTTTGCGGGCACCCGGAACCTATGCCCACAGCGTCGGGGTGGCGAATTTGGCCGAATCGGCCGCCCGCGAGATCGACGCCAACCCATTGCTTTGCCGCACCATGGCCTACTTCCACGACATCGGAAAAACGGCAAGGCCCGGCTATTTCATCGAAAACCAGGTCGGAGATAATGTCCACGACGACCTTTCGCCTTCCCTCAGCGCCCAAATCATCGCCGCCCATGTCACCGATGGGGTTGACCTGGCCAAAAAGCACAAACTCCCCCAAACCATCGTCGACGGGATCGAGCAGCACCACGGCACCAGCCTGATCACCTATTTTTACCACCGGGCGGTAGAGGAGAAAGTGCTGGCACCCAGCCAAGAATCTGAAAAGAAGTTCCGCTACCCTGGCCCCAAGCCCCAAACCAAAGAAGCGGCCCTTTTGCATTTGGCCGACGTGGTTGAAGCGGCCAGCCGGGTTGCGCCGCGCGACCAAAGCCTTGACCTGTTTGTGGCTAACCTCATCGAGAAATCCCGGGCCGATGGGCAGCTCGACGAATCCGACCTAACCTTTAAAGACCTCGGGGTCATCTGCGAATCGTTCTGCCGGACACTCCGGGCCGTGCGCCACCAGCGCATCGATTACCCGACCGACTCCCCTGTGAGCGCCATCGGCGCCGAATTTCAACTCGACCATGGAGGCCGAGAAAGTGAAGAACCCCCATCGCGTGAGCGTGGTGAACCACCTGCCCAAGCGGAAAGCCGCTAAGCCGATCCGCGAGGCCGTGCTTGCCGCACTCCGGATTTTTAAGGCGCCAGCCGGCGAAGTGACCGTGGTTTTGTCCGATCCGCGAGAACTGGCCGAGCTGAACCAGAGATTCCGAGGGATCGCTGGCACCACCGACGTGCTCACATTTCCTGCCCCCGAACGGTTCTCGGGCCTGTTGGGAGACGTCATTCTGAACTGGGAGATGGCAGAAACCCAAGCAAAATCAAGAAAGGTGCGCCCGGTGGACGAAGCGGCCATGCTGGCGGTGCACGGAACCCTGCACTTGCTGGGGTTTGACGACCATTCCGATTCCGACCGGATCGCCATGGTCGATGCCATGAACCAAGCCATGCGGGCCGCTGGATTGCCCGAGGATTCCGATTGGTCGTCGCTCCCGCACGGCATGGAGGCTCCGGCTGGCCGCTAACCGGGATCTGCTCGCCCCGTTCAAGGTGGCGTTCGGCGGCATCATCCACACATTCCGCACCCAGCGGCACATGAGGATCCACCTTTACGTCACGTTTGTGACGTTGATGGCGGCTATGTTCTTCCGGCTTCAATTGCGCGAGATTCTGGTCCTGCTGTTCATGATCACGTTCGTCTTGGTGGCCGAAATGTTCAACAGCGCCATTGAGGCGACCGTGGATCTGGCCAGCCCCAATTACCACCCCCTGGCCAAATTTGCCAAAGACATCGCCGCCGGAGCCGTGCTGATCACCACCATCATGGCGATCATCGTTGGTTCGCTCATCGCATTGGGAGAGGGACAGTGGGAACGTATCCGCCTTTCCTTGATGGCCGATGGGGTGGGGCTCAATGTCGTGGGAAAAATCATCGTGGGGCTGTTTGTGACCCTGATCGCGGTCATCATCGGCAAGGGCATCGGATCCCGGGGCCAGGTCATGCAGGGTGGACTCGTCAGCGGGCATGCGGCCCTTGGATTCTTCCTTGCTACAGCTTGCCTTTTGCTCGCCGATAATGTCCTTGTCGGTGGGATTGCCATCCTTTTGGCGGCGGTCATCGCGCAGAGCCGGTGGGAGGCCAAATTCCACTCGATCTTTGAACTTGCCTTGGGTGCCGCCGTCGGCACCACGGTGGGAATCGTGTTTTTCGCCCTCATCCCCAAGTGATACAATGGAAAGCAACCGTTCGAAATGAACAGCGACCCGAGTGAACGTCGGCGGCGAATAGGCCCCGCGGGCACCGGCACGACCTTGGCCCTCACAAGTGCGGCCATAGTGGTTCCGGTTCTCGCATTCGCCCAAGGCCTATCCGCTGCGAACCGCCCCGAAGCGATCGGGATCTTTACGGACCCTGTCAACCTCGCTTTACTCTTGACCGCTTTTGTCGCCGTCATGCTGGTCAACGCTGTCTGCGTGGCCGGTTCGTCAGGTTTGGAAGTCCTCCGGGCCAGCCACGCCCGCGCCCACGACGAAGGTTCGCGCGAAAACCGGGTTCTCTCCGGCCTGATCGAAAACAAAGACTCCATCGTGGCAGCCTGTGTTCTGGGTGCCCAAACAATGCGGGCTTGGCTGGTTTTGCTGTGCTTGTTGCCCGCCCCAGCCATCGCCGAAAGGCTCGGGTGGATCGCCTCGCCTGTGCACCCCAGCCAATTCTATTTCGCCTCCGTTTTGGCGGCAACAGCCTTGAGCATTCCCGTGATGGGGGTCAATGTCATCGTGGCTGAACTGGTTGCCAAATCGGTTGCCGTCACCCACCCCATGGACACGATGATGAGAATTGGGTGGATCCTCAAACTGTTCAACCTGGCCTTCCGGCTCCCTGGCGTGTTGGCCGTCGGCGTCGCTGACGTCATCGCCAAACGGTTCAATACAAGCGCCCGGTTCACGATCCACAACCGGGTTGAAGAAGAAATCAAGGAGATCCTGGAAAGCAATGAAGATGCCGGCGGAATCGAAGAAGAAGAACGTGAGCTCCTAGAATCCGTTTTCGAATTCGGAGACACCGTCGTCCGCGAAATCATGACCCCGAGGGTCGACATGGAAAGCATCCCGGCCGACACGAACCTGGACGCCATTGCCGACTTGATCGAAGCCACCGGGCACTCGCGGCTGCCCATTTACCAAGACACCGATGACAACATCATCGGCATCGTCCACGCCAAAGACGTGTTGCTTGCCCTGGCCCGCAACCAAGACAACGTGACCATCGACCAGATCATGCGGCCCGCTTACAGCGTCCATGAAACCCAAAAGCTCCACTCGCTGCTTGCCGACATGCGCAGCAAAAAAACCCAAATGGTCATTGTCAAAGACGAACTGGGCGGAACTTCAGGGTTGGTCACGATCGAGGACATCGTTGAGGAGTTGGTCGGTGAAATCATCGACGAGTACGACACCGCGCCCCCCGAAATCCAAAAAACCGCCAACGGCCACTCCGTCAGCGGAAAGCTCCACCTTGACGACGTGAACGAGGCGATCGGGACCGACTTTGAAAGCGGAGAGTTCGACACCATCGGCGGCTATGTGTTCGGATTGTTCGGCCGGCAACCCGCCGTCGGCGAGCGGATCTCCGACGACCGGTGCACGTTCTATATCGAAGAAAGTGACGGACGGCGCATCTTGCGACTCCAAATCGAGCCCCTGGCAATCGAAAGCGCGGTTTGAGTTCGAGACAAGGGTTCACGGGTCCAATCAACCTGCTTTGTTAAGGTTTTGATCCTATGTTTGACAATCACCCCCCCCGTACAATAGTGCTAACATGGCAACTCTCTCCCACCTATTCAGCATCGTATCAATCTCACTAACAGTCGTGACGGGCGGAACCCTCAGCCCCAAAGAGCAGCAATCGATCAGCTGGGAACAATCATACAATGCAGTCGGGCTGATTCCCACCGATGGGATTGAGGATCCCCTGCCTGCCTGCGGCGAATTCATCAACAGCCAAACATGGGGCCCGATCACAAATGCCACGGTATGGGATTCCGTTTGCAATGATCAAGGCGGTAGTGAGGACGGCAAATCGTATCGTGCCCACAACCCTTAAAAGAAGAAGCGTCTTCATGAACACGGTTACACTTGGAGGTGTTATGACGTTGAACCAACGATTTGCCACACATACTTCCGCGAACGTTGCCCTCAAGACACATGCGCTTCCACCGATCTTTGAACCAAGCTGGGTTAAGTTTAGTTGAACTCTTAGTCGTGATCGGCATCATTGCCTTGCTGATGGCAATCGCATTGGCTTCGATGGCAGGAGGCAAAGGGGCGGCCAAAAGTACGGTTGGAATCAGCCAAATGCGCCAGTTGGGACAAGCGGCTGCCATTTACGCCGAAGATCGCGGCGGATGGCCAATTTCGGCAAAGTTCCTGGTTGATTGTGGGGCCGTGCCAAAGGAGTTATTGGATAATCCGAATGATTCCACCGATGTTGGGTTGGGCAACACTGCGTTGCTTGCCGGATACGAAAATGGCGGACGCCCCAATCCTGCGCCATACAAGAACAGTTACGGCGGATATCTAGTGTGGGAGATTTCCCGAATTGTCCAATTTAAGATTGAGGAGCAACCGGGAGGGTGGTTGGTCGATCTGTCGTCTAGCAAGCGCACAGGATTTCCCGAATCACTCCTCTTTTCAGAAGGTTCCTACCGCCGTCTCCGCTATGATACGTCTGTTGTGGCTCGCCAGCATTTCAGCATCGCACGGGATGGAGGGACAATGCGTCTGCCGGCCATGCTGTTTTTGGATCATGCCGAACAAACCCTCAACGAAATCCGATAAGCGGCACATTGCCGAATACATTGCATTTGTTTTTCTCAACATCATTGTTCAAGTTGTGCTAAACGCCGTTTACAGCCTTTTTATGGGAACAGTCGTTGAATTGGATTGGGGCCGCCTGGCCATTTATTCGATGCGGGGGATCCTCTCTGCGGCCATATTGATTTTCATTGAATCCCGGCTGCGGAACCCGAATCTGGCAACAATCATCCTTTTGTCATTGGCTGTGGGCCTGGCTTACTATTTGGTCAATTTTGGGATCGGAATGGTTCGGTATCAGATTCCGTGGCCGATGGCCCCGGGCACGATTGTCTATTCCTGCGCAAGCGCCCTTGCCGTTGCAGCGGCACGAATCGTTTCATACTCCGGTGCCAACGCGGCCATCAATCACCTTGCCAACAGGCAGCAAAAAAAGTACTGGTGAGCTTGCGTTCATTCCGCTTTGCGGCTGAGCGGTGCTGACCGGTTGTAAATCAGTCGTTCCCGGTGGTCGTTGAAGGGGCAAACCACCCGGAGGCCAAACAGTTTGACAACCTCTTGGGCCTGTTCATAACGGTGCGGGTTGAGCTTGCCATCCAGACAAATCCGCTTTTCTCCGTCATACCTGGGACAGTCGCGACACGTCATACTGGTTCCATGACTTGGGCAAGTTTCGCGTTGGCCGCGCTGCTGTCGCAAACCCAACCGCAGACGCGCGAAATCACCTTCAAAGACGGTCTGTTTACCATAAATGGCCCAGAAGGACAGACAAAAGTTTCCATAAAGCCCGGATTCGAGCCGATGAACACCCAAACCGGCCGCTTGTGGATTCCGGTCGCCGGGCATGTGTTGACCTTTGACGACAAGGGGGTCGGATTCCGCAAGTCCAACCGCGCCACCTTTGCCACCTATTCGTCCATCGCCACATCCGACAAAATCTTCACCAAAGAGCAGGCGGATCAGATCAACCGTGACGTTGCCGCCGAAAAGAAAACCCTTGAAGTCAGTGCCGTTTCCGGTTGGGAAAAGGTGGGCGACTCGGTCTTCGCCATTTTGCGATGGGACGACAAACAAAAAAAGCCGTGGCTGGAGGTCCTGATGCGGTTCGACTTCCCCAACGGCAAACCTCGGGCCACTTACCTGGGGCGGTTCGATTCCCTGACCCAAGCAACGGGACGGGTCAACGACAAGCTCATTGCCGAAAACGGCAAACTGATCTGTGTCACCCACGGGGCCCAATCCAGCCTGTTGGAATCTTTTGACATGGCCACCGGCCTGTTTGAAAAAAAAGCACTCGGGACAAAGTTCGCAGACTCCAAGCTGATCGAAGGCAGCCTTTTCGGCATGGGGTTGGAGCGGACCCCCGCGGGCACGACCGTTGTGAGCCTGCTAGACCGCGAAAAGGCAAAAGTGACGCCCGCCGCTGAAATCCGGGGGTCGATCTTGGGGTTGTATGCGCCCGCCCTGCTCCATTACGGCGACCGATCGGGACAACGACTGCTGAACCTGGAAACAGGAGCCGAACTGGAACTCCCCGGCGGATGCGGGATAGAAGCCGTCGATTCCGGAATCCTGCTTTGGACTCCGAAAACGGCCCCAACAGTCGCCGCCCTCTATTCCCCGGTATCGTTCCGCACCCTCACCCGCTGGCCAAAGTAACCTTTTGGTGGAAGAATGCCTGGGCTATCGATCCGCGGCCTTGCTGGCGAAATGGGTGTTGCCAAAGCCCGGGAGATCGTTCCCCTCGGATCCGAAGCCGCCTACGATGCCACCTTGGCCTGGTTCCTGCGGCTTTGGCTTTTGGGGCAGGTCAAAGCCGGATTGCCTGAATCGGTCTTCCACACGACCTTAGAGCCGGAATGCCCTTACTCGTTCTTCCAATTGGTTCGGCTTGTTTATGAACGTGGGCTCCACGAACCGGGGACAAGGGGCCGCAACCCGTTCGGCCCGATCCAAACCCCCTATTCCGGCCCGCCCCTGGAACCCACCCCCTGGTGGACATCCACGCTGGCAAACAATGCTGGGGCCTTCCACATGGCCGAACCGGCCCAGCGCCGTCTGGTTGAACTGGCTGGGTGCCAACGGGAATCCCTTTACGCGCTCTTCCCGCAATACACGCGGGTTGAATTCGATAGCCCTGGCCCCCTTACCGGACCAGATCGGAATGCCCTCCGACTCAAAATGTTCTTGGCCGTTCTGGATGGCCATCCAGATGCCGCCCGGATGGCGGTGGAAGACCCTCATCAGACACTGAAGGTCTCCCGGTTCCCACCCGAGAGCCAGACCAGGGAATACAAATCCACCTTTAGGTGGGATTCAGTCGGCTGCCAAAAGAACCGGCGTCAACAGACCGCCTGCCTCAAGGCCATCTGCGGCATGCTCAACGCTCAGGGCGGCACAGTCGTCATCGGGGTGGACGATTCAGGACAAGCTGTCGGGCTGGAAGGTGACCTCTCCCTCATCGCCGACGGCGGTTCGGCCGACGCATTTGCCCAAGTCGTCCATGAGGCGGTCAAGGTGTCCATCGCACCAAACCCAGTTGGCCTGGTTTCAATCCAAATTCAACCTTATGGTTTACTTGAGATAGCAGTCATCCACGTGAGTCCCAGCCCCCACAGACACTGGATGGAACTCGACGGTGAGAAGGTGGTTCCCGTCCGAGACGGCAACCGGACACTCAATCTACGCGGGAGTGACGCCGAAGATTTCCTGCGCACCAGGGGATAAACTGGCCCCCATGACCCGCGAGGACGCCTACCGCCTGATGTGCGACCACACGCCGAGCGAATCGCTACGCAAGCACATGCTCGCCGTCGAAACCTGCATGGCGTTTTACGCCAAAGAATTAGGCGGCGACGAAGCCCAGTGGCGCATCGCCGGGCTCCTCCACGACTTTGATTACGAACTGCACCCGGAAGACCATCCCCTTTGGGGCATGGAACTGCTACAGGGGATGGGAGCCGATGAAGTGGTCGTCCGGGCGATTGCCGCCCACTATCCGGCAAAGACGGGAATCGAACCGGAATCACCGATCGAACGGGCCTTGTTTGCCGTGGACGAATTGAGCGGGTTCATCACCGCTTGCTGTTATGTCCGCCCGGAGCGCATCAACGGGTTGACCCCCAAGAGCGTCCAGAAAAAGCTCAAAACGGCCAACTTCGCCGCCGGAGTGAACCGGGAAGACGTCAGCCGGGGCGCCGAGCTGCTCGGTATCCCCTTGGATCAACACATCCAGAACTGCATCGATGCCATGGCGGCGGAATCCGCGCTCCTAGGGCTTGATTAGGGTTCTGACCGTTTCCACCACATGGTCGACTTTCATGCCCAGGTGGGAATAGACTTGGCCGCCGGGGCCAGATTCGCCAAACCGGTCAATCCCCACAGCGGCAACGTTGCCGCGGCCCATTCCCAGCCAACCCTGCGTCACCCCGGCTTCAATGCAAACCACGGGCCTCCCCGGCGGCAAAACAGAGTCGCGATATCCCTGATCTTGGGCGGAAAACAACTCGCGGCAGGGCATGGACACCACATCGACTCCAATGCCTTCTGATTCCAGCTTTCCTTGAGCTTCCAGGGCCAACGCGACCTCGCTACCCGTTGCTAACAAGGTAGCCACCGCATTTTGCCGGGAGCTCAGAACGTAAGCCCCTTTGGGCGTGCCCGCAGCGATTTGGGATGCAAAAGCGTTCAACACGGGCACCCCTTGCCTTGTGAGGGCAAAGGCAGCGGGCTGGCCGCCCCGCATGGCCGCCAGGTAACAAGCCTTGCACTCCAGCGCGTCGGCTGGGCGGTAAACCTGCAGCCCAGGGATGAGCCTCAACGCCTCAACATGCTCGATCGGTTGGTGGGTTGGCCCGTCCTCGCCGACAAAAACCGAATCGTGGGTGAAAATAAACCAACTGGTCAGGTTTGAAAGGGCGGCCAGACGGATGCTCCCCCGCATGTAATCGCTGAACACCAAGAAGGTGGAGCCAAAGGCCCGCATCCCGCTCAACGCCATCCCGTTCACGATGGCGCCCATGGCGTGCTCCCGGACACCAAACCAGATATTCCGGCCCGAAAAGTCTGCCGGGTTGAAATCCCCGCCCCCGGCAATGCTCGCCTTTGTGCTGCTTGCCAAATCGGCGGCCCCGCCCGCCATCCAAGGCAGATTGGATGCGATGGCATTCAAGGCCGCATGGCCAGATTCCCTTGTGGCCACCGAACCATCGGGCCACGCAAGGTTTTCGAGATCGGAATCCCAGCCATCGGGGAGGCCCCCATCGATTAAACAGGCCAGTTCCTTGGCTAGGGCGGGTTTTTCCATTTGGAAAGCCGCAAAGCGCTCCTCCCACTCTCCCGTGAGGGCCGAACCGCGGGATCGCGCCTGAAGACCCGCTTCGCCAAACCCATCGGGCAAAGCGAACGGGCCAGTTTCTTGCACCCCGAGCGCCTGCTTGGTGGCCAACACGTTTTCTGCCCCCAACGGCGCTCCGTGCGATTTGCTCGACCCGGCCAGCGGGCTTGCAAACCCGATCACCGTCTTCACAATCACAAGCGAAGGTCGGCCAACTTCTGCCTTCGCAAAATCTACCGCTTGGTTGATTTCTTCTAAGTTATTCCCGTCGGCGACTTCCAGCACCTGCCAACCCATCGCCTCAAATTTGCCCCGGACATCCTCGGTGTACGCCTTGTCGCAAGGGCCGTCCAAGCTGATGTCGTTGCTGTCGTAGAGGTAGACCAAGTTACCGAGTCCCAAGTGGCCGGCCAGGCTGGCGGCTTCCACCGCCACCCCTTCCATCAGGTCGCCGTCGCTGACTAAGCCATAAACCATATGGTCAGCAATCGACCCATACCGGGCAGAAAACCATTTGCCGGCAATGGCCATGCCGACCCCGTTGGCAAAACCTTGGCCCAGCGGCCCCGTCGTGCATTCCACCCCGGGCACAAGGCCGGCTTCTGGATGCCCGGCACACTTGGAGCCCAACTGTCGGAAAGTCTTGAGATCATCCAGCGACACTTCGTAGCCGAAGAGGTGGAGCAGGCTGTACAGCAAGGCCGAACCGTGGCCGGGCGACAGGATGAACCGGTCGCGGGCAAACCAATCCGGACGACCTGGATCGAACCGGAGATGGCGCGAAAACAGCGCATAGGCCATAGGGGCGGCCCCCAGCGGCAGCCCAGGGTGGCCGCTGTTTGCGGCCTGCACCATATCCATGGAGAGGCATCGCAGGGCGTTAATCAGGGTCTGGTCGGTACGGGTGGCGGATCCGGTCATTGCGGCAGGGCCAGTGTATCACCCCGCCCGCAAAGGGAGGGCCCCGGAAATCACCAAACCCGGTTGCCCCCGCTGAGTTCCAGCCACCGCTCCCGGGTGAGCACCGTTTCGTAGTGGTCGCGGAACATTCCCCTTTTCCAAAACTGTTTAGGGATGCACCCCACCGGCAAATATCCGGCCCGTTCGTTCATAACCCGGCTGCCTTCGTTGCCTTCGATGTAGCCACTGGTGACCAATCGCAACCCCAAAACATGGAAGCAATACCAGGCCCTGAGCTTGCTGGCCTCAGTACCCAAGCCCTTGCCCCGATGACCGGGATCGCCAATGTAGCTCCCCGTGGATGCAAAGCCGTGCCGGTGATTGATGCCGTGGATCCCGCTTGTGCCGATGTGGGTGCCATCGAGCAATTCGATGGCGAAAACAACATTTGACTCTGACCCTTTGAGGCAGGAGTCGAACCACTCCCGCTCGGCAACTTCACCCATCGGGAAATCCCCCACAAGGATCCATTCGTTCACGTCAGGGTCGTTCACCCAACGGCAGATATTCTTAAAATGCCTTTCCGCATCCATCGGCACAAGCCGGATGCGGCCGCCTTCCCATCCGGTAGCCATCCCAAAGTTTAGCTTTTGACGGCGACCTTGCCGTGAGACCCGGAATTTTCAGACCCTGAAACAAAAAGCACCGGCTGAGAAGGAGAGGACAGATCTCAGCCGGCGAATTGCGTTGGTGTGGTTCACTTCTTCCGAGTCACTCACACCGTTCAAGACGGGTGATCTGCCCGGACGTCTTCCGAGTATCAGAATTGGCAGAAATCCGCAATTCTCAAGGGCATACCGCCAAAAGCCGGTAACTCCTGCAGGATCAAAAAAAAGTGCGGGGGGCTTGCCGGCCTCCCCGCCATGATCTTGCTTGCTCTGCTTTGCGCTGTTCCTGGCTCCCTTGCGGGACCTTTACACTTCGCTTGACAATAACAACCGGGGCCGGACACTGCCGGTTCCCGCCCGGGACCATTCCCTAGGCCATTTCCCGGATCAGCCGGGCCGTCTGGTCCAGGGCGTCGGCGGGCCCCAGCAGGGATCCGAGTTCGTCGAACCCGGCAAGTTGGTCTCGGCGGGCCAGACCATCCGGCAACAGGGCGGTGACGGCCTCCCGGATCGCCGCAGGGGATGCATCCCATTGGATGAGCTCGGGCAGCAACATGCGCCCAAGCAGAATGTTCGGCAGGCTGATGAAGTCGAATTTCGGCCGGCGGATCCGGTATTCCAGCTCCATGGCTTTGCCCCCCCGGTAAACCACAACTGTGGGACAGCCGCACAAGGCGCTCTCCAGAGTCGCGGTTCCGGAACAAACAATGGCGGCCTCGGCCGATTTAAGAAGGGGATACAAGTCTGGTTCTGCTGTGGCCACCAGCGGGCTGTGCCGCCCCCATAGGGCCAAAAGTTCTGGGGCAGAAACATTGGGCGCGCAACTCAGCCGGATCCGGCCGGCAAAACCTTCCAACGCCTTGGCCACCGCGGGGACGTTGTTTTCCACCTCATGCAACCGGCTGCCCGGAAGCACCGCAATACCGGAGCGCGGGCCTTCAGGGGAACCAGATTCGGCGACCATCTGCTTAAGCGGATGCCCGAACCAATGCACGCTGGCCCCCATGCGCCGCAAAATTTCTGCACTCCACGGGAACGGGGTCACGATCTCGTCGGCCACCTGAGGGAGGTCGGCTCCCTGCTTGTCGCGCCGCCAGCTCCCAGGAGGGCTGAAATAGAGCACCTTCCACCCCATGGCCTTGGCCTGCCGGGCAAGCCGGATGTTCATGTATCCGAAATCAACCGGGACACAAACCCCTGGGGTGCCTTGGGCTAAGGCAGAAAGCGCAGAGTAGTACCCTCGGCGGATCCGGGGAGCTACCTTGAGGCTCTCATATATGCCAATCGCCCCCCAATCTCGGTTGCTGGCCACCGCCTGCACGCCGGCGGATTCCCCTTTGGCCCCGACAATCCCCTGCATGACCACACCGTCCTCCGCCAATCGCGCGGCCAGGGCCGCCACGTAGGCGTCCCCACTAGCCTCGCCGGCCGAGAAAAAGAGGCGCATCGTCCGCAAAATACCCTCCCGGGCCATAATGACGGGGGAGCCAGCAGACGAGGGATGAACCTTGGGCAAAAGCCGTTCGACGGCACAGAAGAGACCTTGGACTCCCCGGTCGTCTCGGACGCCGAACTGCAAGCCGTCCTCCAAGCGATAGCCAAAGAAGACCTCGGGGAACCCGCTCACCAAGCATCCCCTTACGACGACTGGGCGACCGTCGATTCGATCTGTGAAGTCACCGGCCGGAGCCGGGCCGAGATCGAAGGGATTGTGTTGGCCTTGCGGCGGGAGGATCTGGCGGCCCGCATTTCTGGCCGCCTGAGGGAACTGGAAGAGCCCCTCTACCGCGTCGAACGGCCAGGGCACCATCCCCCGGGCTCTGTCGAACACATCCTCCGCGACCGCCAAGTCAAAACGATCCTGGACAAAATGGGGCAGCCTTTGATCCCAAAACGGGTGAAGTCGGACCAGGAATTGCGGAACGAGAAGTCCAGCGATCTTTTAGGGCGGATCATCGCCTACCTCCTCACCGGCGTGGTCGTGTTCATCGCCTTGTACGCCATCGTGCAATCCCTTGCATCGCGGTGAGTCCCGAGCTTTCCCGGTGCAACCCGTAGACTAGGGGCACCGTGCATCACGACGTGCGCCGCAAACTGGTTACGGGGCTCGCCATCGGCGGTTTTGTTTTCTGCATTGCCGGCGGGGTGACCAATGCTGCCCATGTTGTGCGCACCGACGGTATCAAAAGCACGGATCCGACCTTTAGCGTGGTTTCCGGCAGCCTCGTCGCGATTGGGGCCATTTGCTTTGCCACCGGCGCCATCCTCGGTTGGCGGATCCAGGGAACCTACGACCGCACGCGCGCGCCGTCAAAAGAGACCCAATCCCTGGTCTTGAGGATGCCGGGAGCCAAGGGCATGGGCGGGACCGTCACCTTGCGGGTCCGCAATGGCGACACCCACGAATTCCAGGCCGGTTCCGAAATCGTTGGGACCCTTGCCCCCGGGATGATTGGCACGGCGACGATCTTGGGCGACCAGATCCTCGCTTTTGAACCTGACAAAGTCCAACCTCACATCCGGAGGACAGCGGCCCCGAACGGCATAGCCGGAAAGCCGCCCGAGACACCATAATAGGAACCATGGCGGCATTGGCCCAGGCGTGGAGCGAGACCCTCCCAGAAATCATGAACCGGGTAACCGGGGTGGGTGTGTGGACGGCGCTGAAATCTTCCGTGCCGGTTGCACTTGAAGATGATTCGCTCGTCTTGGGCGTCCCTTCTTCAGACAGCGAACTGATCGGCCACCTCAAACTCCCTCAAGTCCGCAATGCCGTCGAAAGCCTGATGGGCCACCGGCTCAACATGCGGGTCAACCTCGTAGTCATCAACGGCACCGCCGAAGCCGATTGGGAGACCGAGAAACGCCGCCAAATGGAACGGCGAAAGCTCCAGGATCAGGCGTTGGCCCGGCAAAAGGCCGAAGTGGCCGCCGGCAAAAGCTGGGACACGGTTTATGACCAACTCAGCCGCGCCTATTCCGCTTTGCCCAACCGCTCGCTCCCCCAAAACCGCGCCAAATACTTCAACGAAGCGGTCGAGATCGTCGCCCAATCCTTGTTGGACACGCCAATCAACGACGACTTGGCCGAGCGCAACTATGCCAGGTGCCTGGAGCGCATCGCGCAATACACCGAGCTCCCCAGCACGTTTGTGGCCCTCCGCGTCCTCGACCGATCCTTCACCGGATGACCGCGACGGCCATTGTTCTGGGGTCGGGCACCAGCAACGGCGTGCCGTCCCTTGGCAAGGCCTATCCCGAACGGTTTTTGGCAAATCCAAAAAACCACCGCACCCGGCCCAGCCTGTTGCTGCAAGGGCCCGGCGGCAACATCCTAATCGATTGCGCGCCGGAAATGCGGCTGCAGCTGTTGCGCGAAGGAATCATGGATCTCCAGGCGGTCGTCATCACCCACACCCACGCGGATCACGTGATGGGGATGGACGATGTACGCGCCTTTTGCCAAAAATATGGGCGGGCCATGCCCGTCTACACCTCCCCGGATTACCAAGAGGACATCAAAAGGATTTTCCATTACGCGTTCCAGGAGTTCCCGGCCGGCATTTGGGTGCCCCGATTCGAACTCCGCGACGTTCCGCCTTTCATCCACGAAGCCGGGCTTTCCGTTGAAACCCTTTGGGTTGAGCATGGCCCCATCCCCTGCCTGGCTGTGCGCGTAGGGGACTTTGCTTATGTCACCGATGTCAGCCACATCCCCGAAAACGTTAGGCCACGGCTGACCGGGCTCAAAACGCTCATCCTCGATGCAGTCCGGATTAAGCCCCACCCCAACCACTTCCATTTTGAAAAAGCGATGGAGGTGGCGGCCGGCCTGGCGGCCGAGACCACATTTTTCACCCACTTGTCGGACGATTACGACCACGACGAGAGCGAATCCCAACTGCCGCCCAACATCCGACTGGCTTACGATGGGCTCAAAATCAAAATTGGCTGTCAACTCGGCAACTGCGAAAGCTGAAGCAATTTTTCAACTTCCCCTCTAGTTCCAAAGACCTTCTGCCAGTATCAATACTGTGAGGATCGCGGATTGCGCACCCATTGGGGGACAGGTTGCCTAAACTTCTTGGCGGCCTGTTTGCGTTCGCTGCCCTCAGCGTCTGCATCCTAAACCGAATCGATCCATGGACGGCCACCGTCCGTGGATTGTTGGCCTTTGCCGCCGGGCACATTGCCGGATCGATCTGGGAAGGACTCTTTGGAGCCCCTGCCGGCAAAGTGATCGAAGCCGATGCATTGGACGTGCAGAGTCGGCAAGAAGCCGATCCCGCCGATGGCGGAGACCAGGTTGGAGAGGAAACCGCAGCATAAGACTGGAGAACCCGCAGAGTCATGGCCCTTTCACCGGAAACGTTGCAACGCACTTGGATCGAATACAAGGTCTACAAAAGCCAGGATGCCCGGGTCGAGCTGATCAACCATTACAGCTACCTGGTCAAGATCACCTCGGGCCGGCTGGTCACCAGCGTCCCTCAAGGGTTGGATCGCGACGACCTGGTTTCGGCCGGCGTGATCGGCCTCATCAAAGCCGTCGACCAATACGACCCGACCCGCGACGTCAAGTTTGAAACGTATGCCATCGCCCTCATCCGTGGCGCCATCTTGGAAATGCTCCGGGACGAGGACTGGGTGCCCCGGTCGATTCGCGAAAAGCTCAAAGCCCTCGACAAAGCGCAAAAGGAATTGGAAAAGGAATACGGCCGCCCCGCTTCGCAACGGGAGCTCTCCAACTTCATGGGCATGAGTGAGCAAGAAGTCAGCGACTTGCTGGTCCGCGTCGGCAAAACCAACGTCTACAGCTTGGACGACGTCGTCGGCGGATCCAGCGACGGCGACGACCACATCCACTTTATCGAAATGATCGTCGACGGGGACGCCGACACCGAAGGACAGATGGACGGAAAGGAACTCCGCCGCGTGATGTCCGCAGGAGTCGACCGGCTCCCGGAACGGGAACGGCTCGTCATCGCCCTCTACTACTTCGAAGGTTTGACCTTCAAAGAAATTGGCAAGGTGTTGGGGGTCAGCGAAAGCCGGGTCTACCAACTCCACACGCAGGCAATGGGGCGCTTGCGCAACTTCCTCAAGGACGAAGGCATCCCGCACGTGGCGTAACTAGCACGCCGGAGGCCCAGCAATGGGCGATATCCGAGAAGTCAACCGTACCCAACGAATAGAAACGCGGATCCTACCGGCCTCACCTGACCGGCGGAAAGAACGGGATAGCCACCCGGGGCACAGCGGCCACCAGCAAACGGCCGACGCCGTGGAACTCCATGAAACCGAACTGGATGGCGATGCGGAAAACTTGAACCAAACACCGCCCCAAACCGACGACTCCTACGGTCTCGATATCTCTGCCTGACGATATGGCACACTTTTTGCGGTTCAGGCGTTGAACCACAGGCACAGGGTTGTTCACCCGGTGCCAAAACCTGTCGGAAAACCACACCATGAAAACATCCCATGTCGTTGCGGCTGCAGCGGCCGCCGCCCTTTTGATGGCGACGGCTGGCTGCGGAGAATCATCAAAGGGCTTCGCCACCATCAACGGAGTTCCGATCACCAACAAAGAGCTGATCGAATACCTTGAAACCAAGCCGACTGTCCGCGCCGTTGTCAACGGGCAACAGGTCACGGTCAACGTCCAAGACACCCTGGCCTTCCAAGCTTTGCAAGACCTGATGGTGCGCAAGCTCATGCTTCAATTGGCCAAATCCGAGGGCGTTATGCCGTCATCCAAAGACGTGGAAGAACGCATCAAGCTGATGACCGAGGTCGAACCCACCTACATCAAGCAGATGCAGCTCTTGGGGCTTTCTATGCAAGGGATCCGCGACCGCGTGCTCGTCGACCTGGCCCAACAAAACATCCTCTCCAAAGGCATCACGGTGTCGGATGCAGAAGTCGACGAATTCATTAAAGCCAACCCGCAACAGTTTGAAGAGCCCGCCAAGGCCGACATGCTTTGGATCTTGGTGCCCACCTCCGAAAAACCGGCCGTTGATGCGGCCATCGGGACCGGTGAAAAGTTCGGCGACATCGCGGCAAAGTTCAGCAAGGACAAATATGCCAAGCAATACGGCGGCAAATATGAACCCGAACGGTTTCCGGCCGGCGTACCCCTCACCGGCCTATCCGGAACCCTGAAAGCCTCGATCGAAAAAACACAATCTGGCAAAGCCACCGATTGGATCGATGTCCCGAGCAGCCAAGCCGGAGTCCCCGATATGTCGGCCAAGTTCTACATCGTCCGCAAAACCGAGGCCCGCAAGATCGAAATTACGGCGGCCCGCAAAAAGCTGCTCAAGGCCGCCATCCAAGCCGACCGGGGCAAGCAAACCAAGGACATTCAAGAAAAACTTTCGGAACTCCTGAAAAAAGCGAAAATCGATGTGAGCGACGAGACACTCAAGCCTATGTGGGAACGGTTTGAAACCCAGCTGAAGGAACAAGCGGATCAAACCCAAGTTCCGACCGGCGGACAATCCGGCAACTGACGGCCCCGCCCGACAGGCACCAGAGAACAAAAAAGCCTCCCAAGGTCACTTGGGAGGCTTTTTCGCCTGACTGGCCGGCTGTTAGGCCGAAAAAGCCCGCAAGTCGCTGGCTAATTGGATAATGCTCGGCTCGTCGAACTCACCGGTTTCGACGAACGTGTGCAAGTCGCCTTCGATCCCGGCAAAATCCGGACCTTCCCATTTGCCAAGCGGCATTTCGGGGCTGTCTAGCTTGACCAACGTGACCCGGAACGAGCCTTTGTGCGCGCACCCATCGCACCACTTGACACCCTTCACTCTCAAGTCGTGGATGGATGTGAAAACGCCGATAACACAGGATTCGCCCGATTCGGCGACCTGCTCAGTGACCCAATACAACCTGCGAAACTTCATTGTCCCAATTGCCTCTGTGCAACCGTCGGAGTCTACCAGCGGCGGTCAGGCGTCCCAGATGAACGGCTCAGCATCGGTGAGCACGCGGCCATGCTGTTCAATCGCCGTGAGCATGTATTCGGGCAACGTGAACATCGCATTGTGGAACCTTGGCGTGTAATACCGGTTTTCAACCCCGCGGGCCGCTAGCCTTTCGGCAACCATCTCGGGGGTCAGGTCCAAGGGGTCATGTTTTTTGCTGGCCAGGATGAATCCCCACGGCATTTGGAAGGTTGTGACGAGCCCGTAGTAACCTCGCACCACCGGGAAATGCTCCTTGAGCGACTCCAAGGTTTTGTGGACGCACGCGAAGCAGTAAGGGTAGGTCTCGTTGCAAGCGCCGGATTGCAAGACAAACACGCCGTCCTCGCTCAGCGCGGCCGCCACGTGTTCGAAGTATTCCTTGGTGTACAGGTACAGCGCGGGGCCGCCTTCGATCGGGCCGGGCAAATCGCTGAGGATGACGTCGTAACCTTCGCCCTTGTGGTCTTCTACCCATTTGCGGGCATCTTGATGGACAAGCTTGGTGCGGGGGTCGTCAAACGATCCCCGGTGCCATTCCGGCATGTGGATTTTGACCATGTCGATCAGCTCTTCGTCCAGGTCGACCATCGTCGCCGATCCCACCGTGTTGTGGCTGAGCGCATGGGCCAACGTGCTGCCTTCGCCCCCGCCGCACACCAGAACCTTTTTAGGGTTCGGGTGCAAAGTCATGGCGGGCTGGACCATGCTCTCGTGATACACATACTCGTCCAATAGGCTCGACTGGATCTTGTAATCCAGGAACAGGGTTTTGCCGAAAGTCGGCATGTCGACGATCTGGTACTGCTGGTACTTGGTGCGGCCTTCCACCAAAAACCGATCGACGGAGAAAAACCAGGTCACGGCATCCGTGTGGGTTTCGGCAATGAACATCCCGGTGCTTTGGGAAAACAGGCGATCCGACATTTTTCAAAATCCATGCTACCTATTTGAAAAACACCGGCGAAGTCCGGTACGGATCTGGCGTAGAGACAAGCAGGCGAGCTTGGCTATGGGACCTATGGGAACGTTCCCATACGGCAACGGAGCGTCTCATTCGAGTAGTCTAAAAAAATTGCTTTTGGCGTGATATTAACATGAACGAGAAACTGAACGGCTTGGTCAGCCATTCCGGTTGGGACGAGATCACCGGAGAACTCGCAACCTACAGAGACCACCTTAAACTCCTTGGCGCTCAGGCTTTCCAAGCCGAAGACCCACGGCTTGTTGAACGGCTCACCGATCAATGGCGGGAAGTTGAACAAGTTATTTTGGCGATCAAAGACACGCGCAACAAGATTGCGAAACTTGCCGCAACCGCGCCAAACGAAGTCTCCAGCACCCCGCTCTCAAAGGAAGAACGGGTGGAGATCGTCACCAAACAAATCGACGACGCGCTCAACCTCACGGACGAACTCTTTGGCATGGACACTTGGCAACAAGCCGACACCTGCCGCTGCAAAGCCAACGTCTGCGACCTGCGCGCCTTGCTCATTCAAGCCTTGTCGCTCGAGCTGGAAACCAACGAGATCGCCGATGCGCTCCGCGACCTCAAGGATCGGTTTGAAGAAGAGAACCCCGATATCCCCTTTTACGGGTTCAGCATGCGGCGACAACATCCGCCCGAAGTGTGGAGCCAGCTCGGCGAGGCCTACCGCCTGATGGGTACCGCCGCCGAATCGTTGGAATGGGTCGAAAAAGCCGAAGGGCTTGACTCCGATGCCCTCCGAGACCTCGTCATCTCCGTCTCCTCGGTCGAAACCTGGCTCTACCGCCTGTTTGGAGACTACGACCTGAAAGTCGGCGACGACCAACAACGGGCCTTCAACGCCCGAGTCAGAGCCCTCTCGGAAGGGCAGTTCTATGTGCCCTGGTGGAATATGGACCCCAGCGCCAAAGTCGAAACCTGGCAGATTGCCGAAGCGGCCAAAAGGCTCCCCCAAGTATTTGAGGCCACCAAGGAAATCTTCGCCAACCCGACCCTGAGTGCCGAGCGGGCGGCCTTGACCGACGCCATGGGAGAGGCCACCACGACCTCCCGACGACGGAAATAGAGTTCATAGTCATGAAAAATCGGTGAATTCCGTACGGATTTCACCGATTTTTTTGGTCTTGACTGGCTGGCGTCCGCTCCACTATCATAAAACAAATGGGGCAGGGGAAAAGGCCGGTCAGGAACGCAGCCGAGTTGTCAGACCGTGGCATGTCCGTCCGGCCCTGTCCGGTCGGAACCGGCGTCGTCATCGTCCAACAGGTGCCGGGGGGCCAACCCTTCACCATCCACTTGACCTTGCCCGAGGCGAAAGAACTCGCTTCCCAATTAGTCGACGCCGTGCGGGAGGTTCGCCAGGGCATGGGCGGGCTAAAAACCGCCCGCTCACTTTATGCCGAAGGGAAGCGGCTGGATGAAATCGCCCACGCCCTGAACATGACGGTTGATGAAGTCAAGCACGAACTGGCCGCGTGCAAAATCCTCAAAGACCTCGACGGGCTTTAGCCAGCCGGTTGCACGTCGCCTTGCAATCCCCGCCGCACGACCAAAAATTTCATCCGTTGCGGTTGGAACTGGGTGCGGAGCTCTTCAATCGCCCGGTCCACGTAGATCGTGCCACCGCAATAGAACAAGTCCACTGCCGCATAACCGTGCTCGGGCCACGTGTGAATCGTGTAGTGCGATTCTTGGATGATGACCGCGCCGCTGACCCCATAGGGCTTGAACTCGTGGAACGAATCGGTGACGACGGTTGCTTCGCTAGCCACGGCCGCGTCGCGCATGGCTTTTCCCACCGTGTTTTCCAACTCCAACGATTTCGGGTCGCACCCGAACAGTTCGATGAGGATGTGGCTTCCCAAGGATGGTTCTTCGCCTTTCAGCCGGGGCAGCCCATCCGGATCGCGTTGGATCCAATCTTCAAACGCGCGGACGTCATTGCTGTGGATCAAGGCCCAGCCGGCGTCGTTATCAATGAGGGGTGGGGCCGCCGCCGCCACTTTGGGCCGAGCGAACATCTGCCGGATCCGGCCCAAGAGCGGTTTTTTCCGATCCGCGAACGGGATCGCCACCGCTAAAGCGATGGGAATTGCGAGCGCAATGGTTTCGTACAATCGTGTTTCCTGTGGATTTGCCTTGCCTATGCGGCACTGACAAGCAGGCCGCGCCGACCGAACAGAAAAGGCAAGGCCCTGCAAGCCGTTCGTGAAGCCCGACAGAAAACGGAACCCCGGACGATAACGCACCAGTTCCGGCCCCTGTTCCCCACTCGATTAAGCGGAGATGGCCCTTACCTTTTGGCGTCGCGTTCGGCAAGCCGATTGCTAACGCTCTTTTGAGATGATACCGGGTTGTGGAAAACCAACAACACGGTCCCGCCTCTGATTTTGTTAGATGCAAATTCGGGGCCAGATGGCGGACCGGTGGGACTAAAGAAGCTCAGCCGGCGACGACTCCGTCCTCCATTCGGACGATGCGGTCGGCACCTTCCAGCATCGCCGGATCGTGGGTGACCACGACCAACGCGCCAGATCCCCGGTGGAGTTGGAGGGAATCCATCACCCCCCGCCCGTTTTTGTGGTCGAGTGCCGCCGTCGGTTCATCGGCAAAAACCACCTTTGGGCGACCCAAAAGGGCCCGGGCGATGCAAACCCGCTGCTTTTGGCCGCCGCTCAATTGGTGGGGGTATCGGTCGGCCAAGCCCTCCAATCCCAAATCCGCCAGAATCTTGGCCGCTTCCTCCCGCCGATCTTCGCCGGGCAGGGCCACCAAAACGTTCTCCATGGCCGTCAGATAACCGATGAGGTAGGGGTATTGGAAGACGAATCCGAATTCCGACAGCCGGATTTGCGCCCGCTCCGCGTCGCCCATCTGTTCAAACGGGCGGCCATCCCACAACACCCGGCCCGCTGTCGGCACTTTGAGCCCGCCCATCAAGTAAAGCAAACTGCTCTTGCCGCTCCCGCTCGGGCCCAAAATCCCGACAAACTCACCCGGCGCGACTGCCAAATCCACATCCCGGCAGGCAAACACCTCACGCCCGTGGTCTTGATACACCAACGAAACGCCTTCAAGCCGGATCACACCAACCTCCGTTCCACAACCCCCACCGGGTCGAACGATTTGAACCGCGCCCATACCGTGTACAGCGAGACGGCGAAGATCGCAACCGGAACCGGGATCGAATAAGCGTAGGCCCGCAAATCCAATGTGTTCAGCGAAAACGAATGCGGATCCATCAGGACGACCTTGACCAAATAGAGCAGCCCGAAAGCGACCGCTAGGCCAAGAATCCAGCCCCCGACAACGAATATCGTTGTCTCCACAAGCACTCGGCGGAGCAATGACCGCTTTGTGTAACCCAGGGCTTGCAACAACCCGAATTCTTGAATCCTCTGGGTCAAAAAGATGTTCACCAGCATCCCCATCATTAGAGTGATGACCACTACCAAAGTGCCGATGACCACATTCAATATCTGATAGAGGATCGTGAACATCGTGTCGGCCTGTTTTTCCAATTGGTCGTAGGTGAAAACCTGGGCGTTTTGACCTTTGAGTTGATCTTCCACCCATTTGTCGAGCTTTGCTTGGTCTTGGGGGGTTTTGGCAAAAGCCATGAATGCGTCGATATCAGGGAAATGGTTTGCCTGCTGGTATTCGTAGCTGGTGAAGGCAAACCAGTTCTCGCTTTCGGCGATCCCCACCACGCGCACGACCTTGATCGAAAAATTGTCGGTGTCGTCGGGCTTTTGCAGGGCGTCGCCAATTTTCAGCCCCAAGTTCCGCGCCAACGGGGTGCTGATGACGGCTTCCGGCTCGCCCGGGGCGGGTAAATGGCCTTGGATCAGCCGGCCTGACATACGCCCCAAGTAATAGTCCATATCTTGGGATTGCAGGCCCAGCACCACAAATGGCCATTTGCCGACAATGCTCTTGACCTGAATCCCCGTTCCCCGGATGGTCGCCACTCGTTCTAATGGCACCGGCGTCTGTTCTTCCACCACCTTGCGGAGCAGGGGGGTGAGCCAAGGGTTCCCACGCGGGGTCACCGCGACATATTGCCGGCTGTAGCGGTAGATCACCTTAATCGAGAGCGGGATTGAATTGATTAGGCTCACGATGCCGGCAATCAGCATCACGGCCAACACAATCACACCCATCAGAGGTGCGGTTTTGGAAAGGTTCCGGCGGAGGTAGACGACCGGTGCCAGGGGGTTCGAGATCACTTGGGTTCCCCATCTCGGCCAATCCGGCGGTAGCGCAAAAAGACTTCATCTTCACAAGGGATCGCCCCCACCAACCGGAACTGGCGGAGCGAGCCCCGGGGCAATGGCTCTCCCCCAGCGACCGTCGGGATCCCATCGCCGCACTTGACTTTTGGGGCAACCGTCAAAAAAATCTCATCGACCAAGTCGGCGCGGAACAAATCGCCGTTCAAATGGCTCCCACCCTCCGATAACAGGTATCGGATCCCCATTTCGTCCCGCATCCACTTGAACAGCCCCCGGTAATCCAGTTCCCCTTCTCCAATGCAGACCGCCTGGACGTCTTCCGGGATTCGGTCGCGGGCAGAAACGGGGGCAACGACAAATGCGCGCTCCGGGTCTTCGGTGAAAAACGGCACAAATGGGTCGACCGCGCCGGTGCGGCTGGCGACAAAACGAAATTTCCCGAGCGGGTATCGCATTTTTGGCGTGGATCGCAATGTCCCGGCCCCGATCAAAACCCCGTCCGCCGCCTGCTGGATCTGCCTCATTGTGAGGTGGTCTCTTTCAGACCCCAGATCCTGGACCGGCTCCTCCCGGGTGCCCGTGACGATTTTGCCGTCGATGGTCGAGACCATGTTTAACAGAACATAGGGCCGGCCCCCGGGAGGGTCCGGAAATGCCAAATCAGGGTAGACGCCTTTCATCCGAGCTCTCGCTGCAGCGCGGCCGCCAAAACGGCATAGGGTTGTTCGGCATACCGTTGGCCACCGATGAAGAACGTGGGCACGTTATAAACCCCCGATTCGTAGGCGGGGGTGTTGAACTCGGTGATGCGGTCGGCAAACACCTCCTGGTTAACGGATTCCCTCAGGCCCGCGATATTTGACACCAACCCCTTGGCCAAACGGCAGAGTTCTTCCACCTGGCTGATGTCGGTGCCTTCCACCCAATAAGCGTCATAAAGCCGGCGGGCGTATTCCAAATGCACGCCCTCTTGCTTGGCGAATTCGGTCGCGAGGTGGCAATTGTGCGTCCGCAGCTTCGGCGGCCCCTTTTGGACCGGGGGTGCCATTCCAGATGCGTAGCAGGCGAGTTGGAACCGGCTGAGAGTCGGCGGCCGGTTTGCCGGGGGTTCCGGTCGGGGTGGGGCATCCGGCCATTCCATTTCCAGCGGGTAGAGCTCGTAGGGGATGAGTTCAAACTCCACCCCAAACTCGGCCTGCAACCGCTCGATCTGCAAAATGCCGATCCAGCACCACCCACAGTTGTAGTCGTGCGCCACCTTGACCGTCACGGTTCTATTCTGACGGTCTGCCACCGGCCATCATCGGCACCGTGGGCCAACATGAGGCCGACCGGCCCACCTGCCGCGGAACAAAAATGCCCGGATGCAACAAAGCATCCGGGCAAAAGCAGAGTCGGAACTGAATTTTATGCAGCGATTTGGCCAGATCCGCCGCCCATGCGGCGCATCGCTACCTTGATCAAGTCTGCGCCGCCGCGGCCGTCATCCGGTGCCGAAGCCCAGCCAAAGTGGAACTTGA
The DNA here is from genome assembly GCA_016789105.1 of Armatimonadota bacterium. NCBI lineage: Bacteria > Bacillati > Armatimonadota > Armatimonadota bacterium. Next base: position 116,424 of record JAEURN010000008.1, read on the forward strand.
CGGCCCCTTGGCCAGAAATGCGCGACACCAACCATTGGTCGACCCTCCGTTGGACGCGATCCTTGACGGCTTCGATATTGCCGCCCGTCCCGGGCAGGATGAGCCCAAAACCCGTGGATCCGTTCCGGCACACCAGGTCCAGTGCCCGCAGGCTCTGCTTGAGGAAGGCGGCGGAATCGATCAAGAAATCGCGCGCCGTGTCTTCGCCATAAAAGCCGCGGAGTTCCCGTAGCCCGTCGATTTCGACCAAAATTACGCTGACAGTGGTTTCCAAACTCACCGCCCGGTGGGCTTCTTCGCTCAACCGCGCCCGGAAATAGTCTTCGTCGTAAATCCCCAACTCGGGATCCAACACCGTCCGCTCTTCGGGCGAAGAGCTGCGCAGGTTCCGTTCTTCCGCGTCATCTTTGTTAAGGATCTTGCGGAGCTTGGTGAGGGATTGGCGCAGGATGTGGGAGACGTAGTTGCAGCTGATGCCGAGCCGGTTGGCGATCTCGGTTTGGTTGAGCGCATCGAAGTGGAACAGGCACAAAACCTCGCGTTCAAGGTCGCGGAGCTGTTCCATTGCCGATTCCAGCAGCACGCGGTCTTCCACGCTCACTTGCTCGATGCTGCTCAGGGCCGCGTCGAGCTTTTCAAGGTCGCTGTCCCCTTCGCCGTCGTCGCCCGCCGTCACGTCGAGCGAGGCCAGCTTCACGGTCTCCAGGCTGGCAATGACTTCTTGAACCGCCGATTCGCTAGAGCCGATCCGCTCGGCGATTTCCCGCTCGGTCGGTTGGCGTTGCAGCTCGGCTTGGAGCGCTTGGCTGGCCTTGTTGACCTTGTGGCGGAGTTCTTGCAACCAAGCCGGGTGCCGGATCGTTTGGGCCCGGTCGCGCAAATAGTGTTTGATCTCGCCAGCGATGAGGTGCGTGGCGTACGTGTTGAATTGCACGCCGACCCCCGCGTCGAATTTGCTCAGGGCGTTCAGCAGGCCGATGTAGCCCACTTGGACAAGGTCGTCCAGCGGCTCGCTGCCCGCATAACGCCGGGCGATGCGCTCCACCATCCCCGAATAGTGCACGATGATGAGGTCTTTTGTGTCGGGCCGCGGGTCTTCCAAGTACCGTTGGACCAACGCCTCCGCATCGTTAGGTTTTTTTGCCGATGACTCTGACATGTTCACTCCATTGAATTGCTTTGGGAGAAGAATCCTTTCGTCCCCCGGCCCTTTGCGCATCCTGCGCGCCAGGCGGATATTCGGTTTTTGTCGTGGGGCCGTCGTTGCAGCCCCGGTCCGTCTGAACCCGTTACTTGACGCTGTTGACCAGCTTGAAAATCGGCGTCATGACTGAGATGGCGATGAAACCAACGACCACCCCGAGGAAGATGATGAGCAGTGGCTCGATCATCGAAGTCAAGCCTTTGACCGTTTGTTCAACCTCGCTGTCATAGAAGTCGCCCACCTTGACGAGCATCTCGCTCAGCCGGCCCGATTCTTCACCGATGTCGATCATCTGGGTGACCATTGCGGGGAAAAGACCGGAATTGGCCAGCGGCATGCTCAGTTTGTTCCCTTCCCGGATGGCAAGGCGCGTTTGATCCACTGCATTGGTCAACACCTGGTTGCCCAGCGTTTCAGCGACGATCTCAAGGCTCCGCATCATTGGGACACCTGAATTGATCAAGGTTCCCAATGTCCGGCAGAACCGGGCGACGCTCATCTTGAGCGCCAGCTCGCCCATCACCGGGACCTTGAGCTTGATGAAGTCGGTTTGGTATTTGCCCTTGGGGGTCTTTGAATAGGATTTGAGGCCAAAGAACGCGGCCCCCATCGCGATCAGGATCATCCACCAGGATTTCTGCATGAAATCACCCATCGCAAACAAAGCGGCGGTGATGGCGGGTAGCTCGACATCCATCCCATCGAAAATCTCTTTGAACTTGGGAAGGACAAAACTGAACAGCACAAACAGCATGATTTGGCTGAAGCACAAAACCAAGACCGGGTACATCATCGCGGACTTGATCTTGCCCTTGACCTCGGATTCGTACTCCAAGAACCCGCTGAGGCGGTCGAGGATCGTATCCAAGATCCCGCCGATTTCGGCGGCGCGGATCATGTTTACATAAAGCTTCGAGAAAATCGTCGGGTGCTTGGCCAGCGCCTCGTTCAGCGTGATCCCGCTTTTGACATCGCTCGCCACCATGTCCAAAACTGGCTTCAACACCGGGTCTTTGCATTGGGTGCTGAGGATTTCCAAGCAGCGGAGGATCGGGATCCCGGCGTCGATCATGGTCGCGAACTGGCGTGAAAACACCACGATCGACTTCATCTTGACCTTGCCCTTGCCGATCGTCGCGACTTTCTTCTTCTTGATCTCTTTGATGTCCAGAATCTGCAACTGCTGTTCGCGCAAGCGGTTCAATATCAGGGCCTCATGGTCAGCCTCCATAACGGCTTTGACCTGTTTCCCTGTCGGATCGACTGCTGTGTATGCGAAGTACGGCATCTGGCCAGAATCTCCTCGGAGCGCCAATTAGGCAGCCCCGACCCAACACAGATTGTCGGCTCAGGGCTCTCCGATTCCACAGGTTGATTCCATAAATTTGGCAGAGCGTCCCAACATTCCCCGCAACCCTGCCGGGCTCCCGCCGCAAAACGGCTCCGCCATGCCAAAATAGCCGCCGTATGGCCGGCCATAGCAAGTGGAAGAACATCCGCATCCGCAAAGGCAAACAGGATGCGATTCGGGGCAAGCTCTTTACCAAACTTGCCCGAGAAATCATCGTCGCCGCCAAAATGGGCGGGGGCGACCCTGCCACCAATGCCCGGCTGCGCGTTGCCATCGACAAGGCAAAAGAGGCGTCCGTCCCCAAAGACAACATCGACCGGGCCATTGCCAAAGGAACAGGGGATCTGGAAGGTGAAAACTACGAAGAGCTTGTCTACGAGGGCAAGGCGCCCGGGGGCGTCGGTGTGATGGTGGAAGTCTATAGCGAAAACCGCAACCGGACCGTCCCCGAACTCCGCCATGCCTTCAGCAAAAACGGGGGAGCCCTCGGCGAAAACGGCTCGGTGAGCTGGCAGTTTAAACACTGCGGCAACATCTCGATCTCCAAAGACCAAGGCGATGAAGAATCAATCACCCTTGCCGCCATTGAAGGCGGGGCAGAAGACGTCATCGATGACGGCGAAACCTTTACCGTCGTCACCTCAGTGGCCGAGCTCCACGCTTGCAACGATTTTCTCACCGCATCGGGAATCAAAACCGGCGAGGTCGGGCTGGTTTACATGCCGACCAACAAAGTCGACCTTGACAAGGATGACCTCCTCAAAGTCGTCAAGCTCCTTGACGCCTTGGAAGACCTTGACGACGTCAAAGAAACCTACATCAACGTCGACATCCCCGACGACCTGTTCGACGAAGAGTAGCTAAACTGCCGTTGTGGCGAATCAAGGCCGGATCCCCTGGGTGACGCTCGCGCTGATCGCCCTGAATTTGGCGGTGGCGTTCGCGCTCCCGTTCTCGCCCGCCATTGCCGACCTCGCCGTTTTCGACCCGGCCCATGTTCTCCCCGTTTCGGCCCTGCTCTGCTTGTTTTCCCATCAAAACCTGTTGCACCTGCTGGCGAACATGGTTTTTTTGGCGGCGGTCGGCCCACTTGTGGAATTCACCCGGGGCGGTTGGCGGTTTGCCGTCATCTATGTCCTCGGCGGCCTTTCCGGCGTCGCCGCCCACTGGTTTTTTGCCCGGCTCGCCCCTCCAGGGTCGCCCCTACTCGGGGCCAGTGGTTCGGTTGCCGCTTGCGTCGGTTATTGCACGATCCGGTTTGCACGGACAAAGGTGCCCGTCGTGCCCAATTTCGGGGTCCCGGTTGCCGCCATCGGCCTTGCCTGGCTGCTCTTGCAAGGGGCCGGGTCGATCTTCCAGGTCGGCGAGCAAATGAGGGGCGGAGTCGCCTATTGGGCCCATTTGGGTGGATTCTTGGCCGGCCTGGCCGCCGCCCTGCTCTTCGGAGGGCTCCGGGAGGCTCGACACGAATATGGCCATGAGGTTCTTTCCAAAATGAACGAGCGGGGGCCGGCCGCCGTTTTGGCCGCCGCCGAAGCCATCTTGCGGCAACAACCCCGGAACCGAACGGCCCAGTGGGAGAAAGTCGAAGCCTTGTTCGAACTCCATGAATCAGAAAAATTCCGGGCCGCCGCCGAAAAGTTTTTAGTTCAAGCCGACGATTCCGAACTCGCCAAGGTCATCGGACTCATGGCCCAACATGGCAGCCTGGATTCGATCCGATCCGTCACCCGGCTCAAATACGCCGACCGTCTGGCCGAATCCGACCCCGCAACCCAGCGAACAATCCTAGAATCCGTCGCGGCCGACAAACTCGACCCCCGGCGACCCGATGCCCTCGCCAGTTTGGCCGGGCTCTTGCGCGAAACAGATCCCCAATCGGCGGCCGCACTCGCCCAAACCCTCTCCGAAACCTATCCCGACCATGACGCCACCCGGGCCGCCCGGCAACGAGGTTTGATCCCATGAAAGCCTGGTGGAGGCGGGTTCGCCCCCACCTCCTTCCGCCCCTCGTTTACGCGCTCATTCGGCTGATCATGAGTACGGTCAAAGTCGAACTCCGCAACTTTCACGAACCGGTCGGCGGCGGCATCCTCCTGGGCTGGCATGGCCGGATCATCTTGGCTACCAAGAGTTTTCGGAACCGGGGATATTGGATCATGGTCAGCCAATCCCGCGATGGCGAGATGCAGAACCGCATCCTTTCCCGATTTGGATTCAAAGTCATTCGGGGTTCCACCGGCAGGGGAGGAGCCCAAGCCCTGATCGAATGCATCAAAGCCCTCAAAGGCGGGGCGATCTTTGCATTTACCCCCGATGGGCCGCGCGGGCCGAGCGGCATCGTGCAAATGGGGGCCGTCACCATGGCCAAAAAGTCGGGCAAACCGCTGATTCCGGTCGGGGTCGGCACTGACCGCAGATGGCTGTTCAAGAGTTGGGATCGCTACATGATCCCTAAGCCCTTTGCCCACGGAGTCATGATTTTCGGCACACCGGTCACCGTTCCCCCAAACGCCACGGACGAAGAGTGTGAATCGATCCGTCTGACCATTGAAAACGAAATGAGGAGGCTGGAAGCCGAAGCCGAGGCCCTGTTTGGCCACCCGGCGCCGGATTGGCACGCCCCCCAAGGTTAACAGAAGCATAATAACCCTATGACCGACGAGCGACTCTACCGCGTCTTCAAACTCCATGAGATCGACGAGGCGCTCTTGGCCATCAAAAGCAAAGCGGAAAACCTCGACCTCGGCAAGCGGGAGCTCGCCGCAGTCAAGAAAATCCAAAACGACTACGCCGAAGACCTTTCTCACCACGACGACCTGAAGAAACAATTGGCCGCCGAGAAACTCAAGGCCGAACAGGCGGCGGAGAAGATCAAAAAGTTTTCTCAGCAACTCTACGACGGATCAATTGTCTCCGCCAAAGAAGTCGAGAACCTGCAGAAAGAAGTCGCCATGCTCGAGGAACTCGGCCTGCAAGCCGAAAGCCGGGTCGAGGAGTTGGAAGCTGAGTTCAAAGCTTCAGCCAAAAAGACTGAGAAGATCCACGCCAAAATTTCCGAACTGGAACAAGCTGCGGCCGAAAAACGCGCTAAGGCCCAAACTGAACATGCCGAACTGAAAATTAAGTTCAGCGAAGTCGGCGGGCAAAGGGCGGCCAAGGAGGCCGAAGTCGAGCCCGAACTCTTGAAATTTTACAATGCGGCCCGCAAGCGCAGCGGCACCACCGGGCTGGCGCTGGTCACCCCCGATAACCGGTGTTCCGGGTGCGGCGTGCCCGTGCCGGAACGGACCCGCGACGCCATCCGGATCGGCAAAACGCAACAGTGCGAATCGTGCCGCCGCATCCTGTTCTTCCGGGAAGAGGCCCCGGCATGAAACAACTCGCCGTTTTGATCAGTTTGGCCATTCTCATGGCCGGGTGCGCCAAGTTCCCCGGCTCCGGTACCGTCGGCAACACGAAACGTCTTGTGTTCAAGCTCCGGGTGGACGGGCAGTTGAGGACCGGGCAGGGCACTGGCCAATCCGGGTTGCCCTATGTTTATGTCATTGCCCTCAACCTCTCAAAAAGCGATATCCCGACAACCACCGGCCCGATTCCGGTCGTGATCCCCGGCGGTAACGGCATCGTGGCCGGCGAAGTAACCCACTTCATCCTTTGGAACCCCCTCGCCCAGCCCCAATACCAAATCTTCCAATTCAGCGACTCGACCCTCAACACCTACTTCCAGACCGGCGTGCCGGTTGTTTACACCCCCACCAACGAAGGGGATCGCGAATTGCAGTTCGAAGTCGACCTCTCGCAACTTGTGGCCGCCGGGACTATCGACGATTACAAATCGGTGCAAATCAACTTCCTCACCATGAACAACACCAACACTTCGGGCGGGGGAAGGGTTTGGGATGCCTTGGGGGATGGGAACATCCCGACTCAGGTCAATTCGCCGCTGACCGTGCGCCTCAACAGCAGCCAGGTTTACAATAATCAAAACCAAATCCTCACCGAACCGCAAGGCGATGCGGCCGACCCAGACTTGGACATTGTGGACTGGTCGGTCGAAGTCCGTATCCAGTGATCCGGAAGGGGCACTCCGATGCCGAAAGTCTCGATCCTCCTCACCTGCTACAACCACCTCCGATACCTTAAGGCGGCATGGCAAAGTATTTTAGACCAAACGTTCCAAGATTTTGAAGTGATCGCCTTGGACGACGGATCTACGGACGGCACCCGAGAATGGCTCTCCAGTCAAGAGGGGGCCAAGTTGGTCTTCAATCCGCAAAACGTTGGCACTTACGCGACCCTCAACATCGGTCTGCATCACGCCACCGGCGAATACATCGCCGTTTTCAATGACGACGACATTTGGATGCCGACAAAACTGGAACGCCAGGTCGCCATGCTGGACGCCAACCCCCGAATCGGCCTTGTGCACACCGACGGCTGGTTCATCGACGGTGAGGGCCGCCAAAGGCAGGATTCCCCCCTCGGTTTTGAATTCCCCCGCACCGAAACCGGGGACATCCTCCTCGCCCTCATCCATGCCAACGCCATCATCGCCAGCGCCGTCGTGGCGCGAAAAACTTGCTTTGACGAACTCGGGGGGTTCAATGAGCGGTATTTCGGATCGGGCGATTGGGAGATGTGGTACCGGATTTGTGAAAAGTGGGACGCCGGCTACATCGGGGAGCCGCTGACCCTCTACCGGGTTCATGGGGCCAACGCGAGCCACAAACTGGATCGCATCTGGCAAGATGACGCCCTGCTGCGGGAATGGATTGCCGAGAGGATCCCAAACTACCGAGGCCGGTTCTCGCCCGAGGATCTGCAAGAAGCCGAAGCCCACAACTATGCCTGCCTGGGCACCGTCAAAGTTTTGGGCGGCGAGGCAGAAGAGGGCCGGGAATATTACCGCCGCTCTCTGGAAATCGACCCCAAACGGTGGAAAAGTCGCGCCAGGATCTGCGCCAGCTACCTGCCCAAATCCTTTTTTCGCAAACTCCTCTAAGCCAAACCGACATCTTCGGCGGTCAGGTTGCGGCCATAAAAACCAAGGTACGCCGTCCAGGCCGTGAGAGCGACCAGGGCAAACGCGACTTTCACCGGGATCGAGATGTTCGGGTTGAAGCTGAAAAACCCTTCAATCGGCGCCGCGGCAAAAATCATCACCAAAGCCAAAACGGTGAGGACAAACGCATCCTTCCCCGCATGTTTGAGCGAATCCACTAACCGGCGCCGCCCAGGGAACAGCAAGCCCGCGGCCAGGACATAACCGGCACCACCGGCAACGAAGATCCCCCCAATTTCGCTGATGCCGTGGGGGGCGATGGATGCGATCAGGTAAGGCAGCAAGCCGACATCCAGCATGTCGCGGCCCAAGGCGCCGACCATGACGCCGTTCTGCCAAATCATCAAAGTGGAACCGATCCCCGCCGTTCCCGCCGCCACCCCGATCGTCACCAATCCGACCCTGGGATTGTTGCTGGCATAAAACCCGGTCATCATCGTGCTCTCATCCACGGTCCGCGGGTCGAACCCGCCCTTTTGCCATTCCTTGAACAGCGGCTCCATTTCGGCGCTCACAAAATAAGGCCGGGTCTCCGGCCGCACCGTCATCATTGTCGCCGCGTAAAAAGCTCCGGCGAAAAACACGGTTGCCGCGATCAAAAACGCCCAGAACCGCCGCCGGAACGTATCGGCACCCAGCCAAACCGCTTGCTGGATCACTTTGCCAAATGGGGCGGCCCGGTTCCGATACAACTGCCCATAAGCCCGGCTGACCAACGTGTTCAAATAAGCGACGACATCCCGGTTGCTGGAATGGGCGCTCAGATAAGCCAGATCACCAGAGGCCTGCCGATAGAGGCGGACATATTCCACGATCTCCGCCCCCGTCAGGTCGCGGAACGATTTGTGGGCCTTGTTGCACAATAGGGAGAGCCGCTGCCACCCGTCGTACCGCCGACCCATGTATTCCTCTTCGTTGAAAACCACCCGCCTTATTCTAGACGGACCTTGGAACGACGGATGCCCCGGCGAGAACTTTGCCCAATGCTTGGCGTCAAAGAAGTATCCGCCCGCCATGGAATTGGGAATCCCGCCCATTTGGCACACGCTTTGCCGCACAAAGAACAGACCGCGCAACCGGAAGCCGTGCCGGACGTGGAATGAAGAGAGGCCATGACCCGAGAATCGACCGCCTCCGACCCTGGGATCGGCAGCTACCTGAGCCGCCTCACGCAGGCCCCCTTGCTCTCGGCTGAAGAAGAGCGGGTGCTCACGGTCGCCGCCCAAAACGGGTCGGCGGCCGCCCGGGAACGCCTTGTCGAATCCAACATCCGGCTGGTCATCAACATCGCCAAGGGTTACCATTCCCGGCAAATCCCATTGGAAGACCTGATCCAAGAAGGGGCGATCGGGCTCATCACTGCCATCGAAAGGTTCGACCCCGGCAAGGGCTTCCGGTTTTCCACCTATGCGACCCACTGGATCAAACAGTCCATCGGCCGCGCCGTTGATAGTAAATCAAAAACGATCCGGTTGCCCGCCCACATCAGCCAAACCCTGCGGCGGATCGAAAAAACCCGGACGGACATCATGGCCAAAACGGGCTGCGACCCCACCCATGAGCAGATCGCCCGGGAAATGGGGATCAGCCTGCGCAAACTCGCCAGCCTGATGCAGGCATCGCAGGAGCTCATCAGCCTCGAAATCCGTGTCGGCGACGGCGAAAGCTCCACTCTGGGGAGCCTGTTGCCTGACACCGCCAACCGCGACCCCGAAGAGGCGATCATCGACAGCGAGGTGATCGAAGAGCTCAACGAATTCCTCAACCTCCTCACCGACCGCGAACGACGGATCGTGCAATACCGGCTCCGCAACGACGATGGGACCAGCCGATTCCGCGACGAATTGAGCGTAGAACTGAGGATCACCCGCGAACGGGTCCGCCAAATCGAAATCCAAGCGATCAAAAAACTTCGGCAGATTGCATCCCGCCGAAGAACAAAAGAGTATTTGGGGTGACACGGGACCGGCGGGTGCCCCACCCCCGTCCCGCACCATACTAGCCGTTCACGCCCGCGAAATGCCCCCATTCATCGAATCCCTCCTGCACATCGACAGGCATTTGGAAGCTTTGATCCACCAATATGGACCGGCTGTCCACCTGATCTTGTTCGCCGTGATTTTCATGGAGACCGGACTGGTCTTCATGCCGTTTTTGCCGGGAGATTCGCTGCTATTTGCCGCCGGGCTGTTTGCTCACCCAGAAAGGAACGGCTTCAGCTTCCCCCTCCTGATGCTCGGATTACCTTTTGCCGCGATCCTGGGCGACACCGTCAATTTCCACATCGGCAAGTACCTGGGCGAGCACTTCCTGTTCAAAGCCAAGTTCTTTAACCCGGCGTGGCTCAAAAAAACCCAAGAGTTCTATGCCAAACACGGGGGGAAAACCATCATCTTGGGCCGGTTCGTGCCGATCGTCCGGACCGTGGCCCCCTTTGTGGCCGGTATGGATGCCATGCGGTTCCGCGATTACCTGCCGAAATGCATCATTGGCAGCTTCCTGTGGGTCTGGATCTGCGTGGGGGCTGGCTACGTGCTTGGCGAGATCCCGTGGGTTCGCAAGAATTTTGAACTCGTCATCCTCGGCGTGGTCGTGTTGAGCGTTGTGGCCATCGCGTTGGAACTTTGGCGCGAACGGCTCAGCCGGAAAAAGGCAAATGCAACCCTTGTGGCTGCGGACCTGAACGCAAACGACTGAATCCGGCCATAATCCACCGGATCAGCGGCCATGGACATCCAAGAGATCATGCAGCACCTGCCCCACAGGTACCCCATCCTGTTGGTGGACCGGATTGTGGAGGTTGAACCCCGCAAACGGTGCGTTGGAATCAAAAACGTCACCATGAACGAGCCCCACTTCCAGGGCCACTACCCCGGAACCCCGATCATGCCGGGTGTGCTCATCATTGAGGCGATGGCCCAGGCCGGGGCCGTCATCCTCCTTAGCGACCCCGAACTCAGCGGGCTCCTCCCCGTCATCGGCGGCATCGACAATGTCAAGTTCCGGCGGCAAGTCGTGCCCGGGGATCAGTTGCGGATGGAGATTGAACTCGTCAAATTCAAAGGGGCGGTTGGGAAAATCCACGCCGTCGCCTCCGTCGAAGGACAAACCGCTGCCGAAATGGACATGGTCTTCAAACTCATCCCACGCGGGTAACACGCATTTGGCCAACATCCACCCCACCGCCCAGGTCAGCCCGCAAGCCCATGTCGCCGACGACGTGGACATCGGGCCGTTTTGCGTCGTCGAACCCAAAGCCGTCATCGGCAAAGCGTGCATCCTCCAGCCACACGTCACCATCAAGGGCAACGTCGTCATGGGGGACAACAATAAAGTTTGCCAAGGGGCCATCTTGGGGGGCGACCCGCAAGACCGCAAATACCAGGGGGAAGAAACGTTCCTGGAAATTGGGGACGACAACTTCTTTGGTGAATACGTCACCATCCACCGGGCCACTGGGGCCGGCAACAAAACCGTCATCGGCGACCGCAACTACATCATGGCGTTTGTCCACATGGGACACAACGGAACCATCACCGACGACTGCACCATCACCAACAACGTCGCCCTGGCCGGGCACGTCACAATCGAAGAGCGTGCGACCATCGGCGGCATGACCGGAGTCCACCAATTCGTCCGCATCGGCAAGTTTGCCATGGTTGGCGGCATGAGCCGAATCACGCGGGATTGCCCCCCGTTCCTGATCACCGAAGGGATGGAGCAAACCGTTTGGGATATCAATGCCATCGGCCTCCGCCGCATCGGTATCAAACCCGAGGCGAGGCTCGCCCTCCACAAGGCGTGCAAACTCATCTTCAAATCAAAACTCGCCCTCAGCAACGCCATCGAGATCGTCCGGAGGGAGGTTCCTCAAACTGATGAGGTCGATTACCTTATCGCCTTCATGGAACGGCTCTACCACGGCAAAAACGGGCGCGGAGACCAAAGGTAAACTCAACAAAATGGCCAAATTCCAGGAAGGGGAAAGGGTTCGGATCAAAGTCCGGCCCGTCACCGAAGAAGACCGAAAAGTCCATATGTTCTTTGAGCATATGCAAGGCCTGGAAGGCACGGTTTCGAACCACTATAACAAAGATGAAGTGGCGGTCGAAATCGACCTCGATTCTCTCGTCGACATCCCGAAAGACGTCCACCGAATCGCTACCGAGCGAATCCGGGAGAAGTTCAACGAGAACACTAACGAGGAGATCAAAAAGCTGCTGACCAAGGACGAACAGAAGTTCACGCCCCACTACGTTTTGCTGGTCCGCGAAGCAGACCTCGAAAAAGCCTGACCCGAATCCGGCTGGCTCCGTATACACTGTGGCAATGGGCGTTGCCGGCGATGCGCTATCCACTTTGGTCAGCCTGGTGTTTTTGTTGCCGATCTTCACCTGTTGCACCCTGGTGGTGCTCAAGTGGACGATCAGCGGAGACATCGACCCCCTCGCCGGGGTCCTCGCGATGTTCGTCTTGGTGGGGACGATGTTCGTTTCGCTGGCCACCAAGAACCAAGTGATGCAAGGCGTGGCCGTCGTCGGCGCGATCTCGCTGATCGCCATGTTCCCCTTTGCGGCGAACTACCTGGATCGTCACGACCTGCGCGAAATCAATGCCGAGCACATTGACAAGACGATCTTGGAACTCTCCATCCGACCCGACAACTTCCCAGCCTGGTTCAAATTAGCCGAAAGCCTGTTCACCGCCGGATATCACGGGCACGCCATCGCCTTGGCCGAACAGACGCTGGAGCGCATCCCCAACAATATGGATCCCTTCCACAACCGGTCGATGCGCGACATGTACCGGAGCGAGGAGATCATGATCAAAAAGTGGCGGCGCGATGCCACCAACCCCAAGCGGCATATGCCCATCGCCTGCCCCAAGTGCGGGCAAAAGAACCAACCGGGCACCATTAATTGCATCAAGTGCGAAACTCCCTACCTCCTCCTGCTGAGCCGCAATGTCGGCACCCGCACCGGAGCCTTTGCCAAGCTCGTCATCGGTTGGGCCCTCATCGCCGGATTGCTCCCCTTTGGGGCCTTTTTGGGCACCATGGATGGCGGGGGGCTGTTCGCCATTGGCGGGACGCTCGCTGCCGTTGCCGGGGTCGGGGTCGTTTTGTGGTGGGTCTTCCGCGACCCATCCGGCCAACCAGAAAAGTTTCAGTCGTTTTCTTAAAACTCGATCACGACGCCGTCGTAACCGACGTTGACGCCGCGTGGTTCGAAATGGGCCGTCAATTCGGCGTGGGTTCCTTCACCTTGATGGCTATGGTGGGTCGTCCACACCTGGGTTTTTTGATCGATCGTTCCGATTTTATGAAGCCTGTCTAACATCAAATCGAACTCGCGGACATCCAAATGGCCGTCGTAGGCCGTGCTAGCAAACGCCTCGGAACATTCCAAGACTAAACAGTCTAATTTTACATCCGCCAGTGCTTCCCAGGTCGGCTCGTCCCAAACCCCGGTGTCCGTCCCGTATAGGACGGTGCTCTTGCCATCAGAAACCACCAGGTTGTGGGCGTCTTCGCTCGGCAGATGGTGGGCATGGATCGGTAACACTTCGTACCCGCCGTGCCGGAACTTTTCGAAGCTCTTGGTCGTGTGCATTTCCACCGGCCATTCAGGGAACTTTTCCAAGATCCGGCGGCAGATATACAAGTTCGCGTAAACGACAAACCCGACGAATTCAAAATCGTTGAACGGGTAAAGGGTGTACATCAACTCGTCCGGCGCAAAATGGTCGGCATCCGAATGGGTGAACATCAGGGCCGTCCAATCGCGGGCGTCCAGGCCAGAACGGGCCAGTTGGCACCAGGTGTCCGGCCCAAGGTCAATCTTGATGCAATCGTCGATCAGGGCACTGCTCCGCGACCGCACATCCTTGCCCCCGTGCTTGCGCGCGTATTGGCTGACGCGCGAATCGCTATAGAGACCGGGAACCCCATCCGCCCCGCCCGTGCCGAGCAGGCGGATGTTCATGCCTCAAAGTCCTTTAACGACCACATCACCATCCCGCTCAACAGCTTGGGATAGTAATAGGTGCTTTTTTGCGGCATGAAGTCGCCGCCCAGTGCGATCCGGCGCATATCGTCAACAGTCGGCGGGTTCATCAAGAAGGCCGCAGGAGAACCGCTTTCGACAGAATCCAGGGCCTCGTGCTCCAACCGGGTGTAAGTGAAGAAGTCGTGGCCGGTGAGGCCAAGGAGCTTGGCGAAAACAAAGCCGTGCAAAATGCTCACATCCAACCGCTGCAGATCTTGCCCACCCGTGCCCGCCATTTCGGCGACCAAGGCATCCAAGTTCTCAACCTCGGCAACAAAGCCGGCCCCTCCGGGCAGTGCGACCCCAAGGGCCCGGCCACCAGACCGTTCGATCTTTTGCAGTTCGGCCATAAGCTGCTCATTTGGGACGTCGCGCACGGTGAACTGTTCCGCCATCCGGGACTTCAGCTCGGCGGGGCCCAGGGGCATCGACTTCAGAATCCGGTGGGTGGGCAACAAGACCAACCCGGGGTCGCTGATGCTGCACAAGGCCATCATCATGAAGTCCTCGGCCACCAGCCCGGGCAGTGCACCCAAATTCTCGCGGAAGGCCAACGCGGTTTCATACCGGTGGTGGCCGTCGGCGATCCAAACGGATTTGTCGGCCATTTTGGCCGTGATCGCCTGCAATGCCACCGGATCGCTAATTTTTTCGAATCTGTGGGCAATGCCGTCGTCGGCAGTTGTGAACTCCGTGAGAAGTTGGGCCGGGGCTGCACAAACCAGGGAATGAAGGGATTGGTCGGCATCCTCATATAGCCCGAAAATGCATTCCAAATGGCTACGCGTGGCCTCCAAGATCCGCATGCGGTCTTCTTTATGCTTGGGAAAAGTTTGCTCGTGGGGCAACACGACCTTGGCCGAATAAGGCTCGACCTTGATGGTGGCCACCAGCTTGGTGCGTTCAAAAACCTCGTGCGAACCGGGAACGCCGAACCGCTGGGTGTAACGATAATAGGCGGCCTCGGGCTCTGCGCTCAAAACCCCTTCCCGGCGCCATTGTTCAAGCTGGCTGGCGCTGCGGGCATATTTGACGAATTTGCTCCGGTCGCCGTCTTCCTGCTCGGGCAAGGTCAGCCGGACGACGTTGAGGGGGTCTTGGCCCGCCAAAACTTCGCGCTGATCGGGAGAAATCACATCGTAGGGAGGTGCCACGATCTTTGCCAAACGATTGGGATCGACATTGAACCGCAAGCCGTGGAACGGCCGAATCGTTGCCATAACGTTCTCGAAGGTACCACTGGTTCCAACCAGATGCGTGGGCCAGGCAAAGGCCCAGCGGTACACTCCCCCCGTGCCCGGCGCCGATCCCCTGACGCCCATCCGCAACTTGGTCGATGCCCGGCTCGATGCGATCCTGCCGCCCGAGGACGACATCCCCACACCGTTGCACAAGGCGATGCGCTACTCCGGGCTGGCACCAGGGAAACGGCTGCGGCCGGCACTTGCCATGGCCTCGGCGGAGGCCGCTGGGGCCGACCCAAATGTTGCTCTCGATGCCGGTTGCGCCATCGAACTGGTGCATTGCTTTAGCCTAATCCACGACGATTTGCCCGCCATCGACAACGATGACCTGAGAAGGGGCAGGCCCACTTGCCACAAGGTTTTTGGCGAAGCGATGGCGATTTTGGCCGGCGATGCGCTTTTTGCCCTCGCCTTTGAAATCATGAGCCGCGAACCGGGGCCCTGTGTCCGCATTCTGGCCCAGGCAACGGGTTCCCACGGCCTCGTCGGGGGCGAGGTCCTCGACATCCTGGCCGAGGGCCAAGCTGGTGATATGGAACTTTTGCAAACCATCCATGCGCGGAAGACGGGGGCTCTGCTGGGGGCTTGTTGCGAAATCGGCGGATTCCTCGGTGGGGCCGATGGCGAAGGGCAGGCGAACCTGCGGGGGTTCGGGCTCAAAGTCGGCCTGGCGTTCCAAGTCGCCGACGATGTACTTAACGAGACCTCGACGCCTGAACAATTGGGCAAGGCAGTCGGCTCTGATTCCGAGCTGGACAAGCTCACCTACCCCAGGCTGGTGGGGCTCGAAGAGAGTCGCCGCATCGCCGATCAAGCCGTTGAAGAGGCTCTGGAATTGATCAAGCCGTTCGGCTCGCCAGCAAGCCAGCTCGCGGAACTAGCCCGCTATGCCGTCAGCCGGGATTGGTGACCGGGTCAGATTTGGGATACTTGCCGCTGAGGATGCGGCCATAATCCCCGCCCTCGTACCACCGCTCCAATTGCTGCACGCGGTGCACGGGCATTGGGTGGGTGGAACGCATGCCATAAAACATGAACACCATCATCTTGCCGATGCTGTCCAACAGGTTCATGTCTTGGTAGGTTCGGGCCTGGTCCAAGAATTGTGATTCGCTCGCCTCATGCGATAGGCGGTTGGGGCCGCCGGTCAACATCAGGTTAGCACTGGCCGAAGTCGAAAAATCTTGGGAGCACAGCAACCCGGCCCGGTCGGCGGTGACCTCGGCTTGTCGGGACCACTCGAAGAATGCCGCCGTCAGGGCGACCTGGGCCACATCGCCCGCCCCAAGCGTCCGACGCCCGATCATCTCCAAAATCGGGATCAAAACCCAAGCCACCTCTTGATACAGCACATGTCCGGCCTTGATGTGCCCCAATTCGTGCCCAATCAGGTGGTAAAGCTGCTCGTCGTCCAGCGTATCCACGATTCCGGAGCGCAACACAATATAGGGCCGGTCCACCCCGCCCGCATGCGCGTTGGGGAACGGGTTGTTGGTCAGGTAGAGCTCCGGCATCGGCATGTCCAAAATGTCGCTGCACTCTTTGGTGATGCGGTGCAACGTGCCGTACTGTTTGGGGCCGCACCGTACGCTCATCGCCATGTTCCAACAATAAATCCACCGATCCAACCCGCTCTCGTGGAACTTTTTGATGACCAAGGGCAACAGGGGCACTTTTTGCAGCGCGGCCAGCGCCTTGCGGTCGGTTTCGGCTAAAAAGGCTTCGGCACTGAGGTCGGGAAAGGTCTTTCGCCGGGTTGAAGATTGGGCACGCTGGGCCATGGGGTAACCGTAAATACGTTTGGCGGCGATTCAGGTTGCCGAACCAGGTGCCAGCAATGCAGAATCCCCACCCATTCGCCTTGGTCGAAGCCTTTTGCACCCCGCAACCCGGTTCCGGGAACCCCGCCGGGGTGGTCTTGCTCGGGGAATGGCCCTCCGACCAAGCAATGCAGCGGTTGGCCGGCACCCTCAACCAGGCGGAAACCGCCTTTATCGGCCCAGACCAATCAGGGAAGCGAATCCGTTGGTTCACCCCGACTGTGGAAGTGCGGCTTTGCGGCCACGCCACGCTGGCCAGCGCGGCGTTTCTAGCGTCGCTCGAACCGGCTGACCACTTTCAATTCCAGTCGCTATCCGGTTTGCTGACCGTTGGGCAAGAAAACGACCGCTTGGTATTGGATTTCCCAGCGTTTCGGCCAGAGCCTGCCGACGTCGGAGAAGCCCGGCCGGCGTTCCCCAATGCCTTGGAACTTTGGAAGGATCGGGATGACTGGATGGTTGTCTTGCCAGACGAATCCGCCGTCGCGGATTACAAGCCTGATTTCCCTGTTTTGCGGGAGATGGGTCAACGCGGTCTGGCCATCACAGCCCCCGGCAGTTGTTCTGATTTCGCCTATCGGTTCTTTGCCCCGCAATCCGGGGTCGATGAAGACTATGCCACCGGATCGGCGCAAACCTATCTTGTCCCGTTTTGGGCGGAACGGCTCGGCAAACGCACACTCACGAGCCTCCAGCTTTCCAAGCGGCAAGGGATGTTTGAGTCCCAGTTGGAGGGACAGCGGGTCAAAATCGGCGGGACGGCCCGCATCCTCGTCGCCGGACAAGCCGAGGTTTGACCTTTTACGCGGCTTGGGCTTGGCGGGCGCGAAGGCTGACCGCGATTTCCAGTTCACCGACATCCGCAATGGCGAGGGGGATCACCAAGGTTGGGATGTCCAGGTTTGACATCGAGATGTTGGGGCCTTTGACGATGGTCGGCGGGGTGATGTCGGTTTTGAATCCCGATTCGAATAGCTTGCTCGAAGATCCGCCGCTGATCATGTTGCCAAGTTCGGCAATGGCCGATGCCGCCAGCTGGTCGAACTCCTTGACGGCCATACCGCCCAGCATTTTGCTCGCCATATTCTTGGCCGTCAACAGCGACATCCCGTAAATCACCTGGCCTTCGATTTCGCCCGTGATCCCGCACACGATGTTGACCTGCTGGGACGTGAAGAGTTGCGGACGCGCCGAAAGCTTGCCGCGCTCGGGAGTTGTTGCGATCAACGTGTTGATCACATTCACCGATGCGGCGACAAGCGGGGTCACGTACTCGACTTTCATTTCAATCCATGCCCTATCGGGCCATTAGGCGGCCAAGAGTTTGCCAACGGCTTCCAAAACTCGATCGGGCTGGAACGGCTTGACGATGAAGTCCTTGGCGCCGCTCTGGATCGCCTCCACAACCATGTTCTTTTGACCCATGGCCGTGCACATCACTACCTTGGCGTTGGAATCCAAGGCCTTAATCTGCTTAAGGGCCTCCAGGCCGTCCATTTCCGGCATGGTGATGTCCATAGTGACCAGATCCGGCTTGAGCTCGCCATAGAGCTTAACCGCCTGAGCCCCATTTTCAGCCTCGCCAACGACCTCGTAGCCGTTGGAGCTGAGGATGTTTTTCAAGGTGACCCGCATGAAGAGCGCGTCGTCTGTGATCAGGATGCGTTTCGCCATTCTTTATCCCCCGTGGTGGGTTTTTGGTAGTAAAACGGCTTGGCCGTTTTGAACCCAATCTCTTCCGACCGGGAAATCCGTTCGGTACTCCCCACAAAGAGGATCCCTCCTGGTTTCAATGATCGGAAAAACTTTTCGTAAAGCTCATCCTTTGCCTCTTCGGTGAAATAAATCACCACATTCCGGCACATGATGAGGTCAAAACCGGTTTCAAACCGGTCACCCAAAAGGTTGCCCTTTTGGAACGCCAGGTACTTTTTCAGCCTCGCGTCGGCAACAAAATCGTTCCCTTGTGGGACAAAGTAGCTTTTGTATTCAGCAGGGACACAGCGCACATCGTTTGCGCTGAACCGGCCTTCTTTCGCCTGGTTCAACGCAGCGGTGTCGATGTCCGACCCCACGATGCGATGTTGACCCGGGAATTTCTTGTCCAATATCGCTGCCAAGGTGTGGGCTTCGGCCCCATAGCTACAGCCCGCACTCCAAATCTTTAGCCTCGGGCTCTGCTTCAAGAGCATCGGCAGGAATTCATTCTCCATTTCCCGCCACTTTTCAGGGTTGCGGAACAACTCGCTCACGTTGATGGCCAGCCGATCCAAAAACCATTCAGTGTTTGCCGGGCTCGCGGACACGAAAGCACCGAAGGCGGCAAGGTCTTTGCACCCTTTCGATTCCATCATCGAAAGGATCCGCCGCTGAAGCTGGTTGGCCTTGTAGAGGTCCAGATCCAGGCCGGAGCGCCGTTTGAAGTGGGAGTAGAACTCCTGCCACTCAGCCGCCTTAGGAAGCACGCGCCACCTTCCCCGTCAATGTAGCGACAATGGCCGCTGCCATTTCCGCCAAATCGAACTCCCGGTCAATGCCGCCCGCTTCCTTCGCTGCCTTCGGCATTCCGTAGATCACACAGCTTTCCTGGGATTCGCCCAAGACGACGCCCCCCGCCTTCCTGATCTCGACGGCCCCGGCGGCACCATCGCGCCCCATGCCGGTGAGCACAACCCCGACAGAGCGGGATCCCAGATATTTGGCCGCCGAATTGAACAAATAGTCGGCTGCCGGCTTGACCCCGTGGATCCGGTCTTCGTCAGTCATCCGCAAATGCAGGTGCTGATCTAAAACCAAGTGCTTGCCAGCCGGAGCCAAAACAGCTTGTCCGGGAACCAACGGCAGGCCGTCGGCCGCTTCGCGGCACGGGACGGTCCCGGTTGAATCCAGCCGCTTGGCCAAAGATTCCGTGAACCCGGCGGGCATGTGCTGCACGATGACGATGGGGGCCGGGAACCCTTTCGGGAGTCCTTCCCACAAAGTTCGCAGAGTTGAGGGGCCACCCGTGGAACTGGCGATCAAAATGACTTTGTCCGTCCGGCCCATCGGGCGGGATGCGGCAACGACCGGCTTCCGGCTCACCAAGGCGCGGACATAGCGGGCGGCCCGAATTTTTTCCAGCGTTTCTGCCTTGCATTCGACAAACTGCAAGCTCGACGAGTTGTTCGGCTTGGCAACAAAATCGAATGCCCCCTTCTCGAGCGCTTCCATTGTGGCGGCAGCACCCTTTTGGGTGACCGATGAAACCATGAGCACCTTGGTTCCGCCGGAAACGATCAACGGCAGGGCTTCCAGCCCCGACATCACGGGCATCTCGACATCCAAGGTCACCAGATCTGGCTTGAGGACGGAAGCCATTTCGACCCCTTCTTGGCCGTTTTTGGCCACGCCGACGACTTCCATATCCGGTTCTGCGCCGATCCAATCCGTCATCATGCGTCGCACAAACGGCGAGTCGTCAACTACCAAGATCCTCTGTTTGGTCATGCGGCAATTTCCTTGAAGAGAGATTCGTACTCTTCGAATTTTTCGATGAATTCGTCGGTTAACTTGTCCAACGATTCGGCGATGAGCCCCAAGCGGGCCAAACTCGATTCATCGAACCGGTAGGAAAGCCCGTCCCCGCCCAGACCGAACCCCATTGCCGAGCAGATGTAATCGCCAACGTGGGCGCAATCGACCACATTCTGGTGTTCCCTTGCTTGGCTGGGCGCGTGGTGGTGCAAGGCAGCTTCGCAAATCTCCTCGGGCAAATTCCAATTTGTCGCCAAATGGAAACCGACTTGACAGTGGTCGTATCCCAAAACTCGCCGTTCTGCCTCGTCAAACGCAATCCCCTCTCTTCCGGCGTAAAGAAGGATCGCCCCCAATTTCTCTTCGATCCAGACGCTCAACGCCACTTTTCCAAGGTCGTGGAGCAGGCCGGCTGTGAACGCGACGTCTTCGGGCGCCTTCCGGCTGGCGGTGGCGATCAATTGGCTGGCGACGGCGGTGCCAAAGGCGTGCCGCCACATTTCGGCCGGGCCCAGGCAATAGCCCGTCACAGGGCGTTGCATCCAAGGATAGGTTCCGGCCACCAGGGCTAGGTTTTTGACCGTTTTCATGCCGAGCACGACGACGGCCTCCGGCAAATCGACGATGCGGCGACTCAATCCATAAAAGGCACTGTTGGCCAGGCGCAAGACCCGGGCGCTAAGGGCTTGGTCGGTGACGATGATCTTGGCAACCGTCGCCGCGCTGGCGCTCGACGACTGGGCTTCCCGCATCACCTTGATGGCGGCAGCGGGAATCGTGGGCAAGTCCGTCGTTTTTGCAACAATTTGTTCGATAGTGACGGTGTGGCTCATGCCGCTGCCCCCTTCTTGTTCCGCCGCAGGCAGCAAAGGCTCTTTTCGCCGCCGTTCACGGTTCGCACGTTGACCAGGCCGTCTTCCGAAAGCACCGTCACGGTCCGTCCGCTCGACCCGCCGACATCGGAGGCCAAGGGCCGCAGCCCGAGCGACTTGAGGATCACTGCCACCGCCTCGGCGTTGCGGAGTCCAACATCCATGCGGGAGTTGGAATCTGACCCGAATTTGAAAACCTGGGCCCCGCCGGCATAAGAGATGACAAGCCGGTTGCGTTGGGCGCCAAGGCTTTCCAGTTGTCGCAGCAATTCCGGGATGCCCGTGTCGGCAAACTTCCCCGGCTTGTCCACAGGTTTGTCTTTGAACGCCTCTGGGAGCATGATGTGGATCATCCCGCACACGTCTGCCTGCTCATCTAATGCCACCAGGCCGATGCAGGAACCTAAGCCCAAGCAGGTGAATTTGGCCGGGCCAGAGGCCACTTTGATCTCGGCCATGCCCACCAAATGCTGGCTACCGACCGCCATCCTCAGGCCGCCTCCGGGATCCCGAGCGCACCGAACAGCCGGTTGAGACCGCTCACCGTGGGAACACAGAGGAAATAGCCGGTCGTTTGGGAATCGTCCATCCCGAACAGCCGGGTTTCCAGGGCTAGGGCGACGGCTTCTTCCAATTCCGCCTCGGCAACGATCGTCGCGGCGATCGTGTAGGCGATGTCGACGGAGACCATCGGTGGGGTCGCATGGAGCTTTTGGCCAGACATATCGGAAATCGCATTCAAAAAGCTAGAAGAAACGATGTTGCCGATCTCCAACATCGCGCTGGCCGCCAACTCGTCGATTTCGGCGGGGGATTCCGGGGCAGTGCCGATCAACATGCGCCACAGGTCTTGAGCGCTTGCCCACGGGAAGAGGAATGCGGTGTGGCCTTCGATATCGCCTTCGAACGGCATGCAGATGCCAACCGTGACCTCTTCGGGGTCGCCGATCATCATCGGAACCTGTTCCAGCGAAACCGTCTCGACTTTCGGAATCTCCATATTGAAGGCTTTGCCGGTCACGGTGGCCAAGGCCGTTGTGGCGTGCCCAAGCCCGATGTTCGCCATCTCCCGGACGGCCGACATCTCCATCAATCCTAATTCGCGCGGTTCACTCGACATGGCAATAGGGCCTTCCCTGGATAACTATCGGAATGGCCGAGCCAAACCCTCAGGCTACTTGCCCTTTGCGACCCCGCTTGGCACCGCTTACAATTGCGACATTTTTGTCAATGAAATCGTTATCGCTTACAAAAGATCCAAATCTATGCTACAATGCCTTCCAAGAGTCAAGGGTTGCGACAGCCCGTCATCAGTTTACGGACAGGACGTATCTCACAGACTCCTCCCAAAATTTGGGACGCGACGTTGCTCCTCTCCAGTCGTGTCCCACTTTTTTGTTAGACCCCCTGTTTTTCGCCGCCACGGTACACTCTGCCGATACCGCAGACATGAAACCTCTCGATTCCGAATCGATCCGCCGGGCCCTGGTCACTGCACGGGAGGGAGGGTTCCGCTCGGTCAAACTCAAATCAGGGGACGAATCGTTCCAAGCCGTGTTCAGTGCGGAAGCCCTGAGTTGGGGTGAATCGTTTGCCGAACAAGAAGGCGAACCAGATCCAGGGCCCCGATCCGGCCAAGTGGAAGCCCCGGTCGTCGGGATCGTCCGGTGGGCGCAAGGCACGGAGGTCGGGGCGGAGATCGCGGTCGGGCAGGCCGTTGGGGAAGTTCTGGCGTTAGGGATTGCGAACGAGATCGTCAGTGCCCATGCTGGAAAAGTCAAAGCCGTTTTGACCGAAGACGGAGCCGCCGTAGAATATGGCCAAGCTTTGTTGGAAGTGCAACTCTCATGAAATCTCGCGGCAACAGTTTGGTCGGGCTCCTCGCGGCGGTCGCCATCGTGATCCTCGCCATCCTCTTTTTCACCACCGGCGGCAAGTTCCTTGGCGGGAAAGCGGAGGAGCGGGCCGACGGAAAGGGCGAGACCCTGATCGGCAAGTCGATTTATGCCGGCAAAGACGACGTCTGCATCAGCAACCTCAAACAACTCCGGATGGGGATTGAAATCGCGACCGACCAAGTTGAAGGGACGCACCCCCAATCCATTGAAGAAACTAAACTCGGCGCACAATTCTATTCCTGCCCCGTAGGCGGAGAACCGTACCGATACGATCCCGCAACCGGGCAGGTCCGCTGCCCCCATAAAGGACACGAAAAATACTGATGTTCCAAAGAGTGCTCATCGCAAACCGCGGCGAAATCGCCTGCCGTGTGATCCGCGCGTGCCACGAACTCGGCATCGAGGCCATTGCCGTGCATAGCCAAGCCGACCGGGATTCGCGACACGTCCACATGGCCGACCGGTCGATTTGCATCGGCGCCGGAACCAACGCCGACAGCTATCTGAACCTCGCCAACGTCCTTTCGGCTTGCGAAATCACCGGGGCCGACGCCGTCCACCCCGGTTTCGGCTACTTTAGCGAACGACCCCGATTTGCCGAAGCGCTCGGCTCCATGGGAATCAAATTCATTGGGCCCAGCGTCGCCGCCATCGAGGCCATGGGGGACAAAGCCAAGGCTAAGGAAGCCGCCATCGAATCCGATTGCCCGGTCGTCCCCGGATCCACCGGCGCCGTCCCCACCGAACAAGACGCCCTGGATTGGGCCGAAAAAATTGGCTACCCGGTTTTGCTCAAAGCGGTCGCCGGCGGAGGCGGTCGGGGAATCCGGCGCGTCGACAACCGCGAAGAACTCCCCCCCGCTTTCAGGACCGCCCAGGCCGAAGCCCAAGCCAGTTTTGGCAGCGGCGAGATGCTGGTTGAAAAGTGCGTCGTCAAACCCCGCCACGTGGAAATCCAAATCCTTGGCGACGAGCACGGAAACGTCCTCCACATTGGCGAACGGGAGTGCTCGGTTCAAAATCTGCGCCATCAAAAAATCGTCGAGGAAGCCCCGTGCGTGGTTCTTACGCCAGAACTCCGGGGAAAGATGGGGGATGCGGCCGTCCGCGTGGCCAAACAAGTCGGATATTCCAACGCCGGTACGGTTGAGTTCTTGCTTGATGCCAACGGGGATTTCTACTTCCTTGAAATGAACACGCGAATCCAGGTCGAACACCCGGTCACGGAAATGGTCAGCGGGCTCGACCTCGTCCAATGGCAAATCCGGATCGCCAGCGGGGAACCACTGCCCTTTTCCCAAAGCGATATCCAACTCACCGGGCATTCCATCGAAGCCCGCATCACCGCGCAAGACCCAGACAAAGATTTTGCCCCTTCCACCGGCACGCTGACCCGGTGGGATCCGCCCGGATTCCGTGGTATCCGCTTGGACACCCACGTCTATGCCGGGTTCACGGTCTCGCCCTATTACGACCCGATGATCGCCAAGCTCATCGTCACCGCCGAATCCCGCGAGCTCGCCGTGCGCCGGCTCCAGGTTGCCCTCGATGAATTCAATGTCGAAGGGATCCAGACCAATATCCCGTTCTTGCGCCGGCTGGTTCGGCACCCGGATTACGTTTCCGGAAGGGTGAGCACCGCCTTTGTCGGCGAATTCTTGCAAGAGACGGCCACACATGCCTGACGATGCGGCCGCCAACCAAAGCCATTCCCGGCGGTTGGCCAGGGAGCTGGCGTTTCAAGCCCTTTATATGCGGCATATCGGTTCGGTAGACCGCAAGACCGCCATCGAAACTGCCCTTGTCCGGCAGCCCATGGCCGAGGACGCGGCCGTTTTTGTCGACATGGTCGTTTCTGGTGTCGATTCGGAAACCACTTTTTTGGATAACCAGATCGAGCCGTTTTTGGCCAAAGGTTGGACTCTTTCTCGGATTGCCGTTTCCGACCTGATCGTTTTGAGGCTTGCCGCCTATGAAATGTTCTTCCAGCCGGACATTCCGCCAAAGGTAACCATTTCACAAGCCGTCGATTTGGCCAAGCGTTTTGGAACGGCCGAAAGCGGCAGTTTTGTCAACGGTGTGCTCGGCAATTTGTTGGAGGCTTCGCCCAAGGCAGATTGGATCCCCCCGGTGCTGGATGGGGGGGACGGACTGGAAGCCAACAACACAGTTGAACTCCCAATGGGCCAGCCCGAAGCCGAAGAGCCGGACGAGCCGCCCTCCGATGACGCGACCGTGGGGAGTTGGGTCATCAAGCGCGACGACCCGCCAGCCGGCAAATGAGCCTCTTCGAAGGAGATTCGCCAAACATCCAGCCGGGCGACCTCCCGCTGGCCAGCCGGATGCGCCCCCAAACGCTGGATGACTATGTGGGGCAGGGTCACTTGCTTGCCCCGGGTTCCCCAGTTGAACAAGCCATCCGGCAAGGAAAGCTGGGATCGGTTGTGCTTTGGGCCCCACCCGGATGCGGCAAAACCACTTTGGCCTCGATCATCGCCTATTATTCGCATTCAGCCCTGGTGTCGATGAGCGCAGTCACCGCCGGGGTCGCCGACATCCGAAAAGCCGCCGCCGAAGCCAAATCCCGTTACCAGCTCACCCAAAAACCCACCCTCCTGCTCGTGGACGAAATCCACCACTTCAACAAGTCCCAACAAGATTCGTTGCTGGGCTACCTGGAAGATGGCACATTCCGGTTCATCGGGGCCACAACCGAAAACCCGTATTTTGCGCTCAATGATGCCTTGCTCTCGCGCGCCCGCGTATTGCCGCTCAAGCCACTGCAATCGAGCGATGTTTCATTGTTGATCGACCGGGCTCTTTCCGATGGCGACCGCGGCATTGGCAACGGGCGGTACACCCTGGCTGACGAGGCCAAGGAATTCCTGCTGCAACTCGCAGACGGTGATGCCCGGCTGGCATTGAATGCCCTTGAAACCGCCGCCACCATCACCCCTATCGGCGGCGAAATCTCCCTGGAAACCGCCGAGCAAGTCCTGCAACGCCAGGCGATCCGCTACGACAAAAAAGGGGATTCACATTACGACACCATCAGTGCCTTCATCAAGAGCATCCGGGGTTCCGATACCGACGCCGCGCTTCACTACCTGGCCCGGATGATCGAAGCTGGCGAAGACCCCCGGTTCATCGCCCGGCGGTTGATGATCCTGGCCAGCGAGGACATCGGCAATGCCGAACCGCAGGGCCTGGTCATCGCATCCGCAACTTTGAACGCGGTCGCCGCTGTCGGGATGCCCGAAAGCCGGATCATTCTGGCCCAATGCGTGGCCTTTTTGGCAGAAGCCCCCAAAAGCAACCGCGCTTACTTGGCCGTCGATCAGGCGTTGGCCGATGTGCGGGCGGGGAAAATCGGCCCGATCCCCATGCACCTGCGCAATGCCGCCCACTCGGGCATGAAAGAACACGGCTACGGCAAGGGATACCAGTACCCGCACGACGACCCGCGCGGATGGGTCGAAGAGAATTACCTTCCTGAGGGCCACGGGCTGAAAACTCCCTATTACAAACCAAGTGCCCACGGCTACGAAGCGAAGATCGTGGAACGGCGGAAGAGTCGGATGCAAAAGAAAACCGGCGGGTGAAATCACCCGCCGGCCTTTGCAGGAAAAGGACAAAGCGCTTAGCGCTTGACGAACTGGAAGCCGCGGCGGGCTTTTTTGCGGCCGTACTTCTTGCGTTCCTTGACCCGGGCATCGCGGGTCAGGAAGCCGCCAGCGCGGAGTTCTTTGCGGGTGTTTTCATCCCGTTGCAAAAGGGCGCGGGCAATACCCAGCTTGATGGCGCCGGCTTGGCCGACAACGCCGCCACCCTTCACAAGGGCGCGAACGTTGTACTGAGCATCGCTATCGATGGCGACCAGCGGGCTTTTGACCAGGATTTCCAGGACCGGGCGGCAGAGATAGGCTTTGAAGTCGCGGCCATTGATGGTGATCGACCCATCGCCGGGTTCGACCCACACGCGGGCGATGGCGCTTTTGCGGCGGCCAGTGCCGTAAGATTGGTTGGGGTTGGCAAATCGCATCGGGTTACTTGATCTCCATGGGAACCGGGTTTTGAGCGGCGTGCGGGTGATCGGCCCCAGCATACACCTTGAGCTTTTTCACAATTTGGCGTCCTAAGCGGCCCTTGGGCAACATGCCCCAAACCGATTTTTCGATCATGCGAACTGGGTTGCTTTCCCGCAAATCTTCTCGGCTGATGTTGCGGATTCCGCCGGGCCAGCCGGTGTGCCAATAAACGAGTTCTTTGCCTTTGGTGCCGGTGAGGGCGGCTTTGCCG
Organism: Armatimonadota bacterium; assembly: GCA_016789105.1. Classification (NCBI taxonomy): domain Bacteria; kingdom Bacillati; phylum Armatimonadota; species Armatimonadota bacterium. The sequence goes on from JAEURN010000008.1 coordinate 143,737, forward strand.
GCATTGACGACGACGACGAAGTCGCCGGCATCCACGTGGTATGCGAAAGTCGGTTTGTGTTTGCCACGCAGCACTTGCGCCACGGCGGCGGCGAGGCGGCCAACCGGGATCCCGGTTGCATCCACCACGTGCCATTGCCGCTCGACTTCTGCGGGCTTGGTCGTTGTTGTTCTATTCATAGTGTCCTTTTCCTTTTGGGTTCGGGCGGCTTTATCGCCGCCTCATTCAAATCTGTGGTCTTTGGGGTGCCTGCCATAGGACACCCGCATGAGGGTCAGGCCGCACGCGGGGAGCACCGGGGGCCAATCGATCGAGCTTTTGTCGGTTGCGGTCAGCAGGTTGCCGATCCAATCCGGCTCACGTTTGCCGCGCCCGATTTCCAGCAGGCATCCGGCGATCCGCCTCATCATCCCCCGGACGAAGGCCGTGCCCTGGACATCCAGCCACACCTCGTCGCGCACTTGCCGGACTTGGAGATGGAACAACGTCCGAACCGTATTCTCCGTGCCTTCCAACTCTTGGCTGAATGCCAAGAAATCGTGTTCGCCAACCAGGAGCTGTGCGGCCCTGTGCATTTGCGGCGCATCCAGGACGGTCCAATGCCAATGGGCAAACCTCATCCGGTGGGGGTCGCGAGGGCCGGTCAAAATCCGGTATCGGTAATGGCGTTTGCGGGCCATGAACCGGGAATCGAAGTCTGGCGCCACCTCTTCGGCCTTCAAGATCGAAAGATCCCTGGGCAAGACTCGGCTCAATGCCCCAACCCACCTATCGACCGGTATGGGAACCGGCGGGTCGAAGTGACAGACCTGCCCCCGGGCGTGGGCGCCGCTATCTGTGCGGCTCGCCCCGTAAAGCTCAACCTCTTTGCCAGTCACCTGGCAAAGCCCATCTTTCAATGTGCCGTGGACTGATCTCAGCCCGTGTTGCGGCGCCCAGCCGCAAAAGTCGGTTCCGTCGTAGGCGACGGTGAGTTTCGTTCTTTTAATCGACAAGTTCGAGGACGGCGGTTTCGGCCGCATCTCCCCGCCGCTGCCCGGTGCGAGTTAGCCGGGTGTAGCCCCCGTTGCGCGATGCGTAGCGCGGGGCCACGTTGTCAAACAGGTGCTTGACAAGGTCTTCACCATTGATCAGGCTCCGGTCGACCAAAATCTGCATTTTTTCGGCATCGGATTTGCCGGCCAACAACCGTTGCGGCTTGGCGCTGCTGGAAGAATGCCCAACAAGGACTTTGCGCGCTTCGCGGCGGCTGGCCAGGGTGTCTTTTTTGCCCAGGGTGATGAGCCGCTCGACGATCCGCCGGAGTTCTTTGGCGCGGCCCATGGTGGTGTGCACATAGCCGTGCCGCACGAATTGGCGGGCCAGGTTCGTCAAGAGAGCTTTGCGCTGGTCGCTGGGCAACCCCAGCTTTCGTCGATCCACCTTGTGTCGCATATCTTTTCCTTTTTAGAAATCGTCATCCTCGAGCGCGTCGAGGTTGATGTAGCCGCCTTTGCTCGGCTTGAGGTCGATGCCGTGTTCGGCGAGCCGGTCGCGCACTTCGGTGAGCGATTTGCGGCCAAATCCGCGGATGCCGTTGAGGTCCATTTCCGTCACCAGTGCCAATTGGCGCAAGTTCAGGATGCCGGCCCGGCGGAGGCAGTTGAACGTCCGTTGGCTGAAATCCAACTCTTCGATCTTGATATCAGGGACGTTGCTGACTTCTTCTTCCGAAGCAGACCCTTCATCCATGATGTCTTCGATGCTCGCCCGGCCAAGGTCAAAAAACATGCGGAAGTACCGGTCGAGGATCTGCGCCGACTGGGTGACCGCATCGTTGGGGCCCAGCGCGCCGTTGGTCCAGACCTCTAGCACCATGCGCTCGTAGTCCGTCCGTTGTCCGACCCGGGTGGCTTCTACCGTGTAATTGACTTTTTTGACTGGAGTGAATTGGCTGCCGGTGGTGAGGATGCCGATCATCCCCTTGTACTTCTCTTGCTTTTCCGGCAACACGTAGCCCGTTCCCCAGCTGGCGTAGAGCTCGGCGGTGAGGGTTGCACCTTTGTCGCTGATCGTGGCCAGATAGCATTCGGGGTTGACGATGCTGACCCCTTCTGGGCATTCGATGTCTGCACCGGTCACCCGGCCCGGGCCTTTGACATCAATCTTGAGGATGATCTCCTCGGGGATCGCCATATCGGGATCGACCCGGATGGCCAGATCCTTCAAATTGAGGAGAAATTCGGTTGCATCTTCTTTCAGCCCGGGGATTTCGGCGAATTCGTGGAAGACCTTCTCGATCCGAACGGCGGTCACGGCCGCCCCCGCGATGGAGCTCAGCAGCACGCGGCGCAGCGCGTTGCCGATGGTTTGGCCATAGCCGCGCTCAAGCGGCTCCAGCACGAACTTCGCATAATCTCTTTCGATGTCCAGGGTTTGAATGTGGGGCATGGGATTTCGCTTACAGGAGGGGACAGGTTAAACGCGGCGCTTTTTGGGAGGCCGGCATCCGTTGTGGGGCACGCTGGTCACATCGCGGAGCGATTTGACTTCCAGCCCGTTTTGGCTCAGCGAGCGGATCGCGGTTTCCCGGCCGCCGCCGGGGCCCGATACAAAAATGTCCACGGATTGCATCCCGTGGGCCGAGGTTTTTTTGGCGGCGCTTTCGGCTGCCAGCTGGGCGGCAAACGGCGTGCCTTTCCGGCTCCCCTTGAATCCGACATGGCCGGCGCTCGCCCAACAAAGCGTGTTGCCCTGCGGGTCCGTGATGGTGACGATGGTGTTGTTGAACGTGGCATGGACATAGGCGTGGCCATGGGCGACCTGCCGCTTTTCCTTTGCCTTTGCCCCACGGGTTGTGTTCTTGCGTGCCATGATCTAAATCCTTACTTCTTCGCCTTCTTCTTGCCGGCGACCGTCTTGGCCTTGCCCTTGCGGGTGCGGGCGTTGCTCCGCGTGCGCTGGCCGTGAACAGGCAAGCCCCGGCGGTGGCGCAGCCCCCGGTAGCAGCCGATCTCCATCAGGCGGCGGATGTTGGAAAAGACCTCGCGGCGCAAATCCCCTTCGACTTGGTAGCCCTCGTCGATGATGTTCCGCAACATCCCGACTTGCTCTTCCGTCAAATCACGGACTTTGATGCGCGGGTCCAAACCCGATTTTTCAATGATTTCGGTGGCTTTGGCCGGCCCAATGCCATAAATGGCCTGGATGCCGTAATAAACGCCTTTGTCCCGTGGGAGGTCAACACCTGCAATACGCGCCATGTCTGCTTACTCTTTTTCCGTTCGAATCCTTAGCCGATCAGCCCTGCCGTTGTTTGTGCTTGGGGTTGATGCAAATCACGCGCACCACGCCCTTCCGCTTGATAACCTTGCACTTTTCGCACATTTTTTTCACACTGGCCCGGACTTTCATAACTTGACTCACCTTCCCGCGAATCGATTGCCTGATTGACAACGTCAAATCAGACAGTTGGGTAGGTTGCGTCTGGAGCCTTTGAGGCCCGACGCAAGGAGGAATTATACCAACCCGGGGCACGCTCCGTTGCCCCTGTGCCGATTTCGGGAGAAAGGACCCGACCGGCCAGAATCAGCCCCGGTGGCGGTACACGATCCGGCACCGTTCCATATCGTACGGAGAAAACTCGACCGTGACCTTGTCACCGGTCATGATGCGCATCCAACCCCGGCGCATCTTTCCCGCCAAGTAGGCCAAAACCTCTTGGTCGGTTTCAACCAATTTGATGCGAAACAGTTGGTTGGGCAGGTTTTCAACCACGATCCCTTCCAACTGGATTCCTTCTTCCTTGGTGCTCTCTTCGGTCGTTTTCTTGGCTGGGCCACGCCCCCGACCCCGTCCGCCACGCCCGCCTGAAAAGCTTCTCGCCATAAATCGCCTTAGTTCACTCCGAGCCGGTCAAGATCAGCGGCCCATCGGCCGTCACCGCCACCGTGTGCTCAAAGTGAGCCGACAGTTTACCGTCTCGGGTCGCAACCGTCCAGCCGTCCTCCAAAGTGACGACTTGATAGCCGCCTTCGTTGACCATCGGCTCGATGCAAAACGTCATTCCGGCCTTGAGCGGAGGCCCCTTGCGCGGTTTGCCGAAATTTGGCACGCTCGGCTCCTCGTGCAAGCTCTGCCCGATCCCATGCCCCACCAAGTCGCGCACAACCGAATATCCGTTCCGTTCCACATAAGTCTGGACAGCCGCCGATATATCGCCGACCCGGTTTCCAACCCGGGCTTTGGCTATGCCCTGCATCAGGGACTCCCGGGTGACGTTCAATAGCCGGCGGGCCCGTTCCGAAACTGTCCCCACCGGGAACGTCCAGGCAGAATCCGCATGCCAACCATCCCAAATCACCCCAAAATCCAGCGAAACGATATCGCCTTCCTGGACAACTGTGCCATCGGGAATGCCGTGCACAACTCGGTCATTCACGCTGATGCAAGCGGCCGCTGGGAAGCCCCGGTAGCCTTTGAAACTTGGGACCCCGCCTTCGGCCAAGATGATTTTCTCCGCAAGGGCGTCGAGTTCGGAAAGAGTCGATTTGCCTGCCACCATCGATTGGCTCACTTCGGCCATTGTTTTGGCAATGATGCGGCCGGCACGCTCCATTTTGGCGATTTCGGAGCTGTCCTTGATGTGGATCACAGGCCAAGACCCCGTTCGATATCCCCGAACACCTCGGCCGGATCCCGGCTCGATTCCACGCGCAAGAGCTTGCCCTGCGCCTCATAGTGGCCGACAACTGGCGCCGTGTTCTCGTGGAATACCCGCAACCGCTCCCGGATGGTCTCTGGGTTGTCGTCTTCGCGGATGATGATTGGGCTGTTGCAATTGTCGCAAAACCCTTCGCGTTTCGGTGGTTTGTTGATGCGGTGGTAGATCGCGCCGCACTTGGTGCAACCCATCCGGCCCGCCAGGCGCCCGATGATGACATCGTCTTGGACTTCCAGCGAGACGACCTTGTCGAGCGAGATTTTTTCGCGTTTGAGTTCTTCGTCCAAGGCTTCGGCCTGGCGTACGGTGCGGGGAAAGCCGTCCAGTATGAAGCCCTTGTCTTGGACTTCTGGTGACCGCAACCGCTTGAGCATCATCTGGATGGTCACGCCGTTGGGCACCAATTCGCCCCGGTCGATGTAGCTTTTGGCCAATTCGCCCAGGTCGGTCTGCGCCTCGATTTCGGCGCGAAAAATCATGCCGGAAGACAGGGGCTTTGCTCCGTACTTCGCCTCAATGAGGGCCGATTGGGTGCCCTTACCAACTCCGGGCGGGCCAACAAGGATGAGGCGCACCGGCACCGGGTCACCCTTCGTATTGTTTGGTGATCAGGTTCGCTTCAAGTTGGCGCATGGTTTCCAGGGCGACGCTGACCATGATGAGGAGCGACGTGCCGGCAACCAAACCGATTGTCCGGGCGAGCTGCGGGATGACGACGGGCAGGATGAACTGCGTCAAAGCCGCCACTGCTAAGAACACCGCGCCGATGAACGTGATGCGCGAGACGACACCATTGAGGTAATCCCGAGTCTGTTTGCCCGGCCGAATCCCCTGGATGTAACTGCCGCCGCGCTTGAGGTTGTCGGCAATGTCTTCAACGTTGTATTGGAGGGCAGTCCAGAAATAGGTGAAGAAGAAGATCATGAGCAGGTAAACCGCCGCCCCGAGATACCCTTTGGGTGTCGTGAAGTTCGGGGACATGAACTCTGCGATCGTCGTCAAAATCTGGTGCGGGGCCGAATCGGTCGGGAACATCGCCGAAAACTGCGCCGGCAGGTACACCAACGTGATGGCGAAGATGATGGGGATGACCCCGGCCATGGCCACGGCGATCGGCAGGTAACTGACCTGCCCACCCATGGCTTTTGTGCCGAAGTTCCGGCGCATATGCTGGATGGGGATGCGCCTTTGGCTGATCGTGAACAGCACGATGAACCAAGTCGTGGCAAAGAAAATCGCAATAAGGGCCACCACCTGCCAGATTTGGACTTGGCCGGTCGTCACCCCTTCAAAAAGGCCCTGGACGATCGCGGGGAGCGAGATCACGATCCCGGTGAAGATCAAAACCGAAATGCCGTTGCCCACACCCCGCTCGCTGACCTGCTCGCCGAGCCACAAAAGCAGCATGGAACCCGCCGTCCAGAACAGGATGATCAACGCTCGGTGGAGCGGTTGAACCTGCAAGAGCGCTGGACCCATCGCGGTGAGAAGGCCGAGACCTTGAAACACGCAAAGGCCGATGGTGAGGAACCGGGTTCGCCGGTTTTGTTGGCGGCGGGCATATTCCCCGCCCTCTTTCATCTCTTCTTTCCATTGCGGAATCCCATAAGTGAGAACTTGCAAGATGATGGAGGCGACGATATAAGGGTTGAGCCCGAGGGCAAAAATGGAAATGCGTTTAAACGCCCCGCCGCCGATGGTGTTGATGATCTGGAACATCGGGTTGTTCCGAACCAAATCTTCGATGGCGGTTGGGCTGATGCCGGGGACGGGGACGGGGATGTTGACGCCGATGGCGTACACCGCCAAGATCAACAAGATGAACTGCAGCCGAGACCGCAGATCATCGTCCGCCCATGCGAGGCGGAGCGTCTCGAACAGAGAGAACCGGAGACCTTTATCCCCAGCCCCCCGCTTAGACCCCGACCCGGCGTAGCTCACAGGGTGACGACCTCACCGCCGGCTTTTTCGATGGCGGCCTGAGCTGTTTTGCTGAATTTGTGGGCTTGTACCGTGAGTTTGTGGCTGAGCGTACCGAAGGCGAGCACTTTGAGCCCGTCTTTGAGGTCGCTCATGACACCCCTCTCGACGACGAGCTGGGGAGTCACCGTTTCGCCGGCCTTGAAGAACTTCTCCAGGTCGTCTAGGTTGACGATGGCGTATTCCTTGTGGTTGATGTTCCGGAAGCCCTTTTTGACGGGGAGCCGGCGGTGGATCGGGGTTTGCCCACCTTCGAACCAGTTGGGGATTTGCCGCCGGGCTTTTTGCCCTTTGGTGCCCCGGGTGGCGGTTTTGCCCTTCCCGCTGCCGATACCGCGGGCAATCCGGCGCTTGCGCTTGGTGGATCCCGGGTTGGGGGTCAGATCGTTCAAATTCATGGTTTAAGCCTCTTCAGATTTTTTCTTGGTCGTGCGCTTCGGCTTGGCTTCGGCGGATTCGGCAGCCTTCTTGGGGGCTGCTTTTTTGGCCGGCGTCTTTTCGGCTTTTTCAGCCTTTTCCGCCTTGGGGGCAGCCGCTTTGGTTACCTTCTTTGCCGGTTTCATCTCGGGAGATGTCACGGCTTTGACGGCGGCAGGAGCTTTTGCCAGGCGGGCGGCCTTCTTTTCTGAGGCAGCCTTGCCGTCGCGGCGCCGCCGGACGACTTCGCCTTCGGCGAGTTCTTCGACGAGCAGCAGATGCTTGACCTTGTGGATCATGCCCCGGATGGACGGGGAGTCGTCGAACGTGTTGCTGCTCCCGATCTTGTTGAGCCCCAATGCCTTGACCGTGGCGCGGTTGCGCGGGGTGTTGGCGATTTTGCTTTTGACAAGGGTGACCTTAAGCATGGCGGTTGTCAGACTCCTCTTTGCGGGCCTTGGCGAGCCAGGGCACCAGTTCGTTGGCATCGGCGCCGCGCCGCTTGGCGGCATCTTCCGGCGCTTCCATCTCCCGGAAGGCTTTGATCGTCGCATAGGCGAGGTTGACGCCGTTGCGGCTGCCCAGGCATTTGGCCAGAACGTTGTGAACCCCGGCGGCTTCCAGACACTGGCGGACGGCCGAACCGGCCTTGACGCCGGTCCCCGGCGATGCCGGGCGCAAGATCACGCGGGCCGAACCGTGCTCAGCCTCGATCTCGTGCGGGATGGTCTCGCCAATCAGGTGCACGTCGAACATGTTTTTGCGGGCGGCTTCTTCGGCCTTGCGCAAAGCATCTGGGATGTTGCGGGCTTTGCCGATGCCGAGCCCCACCTTGCCCCGGTTGTCGCCAACGACGACGGTCATCGACCAAGAGGCGGTCTTCCCGCCTTTGTTGGTCTTAAAGACTTTGTTGGATCGGATAACGCGCACGTCGTATTGCGGGCCGTCCGTATTCCTCAGGGCCGACTGGCGCCGGCCGACGATGCGTGGTCCACGTGCCATGTTAGAACTCCAATCCGCCTTCGCGGGCTCCGTCAGCAAGGCCAGCGATCGTGCCATGGTATTGGAATCCGCCGCGGTCGAACACCACGGCTTTCACCCCTTTTTCCAAGGCGCGCTTGGCCACTGCCTGGCCAACGAGCTTTGCCCCCTCGACGGTGTCGGTCGCCTTCAGGTCTTTCTCAGTCGTGCTTGCCGCGGCCAACGTGTGGCCGCTCACGTCGTCGATGACCTGGGCGTAAAGGTGCTTGGTGCTGCGGAAGACCGCCAAACGCGGGCGCTCGGCCGTGCCAGCAAGGAATTTGCGGATGCGCTCATGCCGCACCTTGCGCATAAAAGATCGGGTTTTGACTGACATTGTTTCGCTCCTGGTTACTTGCCGGCCCTCTTACCCGGCCGGGTTCGGACGACCTCGCCTTTGTAGCGAACGCCTTTGCCCTTGTAGGGGTCGGGTTTGCGCACTTTGCGGATGTCGGCGGCGATTTGGCCAACCAAGGCTTTGTCGATGCCGCTGACGTTGATCGTCAGGGCTTGACCCTTTTCTTGCTTGGGGACATCGAAAGTGATGCCTTGGGGCGCGGCGATCTCGACCGGGTGGCTATAGCCGAGGTTGAGCAACAAGCCGTTGCCCTGCACAGCAGCCCGGTAGCCGACCCCATGGATTTCAAGGGATTTGCTGTGGCCTTCGGTGACGCCGACAACCATGTTTTGGATCAGGGTCCGCGCCAAACCATGCTGGGACCGGTTTTCGCGTTCGTTGTCCGGACGCTCCACGCGGAGCTCGCCGGCCTCTTGGACGACCGTCAGCTTGGGGTGAATGTGTTGCTTGAGCTCACCTTTGGGGCCCTTGACGGTGACGACGGCATTGGAAACGTCGACCGTGACCTTGTCTGTGATCTTGATGGGTTTCAATCCGATACGGGACATTCTTCAATCCTCCTTAATACACCTGGCAGAGGACTTCGCCGCCGATCCGTCGTCGGCGCGCCTCCCGGTCGGACATGACTCCCTGGCTGGTGGTCAACACCAGCGTTGCCAAACCGCTGCGCACGGGGCGGAGTTCGCCGGCACCTCGGTAGACCCGCAAACCGGGCGTGCTGACCCGCTTGATGCTGCGGATCACCGATTTGCGGCGGGAATCGTACTTCAAATGAACGCGCAAAACCGGGAACTTCTCGTCTGTCAACAACTCGTGACTGGAAACAAACCCTTCCTGCTCAAGGATCTTCACGATCTCAAGCTTGATCTTGCTCATGGGGACATCGACGTGCATGTGGCTGGCGGTCAAACCGTTGCGGATGCGCGTGAGGAGGTCGGCGATGGGGTCGCTGTGCATAGTGCTCCTTGAAACAGCCCGCTTACCAGCTGGACTTTTTCACTCCTGGCAAAAGCCCGAGGTGCGCCTTTTCGCGCAAGGTCTGGCGGCAAACGCCGAAATACCGGTAGTACCCCTTGGCGCGGCCGGTTTCGGCGCAGCGGTTGTAGCGGCGCGCTTTGAACAGGCGGTTCTTGATCCGCGTCTCTTCCAAGGCTGCCAAAGCCTGGGCGCGCTGCTCCTTGTTCAGCGATTGATCGAGCTCGATTGCGGAAAGCTTGGCTTCGTAATCCGCCCAGCGCGCTTCCACCTTGCTATGCTTGTTGATGAGGCATTCTTTGGCCATATATCCACCCACCGTTCCCAGACTGGTTTGAGCGGGGCGGGCCTTTGCAACACCCCCTCACCTGGCCTGTGGCCTGGTTGTGACGCCCCGCGCAAGCGGGACAGGAGCGGATGGTACCCCCGAGGAACCCGCTGCCCGGGGAAATCCGGCGAATCTGAGCCAGGAGTCCCGGATAAATCGCCAAAAATAGACGGGCTCCCGGGCAACCAATAGGACTTCTGTTCTACTAGAATGTCAGATGGGATGCAATCGATCGACGAAAAAATCGGACTGGGGCAGTCCGCTTTGGACCAGGGAGACAACCAAGAAGCCCACCGGATCTTCACCGAGGTCGTCAACGAAAACTCAGAGAAGTGGATGGCCTGGAGGGGGCTGGGGTTTGCCAACATCGGCCTAGGGAAAACCGCCGAAGCCATCGAAGCATTCGGCAAAGCCACCCTCATTAGGACCGACGACGTCGACAGCCAGTACGGCTATGGGGTCGCCTATCAACTCAACGGCGACCATGCCAAGGCCATCAAAGCTTTTGAAGAATCGCTGAGGCACAACCACAAACACAAGCCCAGCCAAGAGGCCATCTGCGTCTCACTGCTCGCCCAAGTCCAACATATGAAGGACATCGGCAACCTCCTCGCCGTCGAGGAGTACCTGGAAAAGGCCCACAAATTTGCCCCGGAAAACCAGGACGTCACCATCCAGCTCTTCCGCTATTACCAACAAACCGGGCAGGCCGTCAAACTCGACTCCGCGATCACCGAAATGAAGCGGCACGAGATCCCCGTCCCTGAGGCCGCGGACTATGCCCCGGTAGAAGAAGCGGCTGCGGCCGCATTACCAGAAACCGTCGCCGAACTCGAAGCCCTGACGGCGGCGAACCCCAACCACTGGCAAGCTTGGCGCGCCATCGGCAACCTCCAGCTCGATGCCGGCAAACCCCAAGCCGCCCACGACGCCTTTAAAAAAGCCACCGTCATCCGGCCAGACGACGCCGACAGCCAATACGGCTTTGGCCAGGCGTTACAAGACCTTGGCGAGCATTCCCACGCCATCCACGCCTTTGAAGAAGCCCTCCGACACGATAAGAACCACCCCCAAGCCAAAAAATCGCTCACTAAATCGCTGATGGCCTACGTTGACCACATGCGGGAGATCGGCAACTTGCTCGCCGTCGAGCAATACCTGGAGCGGGCGCATAAAAACGACATCTCCGATGCCAACGTCACCGCCCAGCTGATGGGCTACTACGACGAAACCGGGCAGGGCGGCAAAAAACACGTGATCATCAAGGATTTAGAGGCGCACGGGCTCCCTGTGCCCGAACCGGCCAAGCCCAGCGAAGTCGGCCATATGCCCAGCGAGAGGGCGGCCGAAGCCGCCGTTGAAATCGATGGCGTCGATGCCCTCCGCGCCCACCTCGCCGAAAACGGCGAGGATTGGCGAAACTGGCGAAAATTGGGTTTCGCCCTCTTGGAATCCGGCGACAACCAAGGAGCCCACGATGCTTTTAAGAAGGCGACCGTCGTCCGCATCGACGACGCCGATTCCCAATACGGTTTTGGGCTCAGCCTTCAGCGGATGAACGATCACAACCACGCCATCCACGCTTTTGAAGAAGCCCTGAGGCACAACCCCCAACACCCAGATGCCAAGGCGGCCCTCAAAACTTCCTACCTGGGTTACTGTGACCACATGCGGGAGATCGGCAACCTGCTCGCCATCGAGCAGTTCATGGAAAAGGCCTTCAAAATCGACCCGTCGGACCACGTGGTCGGGCAAAAGCTGTTCGACTACTACCGTGAAACTGGGCAAGGTTCAAAAGCGGCAAAAGTCGGCCAAGAAATCGGGATCGTCTCGGCCGAAGAAGCCGCTGCCGCCAACACTCCTCCCGACAACACCTCAGACGACCTGTTGCTGCCCCAAGAAAAACAGTACCAGCGCGAGGGGGAACCCGAGCCGGCGAAAACGACGGCCACCCAACAAGTCTCGGACATCCCCGCCATGCTGCCCTGCCCTGGCTGCAAACAGCTGATGCCCTCTCGGTCGCGCACGTGCCCCCATTGCTCCCGGCTCGTTGACGCCATCGGGGGGACTATTCTTCGCGGCAACGAATCCGATAAGAAGAAAAAACCGGAATCAGCTGGCTCGGCCGGCAAGCGCTCGGGTTGTGGGGGCGTGATGATGGCTTTGATGCTGCTCAGCATCCTGGCCGCAACCGCCGCCGCCACCGTGCGCTGACATGGACAAGGGGGATCCCAGTGGATCAGGCAGGGAATGAGGGTGGTGAGCTGGGAAGGGAAGGGCAAGGTCACTCCCAGGGCCAAATCAGCCAGACGCACAATCCGCACGCCCCGCCTCCTGGCCAACCATTTGCCGCGGGCGGGATGCCGGTCATGGTGCCCTGCCCAGCCTGCCGTCAGATGATGCCGGGCCGGTCGCGCCTTTGTCCCCATTGCGGGAAGATGGTCGACCCGGCCACCGGAGCGGTTTTGAGCGGCAAAGCCGACCAGATCAAGGCCTCCCAAGCCGAAATCGTTTACCGGGCCCTTTCGATCCTCCGCATCGTCGCCGGAGTGGCTCTGCTCGTGACCGGTTTCTTTTTGCCGGTAGTCGGTGCTCTTTTGATGATCACAGGAGCCTGGTTCGTTTTGAGTGGGATTGGACTGCTCGCCGAAGCCGAATGGGTGCAAATGTTGGTCTACTGGGGGAGCCTTTTGGGCTGTTGCGCCGCCATTTGGGGAATATTCAACGCCCTCACCTTCAATTCCCCCGCTGGGCTGATTTCCAATGCGGTTTCGTTCGCACTCAACGCGGCAACCATGTGGGCGATCTCCAAGATCTCCGACATGGGGGCTTGACAGTGCGTTAACCAGGACCTGTAAACCCAAGGGGGGCGGAAACGTCACTCAATTTGAGGTTTTGGAAAATGGATGCCACACAGCATATCGCCCAGGGCAAGCAGTTCCTGCACGCCCGGCAGTTCCGCCCGGCGGTCGAGAGCTTTCGGGCCGCCGTCGACTTGGCCCCCCGGTCGGTCGAGCCTCTCATGGGCCTGGGGTTCGCCCTTCACGCCTCTGGTAACCCGGGGGCGGCTTTGTGCGCGTTCCAAGAAGCCCTCACCATCAACCCGAACCAGGCGGAACTCCACTTTGGCCACGGGCTCGCCTTGATGGAAACAGGGGATCCCTACCGGGCGATCCGTGAATTCAAACGGACCTTGGAGCTGGCACCGGAACACCGCGTCTGCCGAGACATGCTCAAAAAGGCCTTGGTGCTACATACCAAGGAGCTTTTCGAACAAAAGAACTTTGTTTGGGCCGAGCAGATGATCCAAGACCAGTTGGAATTGGACGAACACGACCCCGACGCCTTGGCCCAAATGGTCGACTTGAAATACCGGATGACCGAATACGAAGAAGCCAAGCGGCTGTTCCGGGATTTGGCCGAACACAAACCCGACTACCCGGGCCTTGTCGAGTTGGCGGACAAGCTCGGGCTCCGGCGCCAAAAGGAACGCGGCTGGCTCTACTGATAAACAACAATCCCCCGGGCTTTTGATTTGTCCGGGGGATTGTCTCAGGTCGGCTTAGATTTTGCCGGCGGCCCGCAATTGCGGGTAGTGGCATTGCTTGAACTTTTTGCCGCTTCCGCACGGGCAAGAGTCGTTGCGGCCAACCCGGCTCCAATCGATGCTGTCCACATCCACCTCTTTGGGGGCAGATGGTTCGTCATCGATGGCCAGCATCGCCATCTCGGGTTCCGGTGATTGGTGGGCCGCCGGCACCTGCGGTTGCTCGGTGCGGATTTGGGCGTAGAACACCATCTTCACCGCCTGGTCGCGGATCTGTTTGAGCGTGTGCTGGAAGAGGTCGAACGTTTCCTTTTTGTAGGCAACCAGCGGATCGGTTTGACCATAACCCCGCAGCCCGATGCCTTCGCGGATGTAGTCGATCATCTTGAGGTGCTCCATCCAGGCATCGTTGACGGCGCGCAGCATCACTTGCCGCTCCAATTGTTCAAAGATCTCGTCGCCAAACTTGACCCGCTTGGCTTCATATTCCTCGCCAGCGATCTCCGTCAGCTCGTTGACCATCCCTTGGCCATATTTGGCTTCGGCAAAGTCGCTCGGCGAAACGTGGTCGATGAGCGGCATCATCTCGTTCAGCCGTTCATAGACCTTGTCGTGGTCAAAGGTGAATTCACCGGTGGCCGGATCAAACTGCCGACCCGATTCGACGGTTTCAGCAATGAAATCGCCGATCCCTTTGGTGATCTCTTCCCGGCACGGCTTGCCCAGAAGGATTTCCCGGCGCATCCCGTAGATGTGCTCCCGTTGGGCGTTGAGCACGTCGTCGTATTCCAAGATGTGCTTGCGCGCCTCGAAGAAGTGGTTTTCGATCCGCTCCTGGGTTTTTTGGATCATCCCGCTGATGAACTTGGCCCGGACTTCCTCCATTTCCGGCCATGCCTTGAGGACCGGGTTTTCCATCATGTTCTTGTTGAAAATCCGCCAAAGTTCATCTTCTAGCGAAACGAAGAAACGGCTTTCGCCCGGGTCGCCTTGGCGACCGGCCCGTCCCCGGAGTTGGTTGTCGATGCGCCGGCTTTCGTGACGTTCCGTCCCCAGGATGAAAAGGCCGCCGAGGTTGCGGACTTCTTCAGCGGCGGCTCGCCGTTCGGTGTCGTCCAGCGGCAACGGGGGGGCGGCTCGCTCTTTGCCGCCTCGCCGGAACGAGATGAAGGTGTCGTCGTAGTCGCTGATGACCCCGCCGTCTTCGTGGTCGCGTTCGCGAGCGCGGCTGACTTCGTCGTCTTGGACACGCCCGCCAAGCAAGATGTCCACCCCGCGCCCAGCCATGTTGGTCGCAATGGTCACTGCGCCTTTCCGGCCCGCCTCACTAACAATTAACGCCTCTTTTTCGTGGAACTTGGCGTTGAGGATGTTGTGCGGGACGCCGTGGCTGATGGCCTCTTTGAAGAATTCGGCGTTCTCTTGCAAGCCGTGTTTGCCCAAAAACCAGTCGGCGATCTCCTGGCTGTGCGGGTCGGTGGGCAACCCGGCGCCAGAAAGCACGTTCTTGATCGTTTGCATCTTCAGTTCGGTCAGTGGCGTGTTGAACAACACTTCCGATTCCTTCTTGAGCGATCCTGTGCCTTTTTCGTTGGTGACCTTGTCGAGAACGTAATCCGTCAACACCAGTTTTTGGAGCATTTCAGCTTCCAACCGCTTGGAAACCACTTCTGTGGTTTCAATAGAGCGCGTACCGACCAGGGTCGGTTGTTGCTTGGTGTAAACGCGAAGAATTTCGCGGGCGACCCCCCGGTACTTGGCATCCGTGGATTTGTAGACGATGTCTTCCAGGTCTTTGCGGATCATCGGCCGGTGGGTGGGGATCGCCACGACCTCCAAGCCGTAAATCTTTCGGAACTCGTCTTCTTCCGTCTTGGCCGTCCCGGTCATTCCGGCAAGCTTGTTGTACATCCGGAACAGGTTTTGGAACGTGATGACGGCAACGGTTTGGCTTTCCCGCTGGACGGGGACCCCTTCTTTGGCTTCGATCGCTTGGTGGAGACCGTCGCTGTAGCGCCGGCCAAACATCATGCGGCCCGTGTTCTCGTCCACGATGACGACTTCGTTCCCCCGGACCACGTAGTTGACGTTCTTCTCAAAAATGCCGTAGGCCTTGATTGCTGCGCCAGCGTGGTGGAACAGCATCGGCTCATCGGCAATGTTTTCGATGCCCAAGGCTTGCTCTAAGAAGTCCATGCCCTCTTCGGTGAAGCTTGCCGAGTGGTTCTTTTTATCGACCGTGTAATGCTCTTCCGGCACCATTTCGCGGACGATCTTGTCCACGTGGGCATAAACCGAGATATCTTCGGTGCTGGGGCCGCTGATGATATGCGGCGTCCGGGCCTCGTCGATCAAGATCGAGTCCACCTCGTCGATCAGGGCGTAATTCAACTCCCGCATCGACAGCTGTTCTTTCTCGAAGGCCATGTTGTCGCGCAGATAGTCAAACCCGAATTCGTGGTTCGTGCCGTAAACGATGTCGCAAAGATAGGCCTCGCGGCGGGTGCAGGGCCGCAAGTGGTGGTACCGCGGGTCTTCGTGCTGGAACCCGGGATCATAGATGAAGCTGCCGCCCAGCTCGTCGGAATCGGCGCCTTGCCCTTGCACGATGCCGAGACTGAGACCCATCGTGTGGTAGATCGGGCCCATCCACACCGCGTCGCGGCGAGCCAGGTAGTCGTTGACGGTGACCAAACAGGCACCTTTGCCGGTCAGGGCGTTCAAAACCAACGGGGCGACGGCGACCAGGGTTTTCCCTTCCCCTGTCCGCATTTCGGCGATCTTGCCCTGGTGGAGCACGATCCCGCCGACCATCTGCACGTCGAACTGGCGCATGCCGAGCGTGCGCCGGGAGATTTCGCGGACACAGGCGAACACTTCGGGGAGGACTTGTTCCAATGTGTCCCCGCCCGCGACCCGTTCTTTAAACAGGGCTCCTTGGGCTTTGAGCTCCTCATCGGAAAGATTTTCAAATTTGGGTTCGAGCTGGTTGATCTGCTCGACGATCGGTTGAAGATTGGCGACCTCCTTGTGGCTTTGGTCAAGGAGTTTTCTCAAAAATTGAAGCATGGTTGTTTTGTGGGGGTTTGGTTAACGGTGAAAGGGGCGCGATAAAGCGCCAAAGCGGAAAACAGGTGGGGAAATTAAGCCGCCGGGCCGTCCCGGGTGAGTCCGCTACCCGGCCAATGACGAGGGGAAGGCAGGCCGGATCGGGCCGCGAAAGCCCGTTTGACGGCAGGCGAAACCGCCAGAGCCGATTCTTCGGTGTCGGATTCCAATCCAGGGGCGTTGCGGATCTCCCGGGCGTCTTCTAAAAACGCCACGTAGCGGAGCATCCGCACCAACTCGTGGGGATGCGCCGGGGAAACCGCCCCTGCCCCCCCTTGGGTGAGCAGGACGATCAGGATCGGAATCCATTTCGGCATTGGCCGCCTGTACGCCTATTATGAGCGCACCGGAACGGATTCCGTTCCCGCCCGTGCTAGAGGTCCCTGGAATTCATGCCTGGAAACATGGGCAACAGGCCCAGTTGCCGCGCAACAAGGCAACTTTTGGCAGGAGAATGCCGGTTCAGAGCCCATGATCTGCCGATTCTTGCCGATGACCTTACTGGCCTGCCTGGCCAGCATGGCCCGCGCCTTGCCGGATTCCACTTACGACATCCCGGGAAAACGCTTGGATCAGGCCCCCAAAATCGATGGCGTCATCCAGCCCGGCGAGTACCCGGAAGAAATCCACCGGAGCGGATTCCGGGACAAGGACACGAACCTCGAAAGCGATGAACTCGGCGAATTTTGGATCGGGTACGACGAACGATACATTTATTTCGCCGGAAGGGCCACCACCAACCCCCGCAAGGTCGTCCGGGACGAGTACCGGCCGAATGTCGGCATGGGCGGCAACGACAACTTTGGCCTGATCATTGACCCGTTTGGTGGCAACAGCAACTTCAACCTGTTCCAAACAAACGCCAACGGCGCAACCAGCATCAACCTTGCCGGCGGGCGGGCGGCAAAAACCGAGTGGCTTGGGGAGATCGAGGCCAACGGCCGCCTCACCGAAACCGGCTGGGAGTGCGAAATGCGCATCCCCTGGTCGGTGATGAGCCTGCCGCCAGAAGGCATCCGCAGCCCCCGGTTCAACATCACGTGGTACCGGTCGGCCAAATCCAACACCTATGCCTACCGATTCACCGGGCAGAACAATGAGCTCACCCCGGCATGGGTGGATGTCGAAGTCCCTAAAGTCGACCGGGGCCGTTCGGTCAGCTTCCTCCCCTATGCCTACGGGGGCATCCAGAAAGGGGCCGGGCCGATCGCCAACGCTGGGCTCGATTTCAAAACAAGCCTCACCGATTCCATCCAATTCGTCGGGACTCTGAACCCGGATTTCCGCAATGTGGAGTCCTCGATCCTGTCCTTGGATTTCAGCTACTTCGAAAGGCTGGCCAGTGAAAACCGGCCCTTCTTCAACGAAGGTTCCCAGTTCCTGCGGGTCGGCTACAGCACCCGGCTCTTTGCCCCCCAGCGCATCCCGACATTCGACGCCGGGTTCAACATCTATGGCCAAGCCAATAGCAAACTAACCTTTGGCGCCCTTTCGACTATTGATTTTGGCGAGCGCACCGCCACCGTGGCCAGCGCGAACTACCGGTTTGACGACAAAACCTCGGCCGAAATCGGGATTGTCAACAACAGCCGCCACGGTCAGAACAGCACGGCTGGATTGGCCAACATCTTCACGCGCACCGGTGATGTCGGCTATTTCTTTACCAACCAGTACACAACCGACCAAACCAGGGGTGCGGGATTCCGCAACAACATCGGAGTCACGTACAACAAGGGCGGCTACAACGGCTCGATCGAATACCTTTCCATCACCCCCGATTTCTTTCCGAGGATTGGGTTCAACCGGGAGTCGGACTTGAAGGGGTACTCGATGGATTTGTCCCACGAGGCGACCCCGGCCCACGGGAACTGGAATTCCTACAGTTTCGGCGTCGATGCCGTCACCTACGACCGTTATTCGGGGGGGTTCTACCGCAACGAGGCCAACTTCTCTGTCCAAGCCAGCGACCGCAAAGGATTCTCTTTTGGAGCTTCCACCGGGTTTTCCCAATTCCTCGGGATCGCCGACCGCACGTTCGGGGTCGGTGCCGCATACCCTTACAACAACCCCTACCGGGCCGTTGCCGCCAACTATGAATCCGGGACATTTCTTGGCAATCCCTATGAAGCCTACGATGTTTCCGCCGTCTACCGCGTGTTTGGCCGGTTACAGTTCTCGCTCAAATCCCAGTGGCAACTTTCCGACGATGACGAAACCCTGCACATCCTCGGCGCCAACTTCGACATCGGCAAGTTCGAATCGGTCGGAGGGAGGCTCGTCATCCAAAACGGACAATCCAACTGGTATCTCAGCTACCGGATGAGCGGGAAAAGAGGTGCCGAATACTTCATCTTGGTCGGGGATCCAAGGGCCGATTCATTCACCAACCGGCTCGTTATCAAGGCCGTGATCCCGTTTTCGGTGAAGTATTGAGAGCTGGCCTATAAGCCGGATTCTGTCTTTGTGTGGCGATTTGGCTGATGCGGCCAACCCGGGGAGTCGGCGGGCCGCGTCATCCTCCCCCTATTTGGCCTTGCTTCGGGCAGGGTTTGCCGAGCCGAACCGGTTACCCGGCCCGCTGGTGGGCTCTTACCCCACCGTTTCACCCTTACCCCGCGTGCGGGGCGGTTTGTTTTCTGTGGCACTTTCCGTCGGGTCGCCCCGCCCTGGCTTGCGCCAGGTGCCTTGCCCTGCGAAGTCCGGACTTTCCTCCAGCCCGGCTTGCGCCAGGCCGGCCGCCACCCGGCCAGCTCGGCACCGATTGTACCGTCAGGCGGTGAACCCTTCCAGGAGTTCCAACCGGCCCGCATCGGCATCCAGCCGGGCGGCAACCCCCATCGGCAGGCTGAGCATGGTCTTCATATGCCCGAACGGATAGTTGACCACCGCCGGGATGCCCAACGGTTTGATGCGGTCGGCCACCAGTTCCCGCCAGGGCCACGTGCCCATCTTGTCCTCCGACATCTCATCCGTCCCCGTCATCTCGCCAATCACGATGCCGGCAGCTTGGGCCAACTGGCCGTTGTTGATTAGGTTTGTCAGCATGGCGTCGACGCGGTAGGCATGTTCGTCCACGTCCTCGATCACCACGATCTTGCCCCGGCAATCCAATTCGTACCCGGTGCCGAAACTGTCCGTCATCAAGCACAGGCACCCTCCCGTGATGACGCCTTCGGCAACGCCACCGACGAGGGTTTCGGCTGGAGTGTGTGCCG
The DNA here is from genome assembly GCA_016789105.1 of Armatimonadota bacterium. Classification (NCBI taxonomy): domain Bacteria; kingdom Bacillati; phylum Armatimonadota; species Armatimonadota bacterium. The sequence goes on from JAEURN010000008.1 coordinate 163,387, forward strand.
CCGGGAAAGGGTTTTCTCCCTTCAGAATGTTGGACATCGACTTGTAAACCCATTCCACTCGGGGCACGCTGAGGGTGATCATCATCGGGGTGTGTAGCGTCACCAACCCCCGCTTGTTCAAGGCCAGGTGGAGGGTCGTCACGTCGCTAAAACCGCAGACCTGCTTGCCGCTCGCGACAACCTCATCCAAGTCCAGGTATGGGATCGTCCGGGCACACCCGTATCCCCCCCGCGAGCACATGACACAGTCAACATCTGGGTCGCCGATAGCCGCCATAAAGTCCCCGGCCCGGTCTTCATCGGTTCCGGCCAAATAGTGGTGTTTGTCAAACACGTGGTCGCCTAGGCTGACCCGGTACCCTTCTGATTCCAGCCATTTGACCCCATCGTCGATTTTCTCCGGAGTTAGAGGAGAAGCCGGCGAAACGATGCGGATATGCGAGCCGGGCCGAAGGGCGCGCGGCTTGACCTGCGTGGGCATGGCGCACACGTTACCCGGACGCAAAAATGCCCCAAGCCGTTTCTATCGACTTTGGGGCACCTGTGTGGATCAACCCGCCGGGGCGATGACGACATACCGTTCCGGTTCTTCGCCCTCGCTATAGGTGCTGATGCCTTCGATTTCAACCAGGGCCTGGTGGATGACCCGCCGTTCAAAGGCTGGCAAAGCATCCAGAACCGCTTCCTCGCCGCGCTCCAAGACTTGGGCGGCGATCCGCCGGGCCATGTCGCTCAACATTTCGGCCCGCCGCTCGCGGTAGTTGTCGCCTTCCACCACCACGCGAACCCCATTGTTGAGTTTGCGGGCCGAGATCACATTCATCATGTATTGGATGGAGTTGAGGACTTCACCGCGCCGGCCGATCAGGTAGCCGACGTCTGGGCCATCGACATCGATATGGACGTAGCGGCCATTGAGGGCACTGATGGTGGCATCGGCGCGCAGGTCGCCGGCTTTGAGCATCCCAGTGAGAATTTCGAGGAGCCGGTCGGCGTCTTCCTGGCTGGCCACCACATCGGGGCCCGCCTCTTCTTTGGCCTCTTCATGCTCGGCTTCGGCGGTCGGGGCTGCTTCTTTCTCCACCGGTTTGTCCTCGCGTTTGGTGCGGGTTCGGCGTTTGGGCTTTTCTTCTTCTTCCGCCGGGGCTTCTGCGGCGGGTGCTTCCGCCACAGGCGCAGCCGTGGGCTCCGGCTTGGATTTGGGGCTGGCAACCGCGCTGGCGCGGATGGTCACTTTGCCCGGTTTGCCAAAAAGGCCCTTGGCTTCGTCGATGACTTCGGATTTGACGGCTGACGCTTCGACCCCCAACTGCTGTGCGGCCCGTTCAATGGCCTCTTCAACGCTGCTTGCGACGACTTCGATGGTTTCCATGGTTTTGCTCAATAGATGGTGTGCGGCTACTTTTTCCGCTTTCGCTGCTTGTTCGCCTTAGGCGTGCCTTTCTTCCCGAAGAAGTCCGGAGAAACCCCGTTCTCGCTAACCTGACCGTTGGCGTGGCCGTTCTGGGATACGGCATTAGACAAAGCGTCGATCACTTTGCCACCGGTCGGCGTTTGGACCTTGGTGAGTTCCGGGAGGGGCAATCGATAGCTCAGCAGCGATTGAGCTGTCGACAAAACGTTGGTGAAGATCCAATACAACACAAATGCCGAAGGCAACGAATAAAAGAACATGAATATGGAGGCGACCAAGGCCGCCCCGACCCCCATGAGCCGCTGTTGCTTGACGTTGCTCGGGTCGTTCACTGGCATCAACAGGGTCGAAACCACCATGCTGACGGTGTAAATGGCGATCAGGATGTAATCCTTTTCACCGAGGTTGGGGGCAAGCGGGATCCCGAGGAACTTGGTTGCCCCCGGGTGAATCCACAAAAATGTTCCTTTGACAAATTCAAATTTGTAGTGGTGCATCGATTGGTACACCGCCCAAAAAAGCGGCAACTGCACGACCATCGGCAAACATCCGGCAAAGGGGTTCAGGCCGTATTCCTTGTAAATTGCGAACTGCTCGACCTGCAAGGCCTGCGGGTCTTTGATTTGACCCGTCTTCTTGTCTTTGTACTTTTCCTGCAGTTCTTTGATGCGCGGTTGCAGCTTCATCATCTGCCGGCCGTGCATGATTTGGCGCTGGGCCAACGGCCAAACAACGCCCCGAACCACCACGGCGAGCAAAAAGGCGGCGAACCAATAGCTGAACCCAGGCTGGGCCTTGGTGGCCTGAACCAATGAATCGATGAGTTGATAGCCCGGGATGAACCCGAACACCGGCTCTTTTTCCGCCAATGGACTGAGATCCACAACGAGGCTGTCATAAACCTCCTTGGCGGTGCGCTGGGTTGCCGGGTATTTGGCCGATGGAGTCACCTCAACGGCCACCGATTCCCACATGGGGGTGTGGAAATAGGCTTCGTATTTGGGTTTGAAGAACGTATAAGCCTTATCCAGCTTCCGGTATTCCCAGTTTTCGCTGACTTTGCCGTCCCGGAACAACTGCCCCCGGTATTGCCCGCTTTTGACCATGGTGTCGACAACCAGCAGGTTTGCGCGAAGGATTTGGGCTTGCCGGACTTCTTGAGGGATCTTCTTTTGATCCGCTTCGGCGTTGTATTTGGCCTCATAGGCCCGCAAGTCGGCCATCACGCTGACGTCTTTGAGGTCGGCGTTCTCTTGCAGCATCTTCGCCCAAAGCTCGTCGGCGCTGCGAGTGTCTTGTTGGCCCTGCTTGGGGCCCATCACCAGTTGGATGCCCAAAAAGATCATGACGCCGAGCATCAGCATGGTCATGAAGTTCTGTTTGGGAGGCTGTGGCGTGCTCATCTATCTTTTCACTACGGAACCGGATCGTGCCCGCCGGGACTCCACGGGTGACAGCGCCCGATCCGCTTGAGCCCCAGCCAACTGCCCTTCAATAGGCCATGCCGTTCGATGGCTTCCAGAGTGTATTGGGAGCACGAAGGCGTGAACCGGCACGTCGGGGGAACCCACTTGGTGGTCTTTTGATAGCAACGGATCAGGAAAATCCCTATCGCTTTTCCCATCGCCGTTCCAATTCATCGATCAATTCCAAAAATTCGTTTTGCAGTTCTTCGAAACCCGCCCCATCGGCTGCTGTTTTGGCGATCACCACGGTGTCCAGCCCTTTCAGCCTCCCATGCACCAACCTGGCAATTTCGCGGATCCGCCTCTTCACCCGGTTCCGGCGCGCGTGGCTCCCGATCTTCCGGCTGGCGGCAACCCCGACCAATCCTTCGCCAGGGAGGGCGCTGAGGGTCATGTGGTTCCGACCGGCTCGCACCCCTTCAGAAACAATCTGCTGGAACCGGGCCGGGCGGGGGCCCTTTACGCCCCCAATCGGTGCCGGCCCTTGCTGCGGCGGCGCTTCAGGACGTTTTGACCGTCGGTGGTGCGCATGCGAACACGGAAGCCATGCTTCTTGTGGCGCTTGCGGTTGTTGGGTTGAAAAGTTCGTTTCATTGACCTGATCCTTGTCAATCCGCCGGGACGGGCGAGAAATCTGAACCTGGCAATATACCCGCGCGAACCTGAGCCGGAAACCTGCGCGGCATCAGGCGGGTCCATTGGCGGCAAAGCTATACTCCCGCACATGGGCTTCCTCACCGGCATCATCGCCTTGGCAATGGCTACAGCCCCCGCAACCCCGACCATGAAGGACCTCATGATCCGTTATTCGGCCGACCGAGACGCCCTGCAACGCCTGCACACCTTTCCAGAAGCCCCGTCGGCCATCGCAGCCTTCTCCACCCATCTCGACACCGTGGAACGGGAACTCCAAAACGTGCCGTTCAGCCAACTCACCCAAGATGATCGGGCCGATTGGGTGTTGATGCGCCTGGACATTGATCGCCAACGGCAAAGCCTGCGGGAACTGACCAGCGACCTTGAAGAATCCCAACCCCTGCACCCGTTTTTGGCCCATGTCGCCGAATTCCACGACCAAAGGATCAGCCGGACCATCCCCGACTCCCGCGGATTCGCCGCCAGCCTCGACAAACTCGGCAAAGAAATAAAGGAAGCCCATGACCAATGGGCGGCAAAGCTCAAGGACGAGCCGGCTGGCAAACTGATTCCCGAAAATGTGGCGCTCCGCGCCGTGGGGACGCTCCAAAACTGCCGGCGCGCCCTCGATGGCTGGTACACCCACTTTGCCGGTTACGACCCCCAATTCACCTGGTGGTGCAAACGCTCTTACGAAGACTGCGCCAAAGAGCTGGACAGCTACGCGGCGTTTGTCAAACGCGAATTCACCGGCCGGGAAGCTGACCCCAACAAAATCGTCGGCGACCCTGTGGGCCGGGAAGCCCTCGTCTCCGCCCTCAAACGGGAGATGATCGACTACACCCCAGAAGAATTGATCGAAATTGCCGAAAACGAAATGGCCTGGGTGGACAAAGAATTCAAAAAGGCGGCCAAAGAACTTGGCTACGGCGACGATTGGCGGGCGGCCCTGGAGCACGTTAAAAACCTGTACGTCGATCCCGGCCAGCAACCTAGGCTCATCCGGGAATTGGCCGACGAAGCAACCGACTACCTTGAAAAGAACGACCTTGTTACCATCCCGCCACTGGCCAAAGACGTGTGGCGGATGGACATGATGTCGCCAGAACGGCAACTCACCAGCCCGTTCTTCCTTGGCGGCGAATCGATCCTCATTTCATTCCCGACCGACGAGATGACCTACGACCAAAAACTCATGAGCCTGCGGGCAAACAACCGTTACTTTGCCAAGGCCACCGTCCACCACGAACTCATCCCGGGACATCACCTCCAATTCTTCATGACCTCCCGGTACAACACGCATCGGCAAGGCGTTTCGGGAACCCCGTTCTGGGTGGAAGGCTGGGCGCTCTATTGGGAGTTCCTGCTGTACAAGCGGGGCTTTGCCGCGACCCCGGAAGAAAAAATTGGGTTCCTGTTCTGGCGCAAGCACCGCTGCGCGCGAATCATCTTTTCCCTCAAATTCCATCTTGGCCAAATGACCGCCCCGGAATGCGTGAAAATGCTCACCGACGTCGTCGGGCACGAACAAAGCACCGCCGAAGGCGAAGTCCGGCGTTCGTTTGGAGGGGCTTATCCGCCGCTTTACCAAGCCGCTTACATGTTGGGAGCCTTGCAACTCTGGCAGATCCGACGCGAATTGGTAGACACGGGCAAAATCCCCGAAAAGGAATTTCACGACCGGATCCTGCAATACGGCAACATGCCTTGGGCGCTGGTCCGACAACTGCTCAGCGGTGAAAAGATCGAAAAAGAATTGAAGCCGTGGAAGTTCTACCACGGCAACGTGGAAAGCTAAGGCAACAGCACAAAGCCCGGCTCGCCGGGTTCGATCCATCCGATTTCCGCTGAGCCCTGGATTTCGGTTTGGGAACAACAAGCCAGACCCCCACTGGTCTGCGGGTCAAAGGCGGCTTCCACCAACCATCCAGGAACCCCGTTGTCGCACACAAACATCCCGCCCGCCGCTTCGCGGTTCTTGCGGCTCCCGCCGGTCAGGCAGTTTTCGGCCACCATGCGTTCCACACCCGGCAAAATCGGGAGCTTTGATGCTTGCACCACCACCTTTACCCCGCTACCCCGCGCGATGTTGAGCAAGTGCCCGACCAACCCGAACCCGGTGACATCAGTCGCACACCGGACCCCGGCTGCATGGGCAAACTCCATTGCCTCCCGATTGAGCCGGGCCATGGATGCGGTGGCCGCGGCAATTTCATCCGCGCTAGCTTTGTCGAATTTGGCTGCCGTACTCGCAATGCCGGTGCCGAGCGGTTTGCCCAAGAACAACCGGTCACCAGGCCGGGCGGCCGTGTTGGCAAAGACCTTGCCTTCTTCAACGATGCCGGTGACACTCAGGCCGAACTTCGGCTCCCGGTCCTCGACGCTATGCCCTCCGACCACCACGGCCCCGGCCTCCGCACACTTGTCGGCCATCCCGACCAGGATCTGAGCCCAGATTTCGGCCGGGGCCGCTTCCGGGTCGAAGCAGGCGATGTTCATCACCGTGATTGGGCGACCGCCCATTGCGTAAACATCGCTCAGGGCATTTGCGGCGGCAATGGCCCCGTAGCTGTAGGGGTCGTCCACAACCGGGGTAAAGAAATCGACCGTCTGCACCAGAGCCAGGCCAGGTTGCCCGGACACACGGATGACCCCCGCATCGTCCCGGGTGTCGAAACCGACAAGCAGGTCGGGATGCGTCTGCAAAGGCAAGCGGCGGAGAACCTCCGCCAATTGGGCCGGGCCCAATTTGCCCGCTCAACCAGAGCAAGATACGAGGTGCGTCAAACGCATAGGTCTGCCAGAATACCGCTGGGTTGGCAGGCGGTGGGTTAGGTAGTCTCTCATCGGCCGGGAGCCAAGATTCCGATGCGTTCGAAAACCATCCTCATTACGGTGGCCGCAACCTTAGCGGCCCAATTTGCGACCGCCCAGTCTCAAAGCTGGGAGAAGCTGATCGTGCCCGGACTCTCCTACCGGATGGAGGTCGACTTTGCCTTGCCCCGGGTCATCCATGCCTTTCGCTATGTGCCGGGTTCAGGCAAGGTGTTTTCAGCACCTGAGCTGGCGGGATCCCAAGTGTTTGTTCCCGACAACGACACCAAGGGCCGCGAGCCCTTGACCAGGACGATGGAGTCGGTCGGCGCCCTCGCCGGGGTGAACGCCGATTTCTTCCCCTGGACGGGCGACCCGATCGGCATGATGGTGCGCAAAGGCGAGCTCATCAGCCTGCCTTATCAAAAGCGGTCGTCGTTCAGCTGGGGGGCGGGCTACTTTGCTTGCGGCCCTGTGGAAACAACCCTCGCCCTGCAACTCAACAACTCGCTCAAGACCATCGACCTGCTCAATGCCGAAGTCGGGGATAACCAGCTGGGGCTTTTCACGCCGGTCGCGGCATCGGCTCGGTCTTCCGTCGACGGGATTTACGCTGTCCTCTCCACCGAAGATATCCTGAAGCCGAGCGGGGTTGTGCAGACCAAAGTGGAGCTGATCACCCCAGATCTCAAATCTGCGGCCGTCAAGCCCGGCCAAATGGTTTTGGTCGGCACCGGCAACCAAAAAGGGGCCGTCAGTTCCCTTTCCGTTGGGCAATCGCTTTCCATTCGAACCGTCTCACAGGGGGCTGATTTCACCAAGGCCCTGCACACCATTGGTGGCGGGCCCCGGCTGATTTCGGGCGGGAAACCGGCGATGGACCTCGCCGCCGAAGGCATCCAACCGAGTTTTTCGACCACGATGCACCCGAGGACGGCGATCGGTTCCACCAAGGATGGGGACATTTGGTTCGTGGTTGTGGAAGGGCGGCAAGCAATGAGCCGCGGGGCAACCCTTGATGAACTCACCGCGATCATGCAAGGCCTCGGTTGCGTCGAAGCGATGAACCTGGATGGGGGCGGGAGTTCCACGCTGGCCCTGGGCGGGTTGGTGGTCAACCGACCAAGCGACAAAGGCATCGAACGCGCCATCTGCAACAGCCTGTTGCTGTTCGGCGAACTCCCCGAACCCGCGCCCGACACCGCCTATGTGATCAAAGGGGCGCCCAAAGTGTCCGAAGGCACCTCGGCCTCTTTTGCCGTCATCGACTCAAAGGGTGAGCGCGTGTCTTTGAGCAAAGTGATCTGGGCCGCCCAGGGATCCGGCTGGATCGACCAATCTGGCACGTTGCGGACTCTCGGGGTCGGGAAAGCTACCGTGAGCGCGTGGATCGGGGGGCGGGTGGTTTCGGTTGATATCGAAGTGACTCCGAACGACCCGGGCGGAAAATGAGGGCAAAGTCCCAACAAGAAGCAATCAAGCAACCAGAAGGCCAACCAGCCCGGTAACCATTCCGGGAAGTGGCATCCGTGCCATAACTGGGAAAGTCATGTTGATTTCATCGCTCGCAGCCCTCGCAATGGGGCAAGCGCTCACCGATCCGGTCCGCCTGATGCGCTGGCCCGATGTCCACGGCGACAAGATCGCCTTCGTCTATGCCTCCGATATCTGGGTGGCTGACCTCAAGGGCGGGGCCGCTCGGCGGCTCACCTCGCACCCGGGTCTGGAATCGCTGCCAAAGTTTTCTCCGGACGGCAAGACCATCGCCTTCACCGGCCAATACGACGGGGCCAACAACGTCTACACGATCCCGGTCGATGGCGGCGTGCCCAAACGGCTGACCTTTGAACCGGCCAACGAATCGGTTGAAGGCTGGACACCCGACGGCAAAAAGGTCGCGTTCAGCTCCAACTACGGCAACCACACCAACCGGATGGCCCGGCTTTGGTTCGTCGATGCCAAAGGCGGCAACCCTGAACGGACCGATATCTCCGAGGTTGCCGACCTCTCCTTCAGCCCCGATGGTTCGATGATGGCCTACAACCGGGCCCAAAGCCACCAGTTCAACTGGCGCCGCTACCGCGGGGGGACCCAAGGCCGCATCTCGTTTTGGGACTTCAAGACCGGCTCCTATTCGGAAATCCCGGCCGACCGCGAGCAGAACTACTTCCCGATGTGGGTGGGAGAGGACGTCTACTTCCTGAGCGACCGGAATCTCGCCAACATCAACCTCTACAAATACAACACCAAGTCCAAAAAGGTCAGCCAGGTCACCAATTACACCGACGGCGACATGCGTTGGCCTTCCACCGACGGCAAAACGCTGGTGTTCGAGCGCAAGCTGCGGCTTTGGTCGATGGATTTGGCCAGCGGGCAAGTGACCGCGCTCGACCCGCATGTGAGCGGTGACAACCTTTCCATGCGACCGCGCTATGTCAACCTTGGCAACCAGGTTTCGAACTTTGCGCTTTCGCCGACGGGCAAACGGCTCGCGGTCGAAGCCCGGGGCGATGTGTTCAGCGTGCCAGCCACCAGCGGCGAAACCCGCAACCTCTCCGATTCCGACGGCGTGCGTGAGCAAAGCCCCGTCTGGAGCCCGGACGGTCAGCATATCTATTACTTGACTGACCGGTCTGGAAATGTCCAGTTGGCGCGGCGCGCCCAAATGGGTGGGCCGGAGGAATCCATCCCCATCCCCGCTGGGGTTGTCCCTTCACGGTTTGACATCAGTCCGGACGGCAAGCACATCGCCCTTTATGGCATCGACTTTAGCCTCTACACCATCAACTTGGAGACCAAGCAGTCTAAATTGGTCATCCGGGACATGGGCGGCCCGGTCAACGCCGATTGGTCGTTTGACGGCCAATACCTGGCCTACACCAAAACCTTGCCCAACCTTTTGAGCGCGGTCTGCATTTATGACCTGGCGAACGGCATGGAGCACGAGGTGAACCGGGGCATGTTTGCCGACACTTCCCCCACATTCGACCTCACGGGCAAGTACCTCTACTTCATCTCGGCCCGCGATTACGCCCCCAACAACGGCGTGCTCGGCCCGACACTGGAACAAACCGGGGACATCCAACGCGTCTACATGACGACCCTTCACAAGGGTGACCCGAACCCGCTGTTGCCGACCGGCGACGAAGAACCGGTCAAGGGTGGGGAAGAGGGTTCCAACCCGGAAACCGGCAAGGGGATCGACTTTGCGGGAATCGAGTCCCGCACCATTTCCCTGCCCTATCCGGTCGGATCTTATCAAGGTCTGGTCGGATTGAAGAACGGGGTGATGGTGTTTGCCGGCAATGCGGCCACGTCGTTCAGCCTCGTCAGCAAGTCGATTGCACCGATCATGCCGCAACTCCAAGGCGCGACCTTCAACTATGACCGCACCAAAATGGCTTACTCCCTGGGCAGCACGATCGGCATCGTCGATGTCCGGCCGGGCAACAAGCCGGGCGATGGGGCCGTGGCCCTCAACCGGGTCGGCCGCGTGATCGACCCCGCTAAGGAGTACAAGCAGATGTTCTGGAACGCGTGGCGCTACGAGCGCGACAACTTCTATGACGAAGGGATGCTTGGGCTCGATTGGAAGGCGATTGGCGACAAATATGCCGCTTTGCTCCCCGACATCGGCGACCGCAGCGACTTTGATTACATCCTCGGCCAATTGATCGGCGAACTCGGTACCGGCCACTCCTACATCACGCCCGGCGCGGGCGGAAGCGACCCGATGACCCCGCCATGCGGATTGTTGGGGGCGGATTATCAAGCCGTTGGCAACAAAATCAAAATCACCAAGGTCTATCGAGGCGTCGATTACCTCCCCGATGTCCGGGGCCCGTTGGGGGCGATTGGAGTCGATGTCAACGACGGTGACTTCCTGCTGGCCATCGACGGGGAGGCCGTCACCCCGGCCAAAAGCATCACCGAAATGCTGATGGGCAAGGTCGGCCGAGGGGTGGAAATCACCGTCAATTCCTCACCTTCGATGGAAGGTGCCCGGAAGTACACGGTCTACCCGACGGTTAGCGAAACCAACCTGCGCTACGAGAGTTGGGTTGAAGAGCGCCGGGCTTTTGTCGACAAAATGAGCGGTGGCAAGATCGGCTACATGCACGTGCCGGACACCAATGTGCAAGGCATGATCCTGTTCCTCCGCGGCTACCTGTCGCAATTCGACAAAGAAGCTTGGGTCATCGATGAACGGTACAACGGGGGCGGCTGGATCCCGACCTTCTACATCAACTACCTGTCCGCCCACTTCACCAACGTGATCGCACCCCGCTATGGCGCGAACACGGGCCTGGAGCCGTCGTTGAACGGGCCAAAAGCGATGCTGATCAACCAGCACGCAGGCTCGGGTGGCGACCTGTTCCCCTACCTGTTCAAAAAGGCCGGCATCGGCCCGCTGATCGGGAAACGGACATGGGGCGGCCTGGTCGGCATCCAAGGCACCTATCCGCTTGTTGGAGGCGGCGGGCTGACCGCTCCGGCGTTCGGCATCTTTGACCCGGACACCGGCAAGTGGATCGCCGAAAACAAAGGGGTCGACCCTGACATCGACATCGACGACCGGCCAGATCTCGCCGCAAAAGGGCAAGATCCCCAACTGGCCAAAGCCGTCGAGGTCCTGCAAGGTCAAATCAAGGGAGGGCCCAAGCCGCTGACCCGGCCGCCCTTCCCAAAAGTCGGCGGAAATTAACTTCGCACCCTCAAAAACCTCAAGGAAGCCTCCGAGAACAAATTCGGAGGCTTCCGCATTTTTGCCGGGAAGCCATCCACAACAAAGTGCGGGGCTTGACAGCAAAACCGCAAGGAAACAGCTACGATGGGTGAAAGATTCAACTGGGATCGGCTTTTGAAGCGCAAACCGGAGAAGGAACAGGACAACACGATCCAACTCCCGACCGAACCGCCGGGAGCCCCAATCGCCCCGCTGCAAGCGTCCAACCCGTTCCCGGCACCCGCAGCGGAACCAGCTCCAGTTGCCGCCACGGCTCCGCCCGCCCAAGCACCGGCAAACCGAGCCCCGCTTGTCATCGAGTGGGACGAGTTCCAAAGCTCAGCCCCCGAGCCCACTGAACCGTTGGCTCCGATTCCGATCGAACCTCCTGCGGGGCGAGCCCCTTCCGGAATCGGATTCTGGGAGCGGTTGGGCCAGGAAACAACCTCGGCCATGGCAACCCAACCGGAATCCCAGCCGACTCCGGAAATCACCGGCTGGACCGACGTCGAACTCACCCCGGCAGTCGACCCTGTCCAAACTCCCACCGAAAGCAGCTTGATGGCGGGCACCCGTCCGGCCGAAAGCTATGCACCCATCGAAACGCCCTATATCCGGCCCAGCGAAGAAGAAATCCGCACCAAAACCGACGCCATCGCAACCAGTCCACTTTGGGACGAGCAGCCGGCTGCCCCCGAGCAACCGGTTCAGCCCCCCGTTTTTGAAACTCCCGCCCCTGCGGCCCACACGCCACCCGTCGCCCCAGACGCGGAACCTCCAGCTGCCGAAACACCTGCGGTGGAGGCTCCGACCGGCCTGAGGGCAATCCCCACCAAGGAGTCGGTGGATATGGACGATTGGCTGAACGGTGTTGAGTCAAGCCCGGCGGCAACCAGCCCGGCGCCCGAATTTGCCCCGCAAACCCCGGAACCTGCAATACCGGAAATATCGGCACCGGTCGAGTTTTCGACCCCACCGGTCATCGGCGAAACAACCGTGCTCGAACAGACGGCCGAGAATACCCATCTTGAGGCGCAATCCATTGATGTCCAAGAAGACGCGTCGCTCGAACCAGACCAAATCTGGAGCGATTCAATGAATGGCGTGCCTGATAACCCGATCCAACCGCCTTCCCAAGAATCCAGCCTGGAATCTTGGTCGAACCCTACTGAAGCCTTTGGGCCTGAGCCCCTTGCGCAACTGGCAGAAGGCGCGGATGCGGTGGTGCCCCCTGTGGCTCCCCCGGTGTTTGAACCGCAATCACAAGAAATCGAGCCGGAAACCGTGCTTGCCAGTCCGGTTGGCCCCTCCATTACGGCAGATTTGGCCACGCCCGAACCCGAATCCTGGACCGACCAACCGGCAGTGCATGGGGCGGAAGCCATGGCAGAGCCCAGTTTGGATGAACCGCAAGCCGCCGATGCCCCGCCGACTGACGGCTTGGTGGCCCAATCCAACCCCAACGACTTTTGGGCTAGCATCGCCTCGGCCAAACCGCAAACCAGTACCGCCGCATCGCCGGAACCCCTGGCGGTTGCGCCAGAGCCGATTGTGGAGCCGGCACAAGCACCGGATGCATCCATGGAGGCCATCGATGCCCAAGCCGATTCAGAACGGGAACTCCGGATTGGCGACGTCTTGCTCAAACACAAGCTTGTCGCCCCGGCCCAGTTGGAACGTGCCCTGGCCCGGCAACGCGATTCAAAAGAAAAGCTCGGCCAGGTGTTGGTCAGCATGGGCTTGATCAGCGAACGCCGCCTGCTCCAAGTTTTGGCGACGCAAAAGGGGGTCAGCCCCTGGCACTTGGAAGACGATGCACCGAGCCAGGACGCCTTGGCGCTGGTCGACCACGAAACATGCCGGCTCTTCCAGGTTTTGCCGGTTGCGGTGCGGGGGGATTTGTTGCTGCTGGCAATGCGCGACAGCGACGACCATGAAGCCCTTGCGGCAGTCCGGACAGCTTCTGGCAAGCGAGTTGAGCCGGTCTTGGCGGACGAGGCCCGGCTGGCTTCAACAATCGACATGGCTTATGGCGTCGCCCGGGAACACCATTCCACCATCGTTGAAGGAATGGTTGAGATCGCCCACGAACACGAGGTTAACCTCAGCGACGGCGATATCGTCAACCCGGAACGACCCGACCACCTTTCGGCACTCTTCCGCGAACTTTCGGCCGATGCAAAGCGCAAAGGCGCCACGTCGATCACCGTCGCCCAAGGTGCCGACATGGGGGAAATCCTCTACCGGATCCACGGGCGGCTTTGCCCCGTGCAAAAGATCCCAGCCTCTTTGGCCAACAGCATCGTCGCAAATGCCAAGTCCGCCATGGAAGAGGGCCAGACCCCCTTTGAAATCGGGGCCGGATGCAAGGTCGCCCTTACCACGGGCAAACAAGGTGAGAACTTTGTTTTGACGCTGCCTCAAGCAGCCCGCGAAGTTGTCGGACTCGAGGCCATGGACATCGAGCCAGAAAACCTCAAACTCCTCCGCGACCTGATCGACCGGCCGTACGGCCTGTTCTTGGTCACGGGATCCGCCCGGAGCGGCAAAGAAGCCACCAGCATGGCCATTGCCCAGGAACTAGAACGGCAAGGCCGCGCCGTCACGCGGGCCAACGAAGGAGAATCGATCGCCGAACAAATCCAACTGGCCGTGACATCGGAAAGCGAAGTGATTTTGGTTGGCGAACTGCAGTTGGAGGAAGATGTGCGGGCCGCCGTGAAAGCCGCCTCATCCGGACACCTCATCATTGCCGAAACCACGGCGAACGATGCGCCCACCGCGATCCAGCAAGTGATTTGCAACGGAGCCGACCCGTACCTGCTGGCCACGGTTTTGAACGGCGTTTGGTGCCAAGCGGTTGCGCCCAAGCTGTGCTTGCACTGCCGGTGCGGCCAAGCCCTCACTGACTCCCAACGGGAACTCTTGGATCAATACGGTCAGCGCCAGGTCACCCAGGTCTTTGAGGCCAAAGGGTGCGACCAGTGCAACCAAACCGGAGTTTCGGGTGAGATCGTGCTGAGCGAAGTCATGCCGGTCAGCAGCGACGTGAGCCTGCTGGTGAACGGCAAGGCCCCCGCCGAGCAGATTGCCACCCAAGCCGGATTTGCCGGATACCTCCCGCTGGCCTACGATGCGATGACCCGCGTCATCACCGGCGACCTGGACTGCACCACCGCCAAGCGCCTCGCCTCGTTCAGCCGACGCGAACTTTCGGCCATCAGCCGAATGGACACCTGGCGCACGCAAGCCAGCTAACACAGTGGGGCCGGGCCGCCAAAGGCGGCCCGGCATCCCGGACCCCAGCGGTCTTAACAGGGCCGCAGTAAACTCGGGTTTCAAGGAACACCATGGCTGTCAAAGTTGGAATCAACGGATTTGGACGGATCGGGCGGCTTTCGCTGCGCACGATGCTGGAACGGTGCAAAGGCGAAATCGATGTCGTTGCCATTAACGACCTGACCGATACGGAAACGAACGCCCACCTCTTCAAATACGACACCGTTTACGGGTCTTACAACGGCACGGTCTCGCACGACGAGAAAAGCATCACCGTCGACGGCGACCGGTTCCAGGTTTTCTCCGAGCGCGAGCCGGGCAACATCCCCTGGGGAGATGTCGGAGCCGACATCGTGCTGGAGTGCACCGGATTCTTCACCGATGCAACCAAGGCCGCAGCCCACCGCGATGCCGGGGCCAAAAAAGTCATCATCTCCGCCCCCGCCAAGAATGAAGACGTCACACTCGTCTTGGGGGTCAACGACGACATGTACGACCCGGCCAGCCACCACGTGGTCAGCAACGCCAGCTGCACCACCAACGGCCTTGCCCCGGTGGCTAAGGTGTTGCATGAGCGGTTCGGGATCGAAAAAGGCCTCCTGACAACCGTCCACGCCTACACCAACAGCCAAGCCACGGTCGACACGGCCCGCAAAGGGCTGCGCGACAGCCGGGCAGCCGCCGAAAATGTTGTGCCCAGCAGCACTGGTGCCGCCAAAGCGGTCGGGCTCGTCATCCCAGAACTGAAAGGGAAGTTCACGGGCATGGCATTCCGGGTACCGGTCCCCACCGTGAGCGTTGTGGACTTCACCGCGGTATTGAGCAAAGTCGCCTCGGTCGAGGAGATCAATGCGGCCATGAAGGAGTACGCCGAGGGCCCGATGAAGGGCATCTTGCTCTATTCGGACGAAGAATTGGTTTCCAGCGACCTGCGGGGTAACCCGCACAGCTCCATTTTCAGTGCGGTCGACACGGTCGCCATCGACGAGATGGTCAAAGCCGTGGCGTGGTATGACAACGAATGGGGTTACAGCTGCCGGATAGCCGATTTGACAAAGTTCATCGCCGACAAAGGACTTTAAATGCCATTCGAACCTCTGGGAACCGACGAACCCCGAGAGGAATCCAACACCCCCCGGCGCGCAAAGAGCTTTGAGAACGAGCTCGTCGGGGGGTGTTTCACTATCCTGGGTGGGAGCGTCCTCATTTTCCTCCTCACCTGGTGGCCATTTTTGACTGGCGACACGTTGACGCTTGAGCGGCTTTTGGGCGCGGTTGGATTTGCCTTGGTGCCCGTTTTGATCGCTGGTGCCGTCATGACCCGTTTGGCCAAACTCACGGGGGCGATCGCCTTTGCCGCGGGGATGTTTGCCGGGGCGATGTTCCTGTTTCTTAACCTCAACATCAATTTCGCCGGTGCGAATTCGCCCGACGCGCCCCGTCCCGATTACCCGGATGTTTGGCGGTGGATCGTCCCGCTCGCCTGGTTTTTGGTTGGGCTGGTCGTTATGCTTTTTGCCTACGGAAATCCGGGGCGGAACACTGAAGGCCAAGGCTGAATCCACCGATCATCCTGATAGGCTTAGGCCGGAGAGTGATTGCGCGTGGCGTACCCAAATGCATCGGTTCAGCAATATCGAAAAGCATCGATCGATTCCGCGACCCCACTCCAGTTGGTCGTCATGCTCTACGACGGGGCCATTCGGTTCCTGAACCAGGCCCGGGTGGCCATGCAACACCACAACCTGGAAAAGCAGAATGAATATTGCCTGCGCGCCCAAGACATTGTTTCTGAGCTGATTTGCTGCCTGGACACTGCGCGTGGCGGAGAAGTGGCTTCCAGCTTGTTTTCGCTCTATTCGTTCGTCTTCGACCGGATTGTGCAAGCCAACCTCCAGGACGACGTGAACTACTTGGATCAGGCGATGCGCGTCCTCACCGAACTCCGGGAAAGCTGGTCCCAGCTTGAACAGATGTCCAATGGGGCCAAACAGGGGCTTGCCAATGCCAGCTGACGAACTCCAACATCAAGTCGACCGGTTTGTCGCGCTTTCGCTGCTCATTGACGAGGAGCTCTTGGGCCCCGATTTGGACGGCTTGCAAGAACTGTTCAGCCAACGGCAAAAGTGCCTTGACCGGCTGCAGGAACTGACCGCATCGGGCCATGACTTGACCCTGAAACAGAAACAGATCCTTGCCCAACAGGATGATTACACGCAAGCCGTGATCCAACGTTTGCAGACCGATCTGAGGTTGGAAGCAGGGCAACAATCGCGCCGCCGCCAATCCCGGCGGGCCTACTCAGACGAAGCCAAACCGCATTACGAATTGACGGGTTGAAGACCCGATTGATCAAAACGAGGAAGGCCCCGCCAATTGGCGGGGCCTTCCTCGTTGCGGACTAACCTTACAGTTCGTTGATTGTCAGCTGCCCGAAGTCGGTGCTGAAATCAAAGGCATCCGGGACACCGCCCCGGCGCGGGATGGTGTTGAGCAACACGACCCGGATGGTCATGTTGCCGGTGCCCCCGGCCCGGTACTTGGCGATCTCGGCTGTGGTGAAGACCCGTTGGAACGCGGTCGGCGTGGTCTTGGCCCGGATCGACGATAGAAGGTCGAAGTTTCCGGTCTGGTCGTTCTTTGCATAGACGAAGGCACTCACGCCTTCGATCGACGCCGAGAAGCTCAGATCCAACCGGCCACCGTCAACCAACCCGTTGGTCGGAATGACCGCCTCGTAACCGGCATAGTTGCCCCGGTTGGTTTGGACGCCACTGTTGAGGACATATTGGTCGCTGTCGCCGAGTGCATTGAAGCTCGCTGCATTCCCGGAAACGAGGTTCCCAAAGATCGGGGTGACCGAGAGGACGTTGCGGATCGCGACGGTGCTCGATTTCACCCGGAACTTGAAGATTTCGGTGCCCCACCGGAGCGAAGCATTGGAAAACACCTCGTGGCTGGCCCAGAAGGAATCTGCGGCAGACGGGTCGACGCCGATCCCCGCGTAGTCACCCCAGCGGCTGGTCAGGTCGGTCGCGTTGGCAATCGTGAAGTTCGGCGAGGAGGCGAACACCTGGGGTGTTCCCATCTGGCCAAGGGGGTCAGTGTCTTTGCGGCCGACTGCGGCAACTTTGGGAGTCCCATTTTCGCTGGCGTCGGTCAGGACGATGGCAATAGAACCTTGGGAGTTGCGGGAGATCGCCGGCATCAGGAACGACCGGCCGTTGCCCATGGTGCTCTTCACATCACCGGCTTGGCGCAAGGTCGGGTTGTTGGCGGCGGGCCAACTGTTGAGCCTGAGTTCGCCCCACCGGACCTTGGTTTGCCGGGGTGCCGGTTCATCCAAGCTGCTGCTGTCGTATCCGTCGGCATCAATCCCGTTGTTGCAGGTAAAGGCGAACTGCAGGAAATCGCCGGTGCGAGAGACATCCATCATCCGGTCGCCGATCGTGTCGATCATGAACCCGCCGGTTTGGGCACCTTCGGCTTGCCAAACAAACACTGGGAACGAAACGGAATCGAAGGTCAGGGTCGGCGGATCGACATCGTCCCTCAACCCAACCATTTCACAGGTCGGATCGACCGGAACCACCCCACCGAACAAGAATGGGAACCCGAGCATCACACCAACCGGGGTACCGGGGCCAGCCAAGTACTTTTTGGCCAACGAAACCGAAAAGCCGCCCAAATCCGCAACAAACAGTTCGTGATCTGTTTTGCGGATCATGAACAGGACGGCGGAGACATTGCCGTTGGCAAACGGGAAAGCGTTGAACGTGCAAACCCAGCTGTCCGGACTGGTTGTCAAGGTCGGGTAGTCACCCCAGCGAGGGCGGTTGCCGCTATCGTTGGTGATGTTGTCCACTTTGGCGATCATCCAGTTGCCGTTGGGGTTGGAGTCGTCTGAAATGGCGAGGTGGTAGTAAGACTTGTTGTTATTGAAGTCGACATCCAACACGCAAATCACGAATTGGTTGGTGTCGTAGTCGTAAACAACGCGTGGGTCGAAGGCAAAATCGCCAGCACGGGGCAGAAAGCCGCTGGCGCTCAACGGCTGCAGATATTCCAGCTTCCCGTTCTTTTTGTTGTAAAAGGCGACCATCGTGTTGACGATCTGCACGATGTGGGTCGGGCCGACCGCCATGTGGGTGTCCGGCGGGAACGAGCCGTTGAAACCGATACCCGGGAATTTGGAATCCATCAGCAGGTTGAAGGCCCCAGAAGCGGAGCCGAGCTCAACGCTTTCTTGCTGGGCCGCTTTGGATTGCCGCTGCCGGATTTCCTCCAACGTGAGCGAAGGTTGGAATAGAACCGAAGGATTACTCGGCTTCACACCCTTGGCCGTCACCATGCGGGCAATTTGCGGGAACTTGGACGTGGTGTCGATTTGGGACCAAGTCACCCGGCCCGTGGCCCGTTGCATCGGCCGCACTTCGCCAGGCTTGCCAAACGGCGTGACCTGCATGCGCGCCGGATCGACGGTTGGGCGGGGTTGCGCCATCGAAACCGCAGCCAACGCCGCCGCTCCAAAGGCGATGAGAGAAGCCCGCACAGCTCCCCGTGTCTTACTGAAAAATCCCATGGTGTGCACCTTGATGGATCGACCCCATGCCGAAATCATCCGGACAAGGGCCCATTCCCCTCAATTATGTCGGCCCAGCCGACTCAAAAGCAAGCGCAAGACCGCCTGAAAGCGGTAACTTGACGGCCATGTTGACCCATGAGCAACAGGAAGCGCTGTCGGAGGCGAGCGGCCGCCTCGACGCTATTAGGGGGCATCTTTGACCTCCCCCGCCTTAAAACCCAACTCGCTGAACTAGAAGAAGCAGCGGGACAACCAAATTTTTGGGACGATCCGCAAGCCGCGCAAACCCACCTGCGGAAAATCTCACGCAACAAAGGCACCATCCAGCCCTTCGAGTCACTTCAAAACAAGCTCGATGAAATCCTCGAATTTTACGAACTCTTAAAACTCGAGCCCGAGCCGGAACTTGAAAAGGACGCCGACAAGCAGGCCCTGGCCTTTTTGGCCGACTTGGATGCCTATGAGTTGCAAACCCTCCTCAGCGGAGAGTACGACGATCGCAACTGCATCGTCGAAATCAGCGCTGGCGCCGGGGGATCCGAAGCCTGCGACTGGGCGAGCATCCTTTACCGGATGTACACCCGGTGGGCCGAACTCAAAAAATACAAAGTCGAAGTGATCTCCGAAACACCCGGAGACGTGGTCGGCTACCGCAACATCACGTTTGAGGTCAACGGGGCCAACGCCTATGGCTACCTGAAGGCCGAAGGCGGCGTCCACCGGTTGGTACGCATCTCTCCATTCGACTCAAACGCCCGACGCCACACATCCTTCTGCCGAGTCGAAGTCCTGCCCGAAGTCGAGGCCACCGAAGTCGAAATCAACCCCGACGACATCAAGGAAGAGACCCTCCGCGCCTCCGGGGCCGGGGGCCAGCACGTCAACAAAACCGAAAGCGCCGTCCGCATCACCCACATCCCCACCGGGATCGTCGTCCAGTGCCAAAACGAGCGGAGCCAACACAAAAACCGCGCCTCTGTTTACAAGATGCTCGCTTCCAAACTCGCCGAAGTCCAGCGACTGGAAGACGAAAAGAAGATGAAGGATATCCGTGGCGACATCGGGCCGGCCGAATGGGGGCGCCAAATCCGCAGCTACGTGATGCAGCCTTACACGATGGTCAAAGACCACCGAACCGGGCACGAGACTGGAAACGTCCTTGCCGTGATGGACGGGGAAATCGACGGGTTCATCGAGGCGTTCCTGAAACGGCCCCCCGACCCCGATGCGTTTATCGAATAAGCCCGCATGACCCCCGCCCTCCTTGGATTCGCCATCGCCCTCGCCGGGCCGGAACCGGCCCCCCTGCCCCCAATCGGGACCAACCAGGCCTACCAGCAAGGCGTCAAGGAAGTCGCCGGCCTGCTCGAAAACGGCCAGTTCGCAGATGCTGCCAAACGGGCATCGAACTTGCCAAAGACCGAATTCACGGTCGCCGTCAAATCAGATGGCGTCGATGCCGACACTCTCGCCCTCTTCAAAAAATCGGTCGATGCGTCAATCGATGCCTGGCAAAGGGCCGTGCCGGGGCTCAAGGTTTCCTTTGCCGCCAAAGCCGACCTCCTCATCACTTTGGTTGGCGAAATCGATGGAACCAAGACTCTTGCCCTCTTCCCGAGCCCGGATCCGGCGGAGCCTGCCCTAGAAGCCGTCGTGGCGGTCAAACGGTTGAGCACCAAGGCCGTCATCGACTCCAATATCATGACGGCGGAAGCCAATTTCGCCATCGGCCAGTATCTTGGGCTCGAACAGGTGCCGTCGCCGATGGCGACCATGTTCCGCATCGACGGGTTTGGGGTCCGGAGTCTCAAGGTCGATTCAACGGCGGCTCAGCTTGCCAAAACAACGCTGGCCCAATCGCAGATTCTTCGCGGCCATGCAAAGTCTAAAACAAAAGTCGAGGCCGCCTTTCCCGGTTGCTTCGTCGCCACCCAGGACATCGATTTCAAGACGGTCACCCAAGGCGAACCGCAATATTTCCAATTCGAGGTCGTCAACCGCGGGCGGGCGCCGCTGACCTTTGTCATTCAGCCGGATTGCTCCTGCTTCCGGATCGATTACAACCCCGTTGTGGAGCCCGGGCAAACCGGGATCGTCTCGATCGCCATGTCCACAACCGAATTCCAGGGGCACCAGGATAAGGGGCTGTTCCTTTACACCAACGATGCCGAAACGCCCACCCGTCGCATCAGCGTGCACGGCACCATCAAGCCGGCCTACCAATTCACAACCGGATGGCCGACCGAGAAGACGTTCGCCATGACCCCCTCCGGCGTGAAAATCCAATACTTCCTCTATGCGGACGGCCCGTTGCCGTTTGAACCCCGCAAAGTCGCCGTTTCCGGGGTTGCCGCCGCAACAACATTCGCCCCATACGAAGGCCCGGTGCCCGGTGTCGAAGGCAATGTCAAAGGCTACCGGTTCGAAATTTTGGTCAGCCCTTCCTCGCCGGTCGGCCGGAACCTTGGGGCGATCGTCGTGCAGACAGACTCTGAAGTCTTTCCCACCGTCGCCGCCAACTTCTTTGTCCAAAAGGGCGTCGACGTGAGCCCAAAATCGATCTACCTCGGCGACATTCAAGGCATCGGCGAAGCTTGGGCGATCCTCACCGGGATGGACGACAAGTTCGAAGCTGTTTCCGCCGAATCCGCTGACCCCCGAATCGTGCCCACCCTCGAAAAACTCAAGCCTGGTGTGTGGAGGCTGCGCACGACCGTCAAACCCGGCGGGTTCAAGGGCAGCTTGGCGGGGACCGTGACGGTCAAGACGAACGACCCCGATTCCCCGACCATCGTGGTGGCGGTCCAGGGTTATGTCAAATAGGCCTGGGCTGGGGCTGCTTTTGGCCAGCCTAGCCCCGTTCGCCGCCGTGTTCTTTGCCCAGCCGGCTCCGCCCTCGTGGAAGTTGGTCATCGGCGGGGCGACCAAGGGGTACCTTTCGCCTTGCGGCTGCACGTCGCCGATGTCGGGCGGGATCCGCCGCCGGGCAACCGTGGTCAAACAGATCGCCGGGCCGGGAGACGTCATTTTGGAAACCGGGCCGATGACCGGCCAATTGGGCCGGCAGATGGAGATCAAGGCCGAAACGCTCGCCCAGACTTTCAAAGACATGGGGGTCTCGGCGGTGACCTTGGGCAAGGGGGATGCGGGGCTGGGGCCGGGGGTATTGGAGGCGATTTCCCGCCTCAGCGGCGCCCCACTCATCGATGGCGGGCCTGAACCAGTTTCCCACTGCCTGATTGGCTCCGACCCCGGCGAAATCGCGATTGCTGAGGCCATTAGTCGGGCCAAGCAACTGGCCGACCAACCAGGCCGTGGTTTGGCCCGCGTTTATGTCACCGGCTTGGCAAAGGAGGCGGCCCGGGAAATCGCGCGGGCGGTGCCTCAACTTGATGCCATCGTGTTTGCCACTACCAGCAACCCCAGGGGACAGGCCGAGCGGATCGGCAAGACCTGGATTGTCACGGCCGCCGACGAGGGCCGGTTTGTGGTCTCGCTCCCCTTCACTGGAGCGGGGTTCGAAGCCCCTTCCGTCTACGACTTGGGGCCGGACATTAAAGACGACCCAGAAACCGCCCGGTACTACCGCCAATACCTGGATCGGCTCCGGGGGGAGAACTTGGTCGAGATGATGCCCAAGACCTCGAACGAGGCGTATTCCGGTTCAAAGGCCTGCAAAAGCTGCCACCAAGCTGAGTATGCGGTGTGGGCGGAGTCCAAACACGCCCACGCCTGGCCGACGCTCAAACAGGATGGTCACGACGCCGACCCGGATTGCGTCCCCTGCCACACAACCGGCATCCAGAGCACGGGCGGCTTTTTGATTGAAGAGAAAACCCCGCGCCTGGCCGAAGTCGGCTGTGAAAGTTGTCACGGATCCGGCGAGGCGCACATCACCATGCCGGAGGCAAACCCGTTCCCCAAAGCCGGCGAACAGTCATGCGCCGGTTGCCACAAGCTGCAAAACAGCCCTAATTTCCGATTCAAGGAGTATTGGGAAAAGATCAAGCATTGACGGGTGGAAAGCAGGTGGAAAAATCGTCGAGATTCCTGCTGGGCTAGGTTACACCTGATTTTGTCTTTTCTGTTTATTATTTTGACTGTTAGCTTATACTAATCGCCAAAAAGGGGGACCTTGCCAACAAGCGCCCCGGGGCCATACACTCCGAACCCCATAGAAGAACTGCGAGGGGGATTGTGATGGTGGCTGAACCGCGTTTCGATACTGAAACACTGGGATATCCCGTTGATGCCGGGAAAGGACTCGCCACGCCTTCACTGGGAGCCACGGCCGTGCCGGTTTCCATCGCCGCGCTGCCCAGCAACCGCAACGCCCTTTCGGTGGGGTTCGACTTTGCCTGTGGCAAGCGGCGCTTTGTGGGCATCGGGGGACCATCCGGTTGGGGGAAATCGGAGCTACTGGCCCATGTGGCCCAGGCCGTGAGCCAAATCCGCGAACGACCCGTCAAGGTGCGGGATGCTTCTGAATGGGCGTTGAGCCAATCGGCGGCGGCTTCGGATGGCGTGCTCATTTTGGACGACCTTCAAGACGCGGTGCGGTCGCCCCGGATGAGGCACCTCCTCCGCATCCGACTAGAACAGCGGCTGAGGCGGAATTTGCCGACCATGGTCGCCAAAACCGGCGACTTTGCCGAAGCCCAGCGTCTCCGGGTGATGGCCTCGAACCGCTGGCACCTAGTCCAAATTCTGGCCCCGACTCCAAGCGAGCGGCAACGCATCGCCCACCAGATCGCCGGAGAAGAGGGGCTCAAGCTCCATCCGTCCATCGAATCGTTGATCGCCACGCACCTCAATGGCAACGGCCGCTCGATCCGCGGGGCCATGCTCCGGCTGAAAATCCTGCGATCTGATTGGCAGCAAGACGCCGACTTTGCCGAAGCGTGCGGGCGGCTGGGCCCCTTCCTGATCGGGGAAGACGGCTGGGATCCCCGGGACGTGGTCCAAGAAGCCGTCAACTACGTCTTTTTGGCCTGGCCGGAGACACCGCCGGTCGGGAGACGGGCCACGATTGCTTACGCCCTCCACAAAGTGCTCCGGCTGGCCGAAGAGGATGTGGCCGGGTTCTTGCGGATCAAGACCGGGCAGGTCTACCGCCATTGCCGAAACGTCAACGACCGGCTGGATCAAGGCGAAACCGCTGCCTTCCTCAGCATCGTCCGCGATCACGTCTATTGGTCTTTGGCAGATTCGGCCAAATGGCTCGAATAGGGGAAGACGGCATGGATCTTGCAGGGTTGGCCCGTTAGAGGACACGTTTTATGCGCCGGCTCGCCGACCTGAATCTCAACCGCTTGACGATCCCCGATGGAAGCGATATGGGGTCGGCACTCCTTGCAATGCAAAAGGCTGGGGCCTCTGCCGCCGCCGTTTTGGACGGCAAGCGGTTTTGTGGTTTCGTCACCATTGAATCGGCCATATTGAGCGACCCAGAAACACCGGTTCGTGATTTCCTCCGCAGTGCTTCGTTCCACTTGCAGGCCGAAGATCCGGTTCGCCAGGCCAGCAAACGGTTCGTCCAACAGCAAGCCGATTTCCTCGCCGTTTTTGATGGTGACCGCTTTTTGGGCATCCTTAGCGCGTTGATGCTCATCACCGAGCTCGGCCGGAGCTATGACCCGCTCACCGGGCTCAGCTGGAGCGACGCGCTGCGCGATTGGGGAGTCGACCGGTTGGAGGCAGGCCAGGAGATTTGCATCGCGTTTTTTGACCTTGACGACTTTGGGGTTTACAACAAGCGGTATGGGCATGTCTTGGGCGACAGCGTCCTCAAGGAGTTTGCCGCCTTGCTCAGCGGCATCGTCGACCGGGATAAGGACGTCCTCGTCCGTTATGGCGGAGACGAGTTTGCCCTGGCCACGATGCGCCCACGCGGCGAAGTCGAAGCCTTGCTCGGGACTTTGGGTGGGCTCACTTTCACGGTTCCAGGCATGCCGGCCCCGGTCGGGTTCAGCTACGGGCTCTCGGGCGGCAAACGCACAACCGAACCGAGCCGGGATCACGTTGCGGCCACGCTCGACAACTTGATCTCTTTGGCCAGCAAAGACTGCCTAGCCCGCAAACCCCATCGGGGCAAGGTGGGAACCGAGCGGGACGCTGCCCAACCGGAAACCTCGGACTGGCACGAGATCGCCAACCAGGCCGCGCGCAAGGCCGGAGAAGCCGGCGACTGCCGGATCGAGATCTTGGACACGCTGTTCGTTTTGGATGACGATAACGTCCAACAAGTCGTCATCACCGGCATCAGCACCGTCGGTGGGCGCGAGCACACCTTCCGCGCCGTCCGGATGATCGGTGCGAACTTGGAAAAGGCGATCCAAGAAGCGGTGTGGGAAGGGGCCCTGCTTTGTTGAGCCCCCGGTAGCAAATCCGGGCAAAGGGGCGTAGTATCGGGTGTATGCCATCGCCCGGATTCCAAAGATTGGCCGAACTCGCCGAACGGATCGAGCAGTCGCTGCCCGACGCCGACGCCAAAACGAGAAACTACTTGGCCGCCCTCAAATCGGAAATCCAAAAATCCGCACAAGAAGGCAACGCCCAATCGGAATTGCTGGCGCAATACGAAGAGGCGTACCAAAAACTTACCCAACCGGCCAACCGCATCGGCGTGCTAATCCGGTTGCTCGATGACGGCTTGGCCCAGGTTCTGCATGGCGAAACCGAGTACGTCGCTTTGGTCGACCCCAACGTGGAGCCCGAAATCCTCAAGCCGGGGGCCAGGCTCCGGCTCAACGAAGCTTACGCGGTGGTCGGCCCCGCCCCAAACGGCATCGGCGGACAGGTGATCCCCGTCAGCCAGGCTTTGGAAGACGGGCGACTTCGCGTTTCCAACGATGGGCAAGGCCAGCAAGGGAGGCTAATCGTGCGGTCCCACCAATTGTCGGAGGCTGACATCAAGCCGGGTGATGAGGTCGTTTTGGATTCGACCGGACGGGTCGCCGTGGAGCACCTGCCACGGCAAGGGGCCCAAAACTACTTTATCGAAGAGATCCCGGAAACGCCCTGGAGCGTCGTCGGCGGTCAAAAAGATGCCATTGACCTCATCAAGGAATCGATCGAGCAACCGCTACTCTATCCCGAGCTTTACGACGCTTTTGACAAAAAGCCCCCCAAGGGAATTTTGCTTTACGGCCCCCCAGGCTGCGGAAAAACGCTGATCGGCAAGGCCATCGCCTACAACCTTGCCGCCGACTACCGCGCCCGGACCGGAAAGCAAGACGCCAAAGAGTGCTTTTTGCACATCAGTGGCCCCAAGATCTTGAACATGTGGCTGGGCGAGACCGAGCGCATGGTCCGCGAGATTTTTGCCACGGCGCGGGAGAAATCAGCGGAAGGCCAAATCGTTGTGGTGTTCATCGACGAAGCGGAATCGGTATTGCGGACCCGGTCCAGCGGGCGTTGGCTCAACATCAGCAACACCGTTGTGCCGCAATTTTGTGCCGAAATGGACGGGCTGGTGGCAATAGAGAACGTCGTCATCGTTTTGACTTCCAACCGGCCGGACTACATCGACCCGGCGATTTTGCGGCCCGAACGGATCGACCGGAAGATTAGAATCAAGCGCCCGGGCCACGACGAATCCCGGGACATTTTGGGCATCTACCTGCGCGACGGCTTGCCGATTGACCCCCAATTGGCCAAAGAGCAAGACGGGGAAGCGTGCGCGCGCAAAGCCTTGGTGGAATCCACGTTGGCCTTTTTGTGGCGGGCCAACAAAGAAACCGAGTTCCTCACCATTTCCAAACGGGACGGCACTTCTGAAACCCTCCACTGGCGGGACATGGTGAGCGGGGCGCTCCTGAAATCCATTGTCGACCGGGCTAAAGACTCGGCCATCAAGCGGGCGATCCTGGAGCCAGGAGCCAAGCACGGACTCAAGATCGAAGATCTCCACCAAGCGGTTGAAGCGGAGTACCGTGAGAACGAAATCTTTCCAAAATCGGACGCGGTCGAAGACTGGTTGAAACTTTTGGACATCGAGCCGGAATCGGTTGTGGACGTACGGCCCGTGCACCAGGAACGGATTGGCGAGAAGTTCCGCAAGCCGGTGATTTAGGCGGCAGATAGGTGGGCGTTGATTCTGCCCACCTAGTAACATGGGCCCCATGCCCAACCCCGGCGAGTACAAGCGCTACCTGTTGGTTGCCTACTGTATGTCGATTCCACCGACGCTGTACTTCAGCCGTTTTGGGATTCTGGGGTGCCTTGTCATCTATTTGTTGTCGGGGTTTGTCGTCGGTTCGTCGTTCTACCTGATGAGCCAGATCACCAGGCGCATCCGCTTGCGGTCTTTTGCCTTACAACTGATTTTGCAATCGCTTTCGATTTTGACAACGCTTGTGGTTTCCACTGCGACAGTGATGGTCGGATCGGGCGCAATTATTGCTGGGCGGAGCCCGTTCGACCCCGTTTTGCTGGCAGGAATGGGGCGGCTTCTGACACCCCAGCAAGCGGCGGCCGGGTTGGCGGCAGGCTTCACTATGTCGCTCGCCATCAACTTCTTTTTTGCCATCGGCCGCAAACTCGGCCCGGGGGTGATGTGGAGTTGGATGACGGGAAAATACTACGCCCCGCGCGAGGAAGAGATGGTGGTGATGTTTTTGGACATGAAGGATTCGACTACCCTTGCCGAGGGGTTGGGGACGATAGCCTTCAGCCAGTTGGTCAAGGATTTTTTCGCTGACCTGACCGGCCCACTCCTAAAGACAGGGGCACGGGTGAGTCATTACATCGGCGACGAAGCCGTCATCACCTGGTCTCCATCGCGGGGCCTTAAGAAGGGAGGCTGTCTAAATCTAGTGCCAGAGTTCCGGCGCGTCTTGGAGTCGCGCTCCGGCCACTACCAAGCGGCTTACGGCTTGGTTCCCGAGTTCAAAGCAGGTGCCCACATCGGCATGGTGGTGGCCACCGAGGTCGGCGAGATAAAGAGCGAGATTGTCCTCCATGGAGACACGCTCAACACGGCGGCCCGGATCCAGGGACTCTGCGGGCCGGAGGGCGAAATGTTCTTGGTTTCCGGGGAATTGGCGGGGCGGTTGCCGGATTCTCCGGTTTTGGTTGCGTTAGGTGAGCGCCAAGTTAAGGGTCGGGAGAAGGGTGTCGATTTGTATGCGGTGCGAACGTAACAAGCACTCGCAATGCCCATGGCACCCCGGCCTGGTCTCTTCGTCATGCCACCTCTGAGACTGGATCCAATTTAGGGGCACATCCGCGAGAGAAATCCTGAAATCTTCCAACCATGGTTTCCGCTTCATGGGCGAAATGCCGGTACGCCATGATTGTCGATCCCTGCCTCGCCCTCCCCAAAACTGGGGAGGGGATTGCTAGAGTTCGCGCGGGTCGGCGATGCGTCCCTTGATGGCCGTGGCGGCGGCGGTGGCCGGGCTGACCAAATGAGTGCGCGAACCGGGGCCTTGGCGTCCCTCGTAGGGGCGGTTGCTGGTACTTGCGCTGCGTTGTTGCGGGCGCAAGATGTCGCCGTTCATGCCCAGGCACATGCTGCACCCGGCGTGGTGCCATTCGAACCCGGCTTCTTTGAACACCTGGTCCAACCCTTCTTGTTCGGCCAAAGCGCGGACAGAAGCCGAGCCCGGGACAACCATCGCCCGCACCCCTGGGGCGGCCCGGCGACCTTTGACCAAACCGGCGGCAACCCGCAGGTCTTCGATCCGGGCGTTGGTGCAACTGCCGATGAAAACGGTGTTGACCTCCAACTCGGCGACCGGGGTGCCCGGCTTGAGCCCCATATACATTTGGGCCCGTTCCTCGTTTTTGTCTTGCGGCTCGGGGATGGCTTGATCCACGTCCACCGTCATCGCCGGGGTTGTGCCCCAAGTGACCTGGGGCTTGAGGGCATCGACATCCAGATGCTCTTCCCGGTCGAAGACTGCCCCAGCATCCGTGGCCAAAGATCGCGAATGTTCCACCATTCGGTCGAAGTCCGCTCCTTTGGGGGCGAAGGGCCGGTTGCCTTCCGCGATGTATTCAAATGTGGTGTCGTCCGGTGCGACCATGCCAGCGCGGGCCCCCATTTCGATGCTCATGTTGCAAATGGTCATGCGCCCGCTCATGGGCAGGGATCGGATTGCCGAGCCGGCATATTCAGCCACAAAGCCGGTTGCGCCGCCCGCTCCGAGTTTGCGGATGATGGCCAAGATGACGTCTTTGGCCGTGACGCCGTGGGCCAACGTGCCATCGGCGTTGATGCGGAGGGTTTTGGGTTTTTTGGCGGCCCGCAGCGTTTGAGTGGCTAACACGTGTTCCACCTCGCTTGTCCCAATCCCAAAGGCAAGCGCGCCGAACGCGCCATGCGTGGAGGTGTGACTATCGCCGCAGACGATGGTCAATCCCGGCAACGTGATGCCCAACTCGGGGCCGATGATGTGGACGATCCCTTGGCGCGGGTCGTGGTACCCAAACAAGGGGACTCCGAACTCCCGGGCATTGCGATCCAAGGCGGCCAACTGCTGCCCGCTCAGGGTGCTGGCATCGATCTCGCGGCCGTCGGTGGGCACATTGTGGTCCACCGTGGCAAAAGTCAGGTCGGGGCGACGCACCGGCCGGCCGGCCACCCGGAGCGCGTCGAAGGCTTGGGGGGATGTCACCTCGTGCACCAAATGCCGGTCGATATAGAGCAACGTACCGCCCCCGGGCAGGTCGGCGACCTTGTGGTTGTCCCAAACTTTTTCGAACAGCGTCTTTGCCATGCGTGCAACGCTATTCTACGCTGTGGGCAGAACTGGCGGGGAATGGGGGACAGAGGACCCGCCCGGGGCCCTCGGTTCGGGCACAAGGAGAGTTGGGGCTGGGCCATCTGGTATCATCCCCCTCTGCTTCTGGGCAGTTGCCCGAGTGGCCAATGGGAACAGACTGTAAATCTGTCGGCGAGAGCCTACGCAGGTTCGAATCCTGCACTGCCCACCAGAAGATAGAGACGCCCTCGTAGCTCAGCGGCAGAGCGTTCCCTTGGTAAGGGAGAGGTCACGAGTTCAATTCTCGTCGAGGGCTCCAGATCCGGAATTCCCATCCGCAAAGCCCGGGCTCCCGGCAACCACGGCCAAAACAAGCGAAAAGCCCACCGCAAAGGCCAGGCTGTTGGTTCCTAACACAGAATAGGCCCAAGCCCCCAACCCCGCACCCGTGACCAACCCGGCCCACAGCAGCAGGTAGCGGAGCCATTCCCACCGTGGGTTGCCCAGAAAGAGCCCGGCCACCAACTGGCCAAGCTTGACAATGACCCCGGTCATATAGGTGAGCCCGATGGAGATTTCGCCTTCTTGGTGGAAGACCGCGTTGACCGCCCCCATCGCCATCACAACCGACGCCAAGCCCAAGCGAGGCACATGGAAAATCCACGCAAAAGTGGCCAGGGCCAGCAGCAACGAAACCAAAAGCAGCACCCGACGGCGCTTTCTCCGCGTGGAGCGGCCGGCAACTACCGTGCCGCCGGCAACCCCCAGAACAAAGCAGAGGATCACCCCCGCCGCTATCAGGACGTGTGGGATTTGCCAGGTGCCCGCCGCAACCCCCAACCGGGTGGAGTTGCCAGTCATGAACGACACGAAGAACCCGCCCGTGTTGAGGAATCCGATGCTATCGACATAACCCGCCAAGGCAGAAAGCATCACAGCCAGTACCGTGCTCCTGCGGTCGAGCGTCGTCATCCCCCTTATTATCGGCTTGGCTGGCAACGGGCCATGCGCCCTTCCCAACCATTTGGGGACCCGCCTGTCAAAATCAGGCTCAAGTGGCGGAAAGCAAAGGCAACGTGCGGCTCATCACCTTGGGCTGCGCAAAAAACGAGGTGGACAGCGAGGAAATCGCGGGTGTTCTGCGCAACGCCGGACACACCGTGGATGGTTCGCAAGTGGCCGATGTGACCGTCATCAACACCTGCGGGTTTTTGGAATCTGCCAAACACGAATCGATTGCCGCCATCCGCAAAGCCGTGGCCGAAAAAGGCTCCGGGAAAGTCATTGTCGCCGGATGCCTGGCCCAGCGCCTCGGTGCCGAACTTGCCCGATTGGCCCCAGGAGCCGACGCTTATGTCGGAGTGGGACAAATGGGGGCCTTTGCCGAAATCGTTGACAAGGTGTTTTCCCACCACGAGCCGTGGGTCGACACCGCACCCCCGCACCACCGCTGGGCAGACCTGGCCACCCGGGCCCGCACGGGCCGGCCGTGGAGCGCCTACCTCAAAGTCAGCGAAGGCTGCGACCATCGATGCACGTTTTGCACCATCCCATCCTTTCGAGGGGCCCACGCCAGCAAACCGATCGACCGAGTGGTGGAAGAAGCGCGGATCTTGGCGAGATCCGGCTGTAAAGAAGTCAACCTCATTGCCCAAGATGTCACCCAATACGGCTATGACCTTTATGGCGCGTTCACACTACCCAAACTCCTGGCCGAACTCAACCAAGTGGATGGGCTTGAGTGGATCAGGATCCTCTATTTCTATCCCAACCGGTTGACCGACGAGGTCATCCAGGCGATGGCGGAATTGAACAAAGTCTGCCACTACATCGACATCCCCCTACAACACGCCCACCCCGACACCCTGAGGCGCATGAAGCGACCATGGGATGGGGAACGCTACTTGAAGTTGTTCGAAAAAGTCCGGTCGGCGATTCCGGATGTGGCGATCCGCACAACGTTCATCGTAGGTTTTCCCGGAGAAACTTCAACGGAATTTAACTATTTGGTTGATTTTGTCCGTGAAGCCAAGCTCGACCGGGTCGGGGCGTTCCAGTTCTCGCGAGAGCCGGGCACGCCGAGCCACGATATGCCCGGACAAGTGCCTTCGCGGGTCAAGAAGGAGCGGTACGACCGTCTGATGCGGGCCCAAGCACCGGTCTCCTTGGCCCGCAACAAGTCATTTGTCGGACAAGTGTTGACGGTGTTGGCGGATGAGGTAAAAGATGGATGGATTGCGGGTCGGAGCTATCGCGATGCCCCGGAGATCGACGGATGGGTTTATGCCCAAGGCGCCGTGGAACCTGGTTCCCTCGCCCGCGTGCGGGTTACGGAAGCTAAAGAGCACGACCTGATCGGCGTGTTAGAGGGCTTCACCCCGAACGCCAAACGGTTGATCCCGATCAAAATGGCAACCCGCGAACCCCGGTGAGACGATGCCCCAAGTCTTCAACCATTTTGTTAGATTTTTGATGGAGCATGAACCAAAGCGCCACTATGCGAGCCGATTGTGGGGAATTGTCGGCGCCAGCCTCGTCATCGCTTCGCTTATTGCGATGCCGTTTTCTGTGCCGTCCGGGTTCGCGGGGCTGCTTTTGGGAATTGTTTTGCTCTTCTCGCAACTCGTCACAAGGGTCAAACCTTCGGAACTTGCGGCGGACATTCCTGGAGAACTGACCGAGGTTTGGGGCTTGCTCCGATGGATGGCCAGCCGGCGCGAGCTCAGCATGAGAACGCATCCCGAACTCCGGGATTTGCTTGAAGAAATCGCCGAATCCCGGCGGACCACCCTTATTGCACTCAGGTCCGGGGCATGGAAAGACCGCGCCCGCACGCCGGAAGGCGCCCAGACGATCCGTGATATCGAAGTTGTGCTTCAAACCGCCTTATACGACTCGGTCTTCATCGGCAGGCACCTCTTTCGGGGGAAAGGGCAAC
Organism: Armatimonadota bacterium; assembly: GCA_016789105.1. Taxonomy (NCBI): domain Bacteria; kingdom Bacillati; phylum Armatimonadota; species Armatimonadota bacterium. Next base: position 195,954 of record JAEURN010000008.1, read on the forward strand.
GCGATTCCACCTTTCGGTCGAGATGTGCTGACCCGGCTTTCGGGCGGGATGCCCTGGCGGCAGTGGGGGAAATCCGTGACGAGGTCAGGGCGCTCTGCGAATCAGCCTTGGCGGCCGGCGAACTGAGCGACCTCCGGGTCAACCTTATTCAAAAACGCTTTCAGGCCCTGGTCGAAGCGGAGCGGGAGTTGGAGGCAGAGACAACCATAGACGCATTCGACTAATCGCTATGGGATGACACCGGGAAGTTCAACTCCAACCAACTGTGTCTTTCCGTTTGAAAACTGCAACGTGCACGATATCACGACCTTGCGGCGGATACCAACCAGCCGTGCATCCCGGTCAAGTGTAGGAGATCCCGGCATGAGTTCAAGTCTCTGCAATTCTTTAGAGGGGCCACTCGACACCAGATCCGCAAGGTTTTTGCCGATCATTTCATCGAATGCCTTTGGGTCTGCCCCGCATTTACTTGTTAGCCATCTTTGAAATTCAACAAATTTGGCATTGTAATACTGTCTGAATTCTTCATACAGTTTCCAGTAGGATTCAGCACCGCGGGCCAGACAATCCTTCAGTTCACCCGCACTCCTTGGGCTGTTCAGCATTTTCTGGGTCAGTGTCATAGGAACAAGCGAGTCCAGGACTTTGGCTTCCCGTGCGCTCTCCTCGGAAAACCGATGGAACTGCGTCGTCTCCGGGTAGATGCGCGACGGGGCCCGGAGCTTGGCCCTTGCATGGCTGTCCTCCAATGTTAGCTCTGTGATAGGCTCAACAATCAGGTTGCCAAACCCGACAATTCTGTTGCCTATCCAGGGCCTTGTTACATATGAAGTCAACATCGACTGATCTGCTGGCGACAGACGATAGGTACCTGTATCAATATCACAGTCCCCTTTGTCCTCACTCATAGTCCTTTCGTATAGGCTGAGGAGAGTTCGGAATGCTTCGATGCCTGTGGATGAGGTATCCACTAGGACTACAGATCCGGGCTCCCGAATAATGAGCAAGTGCTTTTCTTCTTGCTCGTGAATGCCTAGTTCGAAGCCTTGCCAAATCGTGAAGTCTGATTCAGAAAACTTAATGTTTACGGCGTCATTGCCAGCAATCCACACAATTGTATCCTTTTGTAGTGATTGTTGGATGCCAATCAGAGCCAATGCCAAATATGTCATGATTCAATGCTTTTTTGAGGACTGTTTACGCTGAATTACTCGCCAAAGCGGTATCGATAAACGAGCGGATAGCAAAAATGATCAACTTGAATTTTCGTGTCGCGTCGTACAGCCAGCTGATATTCGCTTTGTCCACCTTCGATTACAAAGAATGCCTTGTATGCCGGTTGGTTACTCCCGATTGGCACTTGCCATGGCAACTTCAGGCCGTCCTCGGATGCTTCTTCCGCTCGACACTCTTTGTACCTAATTTGAACCTCTAGGGCATAGTCCGGAGGAATGAGAACCGGCTCAGGGTCGTAAGAGAAACTTCTATTGAATCGACCGAGTGCCGAACCGAACGGTTGACCCCAACTGACGCTCTCTGGAATCGGGGCTTCTCCCAAAGTCTCTATATTGCGATCCAACCAGTTCCAAACACCGGCCGGTGGATCTAAAACGATATCATGGTCTGAGATATTGAAGATTGCAAATTCCACAGGCTGCAGATCTATCTATTGGAGGCTTAAGCGCACTTGAACAGCAGTGAGGACGGCGGCAATGAAGTCCATGCAGAAAAAATACCCCCCCCCCCCCCCGCACATTATTTTTGCTTGAGATCATTTTTGGATCTTAAAACCTCTCATTGGGCTTCGTCGGGGACTTTTTTTGATCAGGCCCACACGGTCGAGACCGGGCCGTGACCCAGCCATTCGTCCACAGTCCCAGAATTGACGCCCTGATGCAATACCAACCCGTGGGTCAGTGCCTGGCCGCTCACTTCCCGCAAGTATCTCAGCGCCTCAAAATCGGCCGGGGTGGGATCGCCATGCCCCAGGACGGTCAAACCCAGTATCCGACCATCCCCCAAAGCCACCACAATGGGCACCGAATGGTGCCGGGTGGACCGGAAGTGCATTACTTCATAGGGCATATCAGACCAACCTGATTCTTTGACCAATTCCATGGCCACGAACTGCGCCCAGGCATCTTGATCCATGGCTCGGCCCGAGAGGTGATGCCAAATGCCCGTGTCCACAAAAGCCAGTCGGGCGGTTTTGGCCGCCTTGCCCCCGTGCAGGGCCGACCACGCAGGCACCGGGTGAACCAGGTAGACCGCTTGCAACAGGCCGAGATAGCGGGTCAAGCTGGTTGCCGGAATCCCGGTGTCCCGGCTGAGCTGGGTGATGTTTTGCACCGAATAGGGGTTGCGGGCCAGAACCTGCAAGAGGTTGGGCAAGCTGTGCAACCCCTCGATCTGCGCCAAATCGCGCACGTCCCGATCCATCAGGGCGCGAATGTATGATGAAAACCAGGCGTTCCGCCGGGATGCGCTGGCGCGCGCAACGGGTTCCGGGAACCCGCCAGATTCCACCATCCGGTCGGCTCCGGGCGCCAATGAGCCCGACAGCCACCGATCCACAAATGCCTTGGGTTGGTTGGCAAGCTCCGATTGGGCAAACGGAAATAGAGTGAACACCTCCATCCTGCCGGCAAGCGAATCGCTGAGTTTAGGCAGCAGCATCACATTGGCCGAACCAGTCAAAACGAACCGGCCCGGGCGGCGATCTGCGTCGACCACCTTTTTGATGCTGCGCATGAGTTGGGGCGCGCGCTGCACCTCGTCGATCACGACACCATCGGGGAATGTGCGGAGCCAACCTTCCGGGTTGGAAACGGCCGCCGACAAGGCCAGGGAATCATCCAAGGTCACATAGGGTAACCGGCACACCTTTTGGACGAGTGTGCTTTTGCCCGCTTGGCGTGGCCCTTGGACGACGAGGACGGGGGTGTCGGCGAGCGCCTCTTGGAATTTTGCCGCAATCCCACGGCCGACGTATGCATCCATGCTTTCATAAACTTACCTCAAAACAGAGAAAAATCCACCACCCAGCGGTGGATTTTTCACCGCGACGTGTAACCCTCAGCGCCGGGCGGCGACCAACATGTCGAGCCAGTGTTTGCTCCGCAGGTCGTCGGTGTCCACACCGTGGTTGTTGGTGCTGCTGTGGATGAAGTAGGCCCCGCCATCTTGGAAGTAGCCCAAAAATATGCCCGTGTGGCCAATCTTCCCGCGTTTCTTATCCCAAAAATAGAGCCGGTCGCCGGGTTGCAGATCCTCTAACCGTTCCACCGGTTGCCCGACTTTGGCCTGTTCGGCCGCGGTCCGCGGCAGGTCGACGCCGATCTTCCCAAAAAGCTGTTGCACGAATCCACTGCAGTCGATCCCGTTGGTCAGGCTGTTCCCGCCCCAAACGTATTTTGTCCCAATGAACTTATAGCTGTACTGGAGCATTTCCTGCTTGTCTTTGGGGTTGCTCACGGCGGTTCCAGATGTCCTTGCCCCGCCCCGGCTGCTCATCTGGGTGCCATTGCGGCTGAACTGGTAATCCTTGGGGATCTCGACATCATAGGGCAGTTCGGCAACCGTTTCACGCAGGACGTAACCGGTCCGACCGTTTTGCAGCAGCACTGCGAGCCATTTTTCGTACTTGGTGTCGTTGATGACCAGATATTGGTACGCCTTCAAGCTCCAAAGTTTGGTGGAGCCCGTGCTCATGTTCGAGTAGATTTTGGATTCTTTGATGGATTGGCCCAGCCGCCCCACCTTGACCATATCGGAACCGGCGGGCGCAGAGCCGTCGTTGGCTTTGGCTTGGGCACCGGCAAGAGGCGCAACGGCCAAAGCCGTCACGATCCCGATCAGCCTAACATTTTTTCGGATCTGGTCGAGCATTGCTTTTGATTATGGTCCTTTTCTGGCTGGTGAAGAGCCCTACACCGTTGCCAAGACGCGCAAAAACCCCGCAATGATCGGTAGTCCCGGCTGAGAACCCAGAATTTTACGGGTGGCCCGCTCTGGGTGCGGCATCATGCCGAGCACATTCCCCGCCGGGTTGACGATCCCCGCGATGTTCCGCGCTGAACCGTTTGGATTCGCCAATTCTTCTACGGCCCCAGATTCGCTGCAATAGCGGAATGCCACCAAGCCCTCGCCTTCCAGCCGGTTCAAAACGGTGTCATCAGCCAAATATCGGCCCTCTCCGTGAGCGATCGGGATGGGCAGCACCCCCTCAACCCCGGCAGTCCAAGGGGAGGTGTGTTGGGCCGCCGCCAGGTGTACGGTTGCGCAAACAAATCGCTCGCCCAAGTTGGGCATCAGCGCCCCCGGCAAGATCCCGGCTTCGCAAAGGATTTGGAACCCGTTGCAAACCCCCAACACCGGCCGCCCAGCGGAAGCAAATTCCTGGACGGCGGCCATCACCGGCGACCGGGCGGCGATGGCCCCACACCGCAGATAATCGCCATAGGTAAACCCTCCGGGGATGAACACGCCGTCGAATCCGGCTAGGCTCGATTCCCCATGCCAGACGTATTCGGACTGCACGCCCAAGTCTTCGCGAAGGCTCCACAGCGCATCCTGGTCGCAATTGGAACCAGGAAACTGCACCACCGCGATCTTCACGGCACAACCTCGATCGAATAGTCTTCGATGACCGGATTGGCCAGGAGCCGCTCGCACATGGCGCGGACGCGGGATTCATCATAGCGCTCAAGCTCCAATGTCACCGTTTTGCCAATCCGGGCCCCCCCCACTTCGCCGAACTCCAGATCCCGGAGCGACTTGGCCACGGTGCGGCCCGCAGAATCGAGGAGCGAGGGCTTGAGAGTGATGTTCACACGGACCGTGACCATGTCCGGATTGTGGCAGACCAAGGCCCAGCGGCCAGGGCCAGTTCAGGCAACGGCGCGGGGGTCGGCTTCAACCTCAATCGGCAATCGGGCATCCAAATCGAAGACGATGGCCGCCCACTCCCGGCCGTACCGTTCGCACCGCGCCGGGTGGGCTTGGTGGCCCCGGACCCGCATCGGCGCATCCGCGCCAACCAACAAGGTCAACCCGCGCACCGAGTCGCCGCACTTCAGGGTCAGTTGCCCGCGATCGACCCGGTAAGACAGGCGGCGGCGGGCCAGCTCGAATTTGGCGAGCTCCGACGGGCTGAACGCCTTGTAGCCCAATTCGATCAGCCCCCGCAACATCTGGGGCAGGTTCAACTCGAACCGTGACTCCGCAGCGTGGGAGGTCAAGAAGTCGAAACGGAATGTCCCGTTGAACCGCTGGATCCTCTGAGCCAGATACATCGTGGTTTGGAACGGGGTCACCCAACCCGGCGCAAACGAAACCGCCGGGATTTCGACCACTTGGAACTTCGCATCGTGGGTCACCGGGACAAACGGCCGCCCTGTGCCGAACAGGAAACCGGCCGTGCCCGGCTGGCGACCCCCCTTGCTCAGCATGGCGACGGCACCCGTTTCTTCGGCCAAGGCGTACATGCGGGTCAGCCCAAACCAGGCGCCATCCCACCCTTTCATCACTTTGAGTTCGCTGCCGACCCCCCGGGTCAGCGCCGTGTTTTGAACCTTGACCTGGCGTGTGGACGCGTCGTGCTTTTCGGGTTTATAGAGGTGGCCAATGTCGTGGCCCCAAGATTTGAACGTCCGGTAAACATCCAAAGGAAGGCCGGGAGGGGGAACCATCCATGCGGCCCGCAAACCAAACCGGGCAATCAAGGCCGCCGACGTTTTGATGTGGTCGATCAGGCTGCTGTCGCATTCCACATCGACCGTGCAAGCCACGTTGTGGTTTTCCGGCAGATGCCACACCAAGGCGGGGGCTAATCCTGTTCGCCCGATCCCGGCCAACACCAACCGCAGGAACTGTTCGCGGAGCATATCCAAGTGGGGGGTCAGGAAGGCTGGATCCAAACCCTCTCCCGGCTGCGCCCGATCCGACCAGAGGAATACGGTGCCATCTTCGGCCCGCAAGACCCCATCTTGGGTGTAACAACTCCCGTCGCACGGGCCGACCAGATCGGTGCTGACGCCCCGGCCCATCGCCATCAAGGCCCCGGTCATGCCCGCATGCGGGGCAAACACGCTGACCTTGGAGCCCGCTGACACCAAAGGGTTGCCGTGGGAATCCAACGCCAAAACTTCGCCCGGGAGCTTTTTTGCTTGCTCCCCGCCAAAGAACAGGCCGCCAAAGCAATCCTCCGCCAAAACCGAAACGGCCTCCGGGGCGCAGAGGTGGCAGCGGCAATACTTGTGGCCGGTCGCCGCGATGTCGAAAAGGTATTCCCCGTGCCAAAAGCCGCCGGTGACCACCACGTGCCGCCCATCTTTGGCAAGCCATTCGGCCAGGCCCTTGCGCTGTTCCCCGGTGAGTTTGCCTTGCCCACACAGGATCAAAACATCATATTCCGACGGGTCGTCCAGGATGGATTCGCTGCCGATTTCGCAGACCAGGCCGGTTTGGCGCAAAAGTTCGCCATACCAGGCCGAATAGGGGTCCGCCGACGCCAAGACCGCGCCGACCCGCGCAAAAGAGACACGATCCATAAGCTCCGCCAAAGGTCATTGTTGGCAGGTCGCTTTGCCCCGTGTAGACCGGGACGCCTAAACCCGGTGCGGTATCCATAGGGAGATGAAACTGCGACTCGGCCTTCCTAAGGGCAGCCTGCAAGACGCCACCTTCGCCCTGTTCCAAAGGGCGGGGTACGACGTGAAAGTGGCCAGCCGCAGCTACCATCCGGTGATCGACGACCCAGAAATCGAACCCGTGCTCCTGCGCCCCCAAGAAATCCCCCGGTACTTAGAAGACGGGCTGATTGATGCCGGGCTCACGGGCCACGACTGGATTTCGGACTGCGGGGCCGACCTGCACGAAATCTCCGAGCTCTGCTACAGCAAACTTACGTCGAACCCCATCCGGGTCGTGTTAGCCGTTCACAAAGACAGCCCCTATGAACAGGCTGAAGACCTCAAGGGAAAAACCGTCGCCACCGAATACATGCGCCTTACCCAAAGGTTTTTTGCGGAGCGGGGGGTGGATGTTCGGGTCGAGTTCAGCTGGGGGGCCTGCGAAGTCAAAGTCCCCGACTTGGTCGAAGCCATCGTCGTCAACACCGAGACCGGTTCCAGCTTGCGGGCCCACAACTTGCGCATCGTCGAAACCCTCCTGACCTCCACAACCCGGTTCGTTGCCAACCGGGAAGCGTGGGCCGACGAAAGCAAACGCGAAAAGTTGGAAAACCTGGCGATTCTGTTGGATGGAGCCATGAATGCCAGCCGCCTGGTTGGACTCAAAATGAACGTCCCCGTCGACGCCCAAAGCCAGGTCCACGCGATTCTGCCGAGCTTGCAAAACCCAACGATCTCCCCGCTGGCCGACCCCGGCTGGGTGGCTATGGAAGTCATCCTGAGCGAGCATGATTCGCGCGACTTGATCCCCCGGCTCAAGCGGGCGGGAGCGACCGGCTTGGTCGAATACCCCCTCAACAAAGTGGTCTATTGAGCAAAGCCGGGCAACAAATAGCCTCCGTGCCCCGGAACTTCCCGGGGCATCACAACCCCATCGGAAAAGCCAACCCCGGCCCCGGGTTCCGGGTCGTGGTTGAAGTGCGTGTCTAAATCCACGTAATCGCAAAGTCCGCTGACCGCCGCCGATTGGGCAATGCCGACCGCGGTCTCGCACATGCAGCCGATCATCGTCCCAAGGTTGAGCGCCCGGGCTTTTTGCAGGATGGCGAGCCCGTCGCTGATTCCGCCGGACTTCATTAACTTGAGATTGACCCCGTGGCACCGGTCACCAAACCGGTCGACATCGGTTGAACTTCGGATGCTTTCATCCAAGTAGATCGGTAGAGCCGAAGAACGGAACACGTCGGGCAACTGGTCTTCGGCTCCTTTCACGAGGGGTTGTTCGATGTATTCGCAGCCCCGCCCGTTCAACCACTCGGCCATGTCCAAAGACTCCTGGGCTGTCCACCCACCATTGGCGTCGGCCCTCATCGCGACGCCAAAGGGTTCTGCCGCTTCGCGGGCGGCATCCCAAATCTCTTTATCGTGCGCGCGGCCGGCGGGGCTGCCGAGCTTGACTTTTAAGGCGCGGCCTTGGGTCATGGCCAGGATTTTGGGAACGCGCTCTAAAACAACCGCCACCGGTTCGATCCCAATGGTCACGCTGGTCGGCGCGGTCGGCAGCGGTAACCCGAGGAAACGGTACAGCGGCATCTTCGCCCGTTTGGCGGCCAGGTCATAGAGAGCGCAATCCAGGGCCGCCAAGGCAGTCGGCTCGATCCCCCTCCGGTGGCCTTCTGCCCAGATCTCGGCCGGTTCTGCGGATTGGGCCATTTCGAACAGGGGGGACAGGGTCTGGCCAGCCGTGTCAGCGAAGTCGGCGGCAAGCCCCGTCGCCGGTGCCCCCTCCCCAATTCCTTCCACCCCGTCCTGTGCGGCCACCACGAACAAGTTGCGCGTTGTGCCGCTCGTCCCTCGGCTGATGGTGAGCGGGAAGAGCTTGGGGACATCGACGGCAAAAGTCCGGAACGTGATCGCCATTTCTGGATTGTGGCCGAGCCACCCCAGTTACCCGCTACTTGAGGATGTATTGGACCGAATCGTTTTTGATGCTGACCAAGCGCAATCCGTCGTCTTCAATCCTCATCCGCTCGGCCGTCGCATCGCAACCCGTGGCTTCAAAAAGCGTGGGATCGCCTTCTGACCAAGAAACGCTGACGGTGCTTTCGGTGCATTCCACCGCCGCCGAAGTCAAGATCTCTAGAAGCTCGCCGGTCATGGCGATCCGGGCAGATTTGATAGCTTCTGCACCGGCATGGATCCGCCCGTCGGAATCCGACCAGGTTTCCACGCCAACCTGGTTCAGCTGATCGACTGGCTGAGATTCGAACAACACGAAGTCATCGCTGGCAAAGTTGCCGTCCACATAGAAAAACCCCCCGGACGAATCCTTGAAGACCACCCTCGTCCCCATCCATCCAGACGTGTCCCCCACCGAGACCGCGTACGGCCCCGGAGCGGGGACGACGGTTTCATAGGTGGCCCCGCCATCTGTGAACTTGTAGCGGCTTCCGTACGGCCCTTCGTAATAGGCCCCTTTGCGGATGAGCGGCGAGAGGGGGTTGACCCGGACTGCGGTTTCGCCTGGGACGCCGGGCGAAGCCTCCCGGGCTGGAATCAAGGGAGCCACGGTGCAACCGGCCAAGCCGACGAACACGCTTGCCATCAAAAAGGTACGGATGATTATCATCTTAAGGATTTGACGTCCTTAGCCCCCGGTGGTTCCGGCCCCCCTCCCACTAGGGTGCCGGCGGGGGAGGAGCCACTGGGGCCGGAGCCGGCGATTGGACCGTGACCTCAACCGGGCGGGAGCCCGTTCCCAAAGATCCAAACTTTTCAACCAGGTCGATTCCAAAAAGCTCTTTGACCTGTTCGTTCAGGGCGATGAACCGCCGGGGGTCGAACCCGCCGGAAGCCCCCGCTGGCGAATCGATCACCGTGACCTTTTGGATGTGGGTGTCGCCGATCGTGTCCGTGAGTTGGCTGATGATCGGTTCGATCTTTTGCAAGACAAAGATGTCCCGGGCTTGATCCCCCGCTTCGGTCCAGCTTTTGCTCAACCGGCGGAGGGCTTCAGCGCGGGCTTTGCCGTCTTCGATGATCGGCGCAACCTGGGCCTTAGCGTTTTGCTCCATCGATTCGCACTCCGCTTTGGCCGGGGCAATCACGTCCGCTTCCAGCTGCCGCCTGACCTGCTCGATCCGGGCCCTTTGAACTTCAAGCTCGGCCTTGGCTTTGGCGACCTGTTGGGCAACCTGGGCTTGTTCTTCGGCAACGACCGCGGCCCGGCGGGATTTGGCGTCGGCCAATTGCTTTTCCGCTTCGGCCTTTGCCACCGATATTTCAGCGGTGATTTTGGCTTCGGTCTCGCGTTGGAAGTTTTCTGCCGCATTGACATCAGCATCGGCGTGGGCGATGGCTTCCGCGACCCGGGCCGAACTGAGGAGCTCGGCGTTCCTGATCCGGCCGATGCTATCCAGGTATTTCACGTCATCGGTGATGTTTTGGATCTTCAGGGTGTCCACCACCAAGCCGAGGGCGGTCATATCTTGCTCGACTTCGGCAACCAGACGCTCGGCAAAAAGATTGCGATCCTCGTTGAGCTGCTCGGGAGTCATGGTGCTGAGGACGCCTCGAAGTGAGCCTTCCAGTGTGGCTTTGGCAATGGCGATGATCTCATTGCGCGCTTTGCCAAGGAACCTCTCGATGGCGTTGTTGAGCATCGGCTCGTGCCCCGCCACCTTGACGTTGGCAATACCGGTCAACGAGATCGGGATGCCGCCCTTGGTATAGGCGTTGCGGGCCTCCAAATCGATGATCATGTTCGTCAGGTCGATCTTGTCGACCCGTTCTACGAACGGTCGCCGGAAATCCCGACCACCTTTCACAATCCGGTAGGGCAGCATCCGCCCGGCAGATGACCGGTTTTTGCCCGTGAAAACCAAAACTTCGTTGGGCTGGCAAATGTAAAGGAGCGATTTGAGGCTCAGGATGAATAGCGCCGTCATCGTGCCCAAAAACCCGACGACCGCACCGACCAACAGGAAGACCGTCACGCCTTGCCCCCTTGAGCCGAGTCTCCCGCAATGGTTTTGGGGATGTTGATCCCCACCGTCTTATCGACCGCATCGAACACCGCATCCAACATTCCCGGATAGGCGGCGATGTAGTTTTTGAGCGTCGAACCGTCGCCGGAATCGATGACGCTGAGTCCGTCGATCTTGACTTTTTGCACGCCCCGGCAAGCGGTCGCCAGGATGGATTCGAGGTTTTCGATCAAGCTGATTTGCATGGCATTTGGCCCGGCTTCTTTCCAGGCTTCATGCATGAGTTCCAGGGCTTGGCTGACGGCAGCCCCCCGCTCGCGGATGATAGCGGCCTCACCGCGGGCCCGGAATTCCTCGGCCACCTTGTTGGCTTCGGCGGGCAACACGCGGTCAGCCATCAGCCGGATCCCTTCCAACTCGGCGCGGATTGCTTGGAGCTCCTGTTCGGCTTTGGCGCGGGCTTCGCGGGCGGCGGCGGTGGTCCGTTCTTCTTCTGATTTCACGGTGGAATCCAGCTCGGCCCGGATTTTCCGGAGCTCGTTCTGGAGTTGAACCAGCGCGGTGTCGACATTGGCCTGCGTGACTTTGGCCCGGCCCATGTTCTCCGACTCGGATTGGGAGGCGCCCCGCCGGGCATCGGATTCGGCGATTTCGGCAGCCCGGACGATATTGGCAATGGCTTTGCGGCCCGTGGCATCCAAATAGCCGACTTCGTCGCTGACGTGTAGGATTTTCAACGTGTCCAAGTGGAGCCCGAGCTTGACCAGGTCTTCTTCGGTCTCTTGGGTGAGCTTTTCGGCAAACGCCAACCGGTCTTCGTTCACCTGCTCTGGAGTCAAGCTGGCAACGACGCCCCGGAGGTGGCCTTCGAGCGTTTCCTTGCCAACACGGCGGATTTCGTTGATGTCGCGATCCAAAAACCTTTCGATCGCGTTGTTGACGTACTTGGGGTCGCTCGTGATTTTGATGTTGGCAATCGCCTCGACATTCATGGCGATCCCCCCACTGGAATAGGCGTTGCGAACCGAAATCGGAACCTCCATCGTGTTCAGGCTCATTTTCTGAACCTGTTGGAATGGCGGGAAAGCCCACCCTTTGCCACCAAAAATGACCTTGTAGCCCTGGCCCTGCATCCCCCGGCCACCGGTGATCACCAGGACTTCATTGGGGGGGGCGATCTTGAGGAACGACCTCACGGCGATCGCGAAGGCGATGAGCATGGCCAGGAACGCCCCCGCCCCCAACGCGGCCCCGAATACGATTTGGCTGAACTCTTGCATTGTCTAACTGTCCATATACTGGTCGGCATTAGCCACGGTTACAACCGTGCCATCCACGGACACCACCACGACTTGATCCCCGGCGGCGATTGCCTGGCCCTCCAACGGGAGGGCGAGCATATCGATGGTCTCGTCTTTAACCACCAACCGGACTTTACCGGGAGATCCCGGTGACGGTGCCACCGTGACCCGAGCCGAAGCCCCCAGATAGTCCTTTTCTGAAATCGAACTATCCATGCGGTGGGTTTGGAAATATCGCATGGCGATGGCTGCACCAAGGCCAGAAACCAAGCCCACGCAAGACGAGGCAACCACACGCAACGGCTCTTGGTTCAGGCCGATCACCGTTAGCAAAATCCCAAAGCCGCCAAATCCACCCAGCAGGTAAGTCCAGAACCGGAGGCTGAAAAACGGAAGCCAAAAATCTGACCCGCCGTGGTCGAGGCCATGGTCGTGGTCAATGCCGTGCGGAGCTTCGGGGCTAGCATCGAATTCGTGGTGTCCCCCGATTTCGAAGTGGGCATCGTGATCGACATCTGAACCGCCCAAGGCACCCAACGCGGAAAGGATGATCAGGCCGAGCCCGACCACCCCCGTCACAACATAAAGCGCCAGCATGTTTGCGAACCTTTCTCTCTCTTACGGATTAGCCGGCTGCGGGGCTGCAGTGCCCAACGGCTTGCCAGACCCCGAGTGTAACTTACTTCCGCCGTGACCGATACCCATTGCCATTTGAATGACCCCGAGGCGTTCCCGAACCCTGTCGCCGCAGCCGCCGAAGCCATGGAAGCAGGGGTCGGCCGATTGGTCGTTGTCGGAGTTGATTCCGAATCCAGCCGGTTGGCGGTCGAGATCGCCAGTGTGGCCGAAGGAGTCTTTGCCACCGTCGGTTGGCACCCCACGTCGGCAGACCGGTACAAGCCCGAAGACTTGCAAACGATCCGCGATTTGGCCAGCCACCCCAAATGCGTTGCTATCGGCGAAATCGGTTACGACTTTTATTGGGACAATGCGTCCCGAAAACAGCAGGACGACTGCCTGGCCGACCACCTCGACCTGGCCGCCGAACTGGGCAAGCCGATCGTCTTCCACTGCCGCAACGCCTACCCGGCTCTCCTCGACGCCCTGGAGAGGCGCGGTGCGGGCCCTTACCTTTTGCATTGCTTTGCCGGGGACAAAAACGACGCTGACCGGGCCGTTGCGCTGGGATGCCTGTTCGGGGTCGATGGGCCGGTGACCTACAAAAAGGCTGACGACTTGCGGGCGATTTTGCGGCACATCGGCTTGGACAAGCTGGTATTGGAAACCGATGCACCCTGGCTTTCACCCGTGCCGTTCCGCGGCAAACCCAACCACCCGAAACATTTGGGGCACATCTGCCAAGGCGTCGCCGATGCGCTGGGATGCCCGGCCAGCGAAGTCGAAAAAGTCACCGATGCGAACGCCGCCCGGTTTTTTGGGATCTGACCCCCTAGTGCCAACCGTTGTCGCCGGTTCCCGCAGGGGGCGCGGCATCCGGGGTCACAGGCAGTTCGTCCCCGCCGGGCTTGGGAGCCTGTTCCGGGATCTCGTCATAACTTTTCCCTGCATCGGGCGAAAAATACTTCGGCTTCTTCTTCTCAGTCTTGGAATCCGGCTTGCTCCGGTCGTCCGGCGTGACGTTGACGTCGATCTTCACCTTAGAGAATTTGCCCTGCTCGGCATCATCGGGAGGGGAATCCGGCACGCTCTTGGGAAGGATCGCTTGCTTAGCCGTTGCGGCCTGGCTTTCCAAATAGGCATTTCCCCCGATCTTAGGGCCGATGACGTAATAGCCCACGGCCGCCATTGCCGCCGGCAACACCAACCATTTCAAGGCTCCCACCAGTACGCCCGATGCCATAACTTTTAGACGCTCCAAGCCGGCCCGCCATGGGCCTGATCCCGGACGCTACCCCTATTGTGACGCATCTGCGGCAATACTGGAGGAGTAAATGGGTGTGACCGCCTCAGAATTCAAGATATCCATCCCGGGGCCGCCCGTGGAGGCCGTTCCTCTCGGAAAAACTCCTCCCGCTTGCTATCCGCAAGTCGAGTTGCGCGCAGGGTCGGGTACGGTCACGCATCCGATCGCCGGGGCCCTCTTGGAAAATGCGTTCGTCCGCGTTTGGGTGTGCGCTTCGCTCGGGGGACGCATCATCGGCCTGTTCGACAAGCGCACCGGCCTTTGGGCCATCCCGCTCCCAGACCGCTTGGATCTGGAACAAGGCGGGATCCGGGGGGTTGAGCTCAATCACGGGATCGAGTTCCTTTGCGGGCCCGAGCGGTTGAACCGGCTCGGCCAAACCGACCTCCGAATCGTTGAAAACAGTAGCGGCGGAGCGGCGGCGTTCGTTTTCGAGTGGTTCGGCGACACCAGCTGGCATGGGGCGGTTACCCTGCAAAGCGATGGCGCGACGGTCACCCTCGAGCAGACCCTCCTCAACCGTTCCCTGCTCTCAAAGCCGTTGCGGGGAGGGGTGGCCTGCCCTGGGATGGGTTCCGACGGCGTTTGCGACGACGGCGAGGGGAACGGGTTTTGCCTCATCGATCCTGACGGGGGGCTCGCCTTGCGGTCTCCCGGTGTGTGGGCAACCCTCCCGGCCGATGGGCGGCTCGGCGGGCGCCGCGCAGATTCATGGAAGGCCACCCTTGTCCCCTTCACCGGCCTTGGGAGGCACCTCTGCTCGGGGCAAGCGATCTCGATCGGCGCGGACGGCGACCAGCTCACGACCCAATTTCACCAAACCATCCAGGGCGGGAAGATCTTCCTCTCCCTGGACGGCCAAACCCTGGAAGCCCCGATCGACAACCAGCCGGGGCCGACCACATCCACCCCTGTCGGTCAACCGGCAAGCTCGCTGGATGGAGTCCTGGTCCGCGGGGCAGATTTTTCACCCCTGGCCAAGTGGCCACCGGACGCCCAGCCGCAGCCGGTTCCCCTCAAGTTCGATCACAAAGTTTTTGACCATATGGTTCATTGCCGCATTGACCCACATGCCTTGTGCCGCATCCCAGGTATGGAGGCTGCCGCCCATGGTTGGCTCGCCGAGGCAGCGGCCCGGGCCGGCGATCGCGAACGGGCGGACGCGGAAATGGAACGGTACCTGGCCTACAACGCCGAAGACCCCTTGGGTTGGTGGCTTAAGGCCGCGATCAAGCGGGAATCCGGGCTGGACCGCACCGAAATCGACCGAGAACTCCCCAATGCCCACTACCTGGCCCCGCTGGAACCGCTCCTCAAAGCCGAAGCCTTCCTCAACACGCCGCAGGCACAGGGCCGGGAGCCGAACCCGTTGCTGGCCAGCGTTGCCGCCGACCCCGGGCAAGCTTCAGGAATCGTGGGGGCTTACCTGCGCCACGGCCTTGTGCAGAGCGCAGCACGGCTCGCCGATGAACTCTTAAGGCATCGACCCAACCAAATGGTGCATTTGCTCATCGCTGCCGCCCACATCGAACACCGGTCGATGGAGGCCACGGCTGCCGAACACGTCGCCGCCGCAGAAAAACTGCCGCTGGAACCCCCGTTCCCTTACCGACCAGAAGAAAAGGCGGCCGTCTCCCGGCTGGCCGAAAGATTCCCCGGTAGCCAGACGGTTTCGCAGTTGGCGCGGCTTACTGGGGCGGCGAAAGAGTGACCGAAAACTCGGCGGCGAATCCGAGGCCATTGATTCGGCTTAGCTGGACGCTGCGCAATCCGGGGTCTGCCAACAACCGGTGCAGGTAGGCGGAGAGTTCTTCCACCTCTTCACGGGACAAAATGACATCGATGTCGGAAAGGTCCCGGCCTGATTCATAGTCGCGGATCTGCATTGTGCGGCTCACCAACTGACATTAGCCGTGACGCCTCATGCCTGGCCGGGGTTCAGTCCCCCTCCACGGCCTGCAGCCACCGGCCGTCCGGATCACGGAAGGTCAATCCGTAAGGGGCTCCATCGGGCTCGCTCATTTCAACTCCAGATTGGCCAAGGCGTTCCGAGACCTCGTTCAAATCCCGGACATAAACAACAAGGGCGGCAGGAGATTGGTCATACCGGGCAAAACGGCTGATTTGGCGGCCCGGCCGGAGCAAAACCTCGATGCCATCCGACCGCAACCAGATGCAATCCCCACCGGGCACTTCGGCCTCTTCGAACTCCAACTGTTGCACATAAAAGTCACGGGTTCTTTGACAATCTTTACAAAAGAGTTCCACGTGCCCCAGTCGCATACAACGGCCTTTACCAGGCTCAAAACCAAACAAAGTTCCACGAAATGGAATCTGGCCTAAGAATTGAGTCTTTAGGCCAGATTCTGGTTGGTGGTCGAACTTTTGGCGATTAACCCTGGACTTGGGCGAATGTCGCTTTGAGGGCTTCGGCGCTTTTGGCCAGCAGCTCCCGTTCAGAATCGTTGACAGCCGGTTCAAAAACCTCGACAACGCCATGGCGGCCGACGACCGTTGGCAGGGAGAGCGAAATCCCGGAAATCCCAGCCTTGCCGGTCTGGGCCGACGAGACGGGAAGGAGCTTGCGGTTATCCAGGGCGATGGCCTCGACCACTTCTTTGATCGAAACCCCAACGGCGCGGCCGGCGCCACCCTTTTGGGCGATCACGGTCGCCCCCGATTTCTTGGTGGCCTCGAAGATTTCAACGCCCAATTCGGAGGTGAACCCAGGGATCGAATGCAGGCCGACCCCGTTGATGGTGGCGCTGCTCCAAATGGGGACCATCGAATCGCCATGCTCACCCAAGATCAGGGCCTTGACATCCGATGCGCCGACTTTGAAATGGTCGGCCAGCAGGCTCCGGAAGCGGGCGGTATCCAAAACCGTCCCGAGCCCAAGGACTTGGGAAGGCGGGACGATCCCCGATTCAACCGTCAGATGAGTGAGGATGTCCACCGGGTTGCTGACAACAAGGATGGTGGCCCCATCGGCGAGTTTGCACCCTTTCAGGCTGTCCAAGATGCCGTTGAACAACCCAACGTTGCGGTTGATGAGGTCCAAGCGGCTTTCGTCGGGCTTGCGCCGCAGGCCGGCCGTGATGACGACACAGTCGCTCCCATCGATCACCCCGTAATCGCCGCTGGTGATGACCTGGTTATTCAAGAGGCTGGAACCGTGGCGGAGGTCCAGGGCCTCGCCGGCCGCCATATCCGCGTTGACGTCGTTGAGGGCGATCTCTCTCACGATCCCGCCGAGTTGCAAGGCAAACGCCGCGTCTGAACCGACGCGCCCGCCGCCACCGATGATGCTGACCTTCATAGCGCTACCCAGATTATGGGCAGAGGGGTCGTGGTGAATCCGGGACGGTCAGCGGAGATCCCACAGGTAGCGGCCGGTATCGTAAATCAGGCCGCGCCACCCTGGTTGGACATCGCACCCGTTGGTCATCCGAGAATAGGGTAGCGGCTTCACGTGGCCATCTGCATGGGTCACGGTGACCATGCCGTGGAACCACGGGTAGATCGCCCCCGCGTCCGATTCCCAAACGGCCGCTTTGGCCTGCCACGCCAACCCATTGCCGAACACCTGCGTGTTGGGGGCCGACTGCAACCCGAACGAATCCGTTAGCTGGCCACCTTCCCGTTGGAACCGGCAGGGAGGGATCACCAGATAACTCCCGCCGCCCGAAGGACGGCCGCCTCGGACTTGCCAGGCCGAATCGCCGAACAGCATCGTCCGGCTGGGGTCGGCCACATCGCTCTGGCTACGCGGAGTCACCACCCACTGGCCCGCCTGTTTGAAAATCGGGGAGAAGTAAGCGTAGTTGTAGCCGTAATTGGCGCGCATCGACTTCTCGTAGTAGCGCGCAAGAGGGTTGCCGGCCGTCAGGTCCGGATCAAAGACGGAAACCGGCTTGGGGGCCGAATCATCAACCGGGCAAAAGAACAATTCGAAGTTGTTGGCGTATGGCAACAGCGACTGGACCCACGTGCGGTCGTTTGTGGCATCCGCCCTCGGTTCTGGATTATGCCGGGGCAAAAAGTACCGCTGGTCGTAGTCGTCCGTGTACAGCGCCGTGCCAAGCGAAATTTGGCGCGCGGATTCGATCCACGAAATTTGAAACGCCTGCATCTTGGCCTGGGAAAAAACGGGGAACAAGACCGCCGCCATCGCGGAAACGATGGCGATGACGACCAACAGTTCAACCAGGGAGAAGGCGCGGCGCGGCGACATGGCGGAAACCCGAACAGAGGGCTTTCTACCTAGAGTATATCAGAGCGGCGTCCCGGCCCACAAAAAAACGCATTGAGGGTGCCGGTCTGCCGGAACCCCTGGCCCTCGTACCATTTCCGCAGGCTCGCATGGCATTGGAGCGTGAGCGGCAGGCCGTATTTGTCGGCGAGTGCCTGCGCCGATTCCACCAGGGCCGTGCCCAATCCTTGGCCCCGCATTTGGCCTTCCACGCACAAATTGTAAAGCCCAACCGATTTTTCCGACTTGCTCAGCATCATGGCGGCCTGAGGTGAACCGCCAACGCCCATATAGAACAGGTTGGCGAGCGATGTCGCCGTGCTCCGGGCAACTAACATCCGCGATTCTCCTGGCGTGAACGGGAAGAACTGCTCCGCCATGAATTGGCTGACCCGCAGGCGCGAATCCGCATCGTGAGCCTCGTACAGACCGTCGGAGAGCCGGCCCCGGCCATACCGGCCAAATTGGCAAAGGCATTGCCGGAGCGAGAACCCGTTCTCCAGGAGGGCGGCCCGCAGCCCATCCGGTTGATCGCCCGGCAGCAAAAACACCCAAAGGCCATCTGGGCCACGGGCCTCCTGCCTCAGCTCGGCAGCCAACTCCCGCGGATCCCGGTCCGATTCAAAACACCCGGCAAAATGGCAGAACGACAAGGGTTGTGAACCCGTCACCCGGATGTAGCCGTCCCGGGGCAAGACATCGGTACCTGGCAGCCCCTGCGCCAACGAGATGTACGTGTGCACCACGTTTTCCCGCCCCGCCGGTGCCAGGTCGGCTAGAAGATGGTGCTCCATACCAAACCAGGAGACGTTCCACGGCGGGAAAACATTGCTCCGAGTGACACGCCTTTTCCAAGCTGGAACCCAAAATAGGCCTGGGGGCCGGTCGGAGTCAGGAAGCCGGTCGCAAAAATGTCGGAGCGGTCATTGGAGCGCCAGATATCCAAGCCCGCGCCGATTTGGAGCCCGTTCTGCGTGTCGGCCATTAAGCTGAAGCGGATCGTCGGCGAATAGAACTTCGATGGTGCCGAAAACGGCCGCCCCCTCAGCGTGGCGTCAAAAAACGCCGCGATGCTCCGGATCAAACGGTCTTTGACCAAAAAACCCCCGTAATGCCCGGTTTCCAAAGTCAGAACCGTGTGGTTGGCCAGGGCAGAGGCCAGTTTGTCCGCGTCTTCCGGCGGCACAACCGTGTCGTTGCGGGCCTCGATGACATAGGCTGGGCGCAAATCGCCGGGCGAGAGGTACGTCAACGGTTCGATGGGGCGCAGATTTTCCCTCAGTTTGTCCTCAGTCCATCCTTGGGATTCCAATATGCGCCGCTGGGTGACCGTCCGCGATGAATGCATGAGAATATGCGCCAAATCGGCCCCTCCAAGCAGGAAACTCGCCGATTTGATGCGCGGCTCCACCGCGAAAACAAGGCTGGAAACGATCGCCCCCAGGCTCACCCCCGTCACCCCGATGCTGGAACCGGCGAACTCGCGCCGGCTCTGGATCCAGTCCACCGTCCGTTGGACATCGGAGACCGATTGGCGCATCGTCTGCTTGAGTTCCTCTGGATCCGGTTGGATCGCCAACTCACCGCTCCGGTAACCCGCCGGCGTCCTCGTCAAATGGTAAGGCAAAGGCATCACCACAGAGGCGATCCCCCGCGATGCCAGCTCGACCGCCAAATCCCGCTCGAGCGCATTGTCTGTCGCCCCCCAAAAGTGAAGGAGGATGGCGACTGGGGGAGAGCCCACCGCATCTGTCGGCAAGAACACTTGCAATTCGATAGTGTCGTTTGCCGGGAACCGGCTCGCCACCGCCGAAGGGAACACTTGCCGGAATTCCGAATACGAATCGGTCCTGGCCACCTGGCGCCATTCAGAAAACGCGATACTGGGAGGCAGTGGGAATCCGTCTGATAATTGCGCTGGGTTTGGGCCCTGCGCCAATGCGGCGGATGCCGCCAAAACCGCCGCTAACGCCATGATCGCCCTTGCCACTGCCCTTTTCCTCACCGCATTCCCCCTTGCCAGCCCCGATAGTTTAGATAAGGCTTTGGATGTCGCGCTAGGGGCAGGGGGACTCAACCGCCAGACGGCTACGTTCGACCCCGTCGCCTTGGCCTATTACCGGACAGGTTTGTATCTAAATCCGGTGGAATCAGCCCTGGCGTCGAGCCCCTGGCAAACACCGGGGTTTTTCAGCGTTGTGGAACGCGACGCCCTCATCGCCAACGGCCAGCCCCACAAATTGCTTGCTGCCGCCTCCCGGCTCACCCCGTTTGGCTCCCGGCGGGATCTCCTCGGCGACCCGTCGGCCCCCTTCCTCCAGTCCAACCCCGACGGATCGTCGTTGAACCGAATCATTGAAAAGTATCGGGCGGCCGGACTGGTTGCCGGCCAACCGGAATCTCAAGGGATCGTCCCGGACGAGGCAAAGCGGGCGGTTGCCATTTTGATGGACTGCGCTTTGGCACAGCGGAAGCTCTACGACGCCACGTTTTCCGACCCGACCCGGGCAGACCGACTCCGGGCCCTGACCCAGGCCGAAGCTTTTAATGGGGGAGATCCCGCCCGGTTTTCTGAGTGGCTGGCCCTGGCCAAGTCGACCGAAATGGGCTACCTGGTGGCCGCCTCCCAAGACTTCGCGGCCACCGTCAATGCCGTGCGGCCTATCGTTGACTCGGCGGGCTTGATTGGGAACTCCACTTGGCGATTGGCAACCAAATGGGGGGATGTCGTCATCCAAGATGGCGGCAAGCAGTCCACCGATCTGGCAAACACATTCTTGGTCATCGACCTTGGGGGCGACGACACCTACACCGGCGGATCCAAAAACTGGTGTTCGGCCGTCATCGATCGATCCGGCAACGACAGCTACCTCAGCGACCCCGGCTACAAAGGCAAGATGGTTCGGGATGGGGCGACCCGGTCGCAGCAACGGCTGGCTTCCGGGCCGGCAAGGGGGTTCTTCGGCATGGCGTTCGTTGTGGATGAAAAGGGAGACGACCTTTACCGCTCCGCGGCCCAGGGGTTCGGTTCCGGCACGTTCGGGGTCGGTTACTTGCTCGATGCGGAAGGCAAAGATGTTTACGACGCCTACACCAACAGTTTGGGTTATGGGTTCTTTGGGATCGGGATCTGCGAAGACCTGGCAGGTTCGGACGAATACCGGATCTTCACCCAGGGCCAAGGGTGCGGCATGACCGCCGGAGTTGGGTGGCTGTTGGACCGCCGGGGCGACGACAAATACGTGGCCGAAGACGCCGTCCTCGACTTCAAATCCCCGCAATCGGCCGAACACAACGCCTCGATGTCGCAAGGGGCCGGATACGGCATCCGGCTCGACTATGTCTTTGGGCAAAGCCTGGCCGGAGGAATGGGGTTCCTGTTCGATCTGGAAGGGGACGACACCTACCAAGCGGGGGTCTTTGCGCAAGGGTGCGGTTATTGGATGGGGATTGGCGGGCTTTGGGATCGCGATGGTGCCGACACTTACCAATCTGTCTGGTATGGCCAAGGTTCGGCGGCCCACTTCGCAATCGGCTATTTGCAAGACGACGCCGGCGACGACGCCTATTCCGGCCAAATCAACATGACGCAGGGAGCGGGGCACGACTTCTCCATCGGCTTTCTGTTGGAGGGAGGCGGCAATGACAAGTATTCGGGCGCCAGCCTGGCTTTGGGGGCAGGGAACGCCAATGGGTTCGGCATTTTCATCGACCGGGCCGGGGACGACATCTATGCCGCCACGGGCAAGACCGTGCTCGGCAATGCCAATGAAACGCCAGAAGGCTCGTTGCGGCAGCTCAGTCTTTGCCTAGGGCTTTTCCTCGACGAACAGGGAACCGATACCTTTGCCGCCCCGGATGCCCCTTACGCGGCCAACTTGGGCAAAAACCACACTGACCATGACGCATCTGGGGCGAAAGGGATCTTTTGGGATCAATGAGCCACCCAAGGGGTTGAAGTTCCAAGAGTAAGATGGCAAACCTATGATCCCGATCCGCGACAACCTGGTGCGGAAGAACCCAGCGGTCATCGTTTGGACGCTGATCGGGCTCAACGTCTTGATCTTTTTGTGGGATCGCAATGGCGGCTTTTCTGGCCCGAACATCGGGTTTGCCGACCTCGCGATGCGCCCAATCCAGGTGGTCAAAGCCTTTTCAAACCGGGGCGACCCCATTGAGTTGGCCAAGATCTTCACCAGCCTGTTCCTGCATGGGAGCCTGATGCACCTGGTTGGAAACATGCTGTTTCTCTTCGCCTTTGGCCCTGCCGTGGAAGAAGCGATCCGCCCGCCCCGTTTTGCTCTCTATTACATCTTTTGGGGTTTGTTTGCCGCCGCGGCCCACATTTTCGTCAACCCTGCCTCCGATGTCCCCACAGTGGGGGCGAGCGGAGCAATCGGTGGCGTGTTAGGTGCTTATTTTCTTCTGTTCCCTGGGTCGCAGATCCGGGTTGTCATCCCGCCTTTCTTCTTTTGGCCCTTCACCGTGACCAGTTGGATGCTCTTGGTTGTTTGGTTCCTATGGCAAGTCTTGTTCCCCCAAGAAGGGGTTGCGAACTGGGCGCATGTCGGCGGATTCCTGGCTGGTATGGTCACGGTGCTGGTGATGGGCGGACGGAACGCCGTCTTGGCCGACAGCCCGATTGAGGAGGATGCCCATTTCGACGAAGACGACTAACCAGCCCTGGTGGGTGGCCGCCTCACTGGCCGCCACTGCGGTTTTGGCTCTGGCCAACATCGCCCCCAGGCACCAGGCCGAACAATCCAACCGCGCGGTCGGCATCGTGGTTGAGACGGACACGGTTGCCGAACTCGCCGCCACTCAGGGGCTCAGCCTTGGAGAAGGCTTGACGAAACTCAATTCTGCGCTTGGTGGGGGCAACCAGCCCTTGTTGATCCTGAGCAGCAATGAAGCCACCGTAGGGGATTTGATCGCGGGTGGTTCCATCGAAACCCGTCGCCTTGGGCCCGGAACTGTCGAATGTATTGGGGATCCTGTCCAAACCGAGCGGGTGATTAAGGCGTGGCGGGCAAGGTACGGGACCGATTGGCAAGAAGACAATTGGTTTGCCAGGCCAGACCTTTTGCGGAGCCTACCCGTCGGTTTGCCGCAACGAGATATCGATTCCGCCCAGTCAGGCGGTTACCGCCTGTTGGCCCGCATGGGCACCCCGCCAGGGGCGAGTTTGGACTACATCGATTCGGTTTTTGACAACCTCGAAAAAACGGGCGTCGTCGACTACTACCTCCCCCTGGGCGATGTCGCCTTGGGCGCACCGGACAAAGTCAAAGAGGTCAGCGAGATCCTTGAGCGGCACCACATCCGGTACGTCGCCGCAGAATTCGTCAAGACCGTCGGCGACGGTCCCCTCACCGCCAAAGCCCCGGGCAACGCCATCCGCTTGCACGCTGCCCAAACGGCCGAACTCGTCCGTATGCCCAAGTCGGCCATTGTTGAGCGGTACGTCAAAGCGGCCCGGGAACGAAATATCCGGCTCTTGCTCGTTCGGGCACCCGAAACGACATCCGAACGAGGCCTAGATGACTTTGCCACCCTTTTGAAGGACATCCGGAGGGGGTTGGAACACGAGGGGCTGGAGGTCAAACCCCCGCGGCCGTTCCAGGAACCAACCACATCCCCGATCCTCCAGGCGCTTTTGGGACTGGCGATGATCCCGGCCCTGGCCTACGCCCTCATCCGGGTGTTGGCGACGGCTTTCAAGGTGCCCGATGCCGTGCCTTGGACAATGGCCGCCGCGATTGGCCTCGCCGTCAATTTGGGTGCCACCAAGGAGTACGCTACGTTGGCCGGTGCCATCCTCTTCCCGATTCTCGCTTACTTTTGGTTTTTCGACGGTCGTCGCCCAGCCTGGTTGAGCTATCTCGGGATGTCCGCCATATCCCTGGCCGGCGGGCTCCCGATCGCCGGATTGCTTGTGGGGGTGCCGTACATGCTCCACCTGGATGTCTTCACCGGGGTGAAAGTTGCCGTCTTCCTCCCGATTTTCGTGGTGGCATGGGTCACCTTGCAAAAGCTCACCGATTGGCGAGAAGCCATGCGCCAACCCATCGTCTGGGGGACGCTTTTCACATCGATTTTCATCTTGGGCGTCCTGGGGTTCATGTACCTCCGGACTGGCAATGACAACCCCGCGGCGGTCAGTGGTCTCGAACTCAAGCTCCGCGACTTGCTTGATCGGTGGCTGGTGGTCCGGCCCCGAACCAAAGAATTCCTGATCGGACACCCCGCCCTGCTAATTGGGATCCAGCTTTGGAACCGGAATCCAGAAGCTAAATGGAGGGCGGTTGCTGGGTTCCTGCTCGTTGTCGGGGCCATCGGTCAAACCAGCATTGTTAACACGATGTGCCACCTGCACACCCCTATCATGTTAAGCCTCATCCGGGTGGGGGTTGGGCTCGGGCTCGGGTGTATAATCGGGGCCTTGGGATGGCTGGTGGTGGCGCGGATCGTGCCGCGCCCGGCCGGGGAAGATCAGTAGCGGATGGCCAAACTGTTGCTCGCCGGGTATTTCGGGGCAGGCAACCTGGGCGACGACGCAATCCTCAAAGGGTTTGCCGAAGGCCTGGGCGACACACCGTATCAATACCGGGCCCTTGCCGGTTCAGCTGAGCGATTGATGCGCAACCTCGGCATTCCGGGTGTCCCCCGCATGGATCTCGGGTCGGTCAAAAACGCGATCTCAGAATGTGACGCCCTGGTTTTCCCTGGCGGGAGCATCTTCCAAGATGTCACCAGCACCAAAAGCGTCGCCTACTATTCCGGCCTGGTTAAAGAAGCCAAAAAGGCTAATAAGAAAGTCATCCTTTTGGGGCAGGGGGTCGGCCCCCTCAACGGATTCCTGGGCAAACGGATGGCGGCCGCCGCGTTCAATGCCGCCGACATGATCGCCGTCCGCGACCCGGGCAGTGTCAGTGTCCTCCGGTCGCTCGGAGTCAAAGGGACTCCGCGTGTGACCGCCGATTGCGCCTTCTTGCTCCCGGTCCCGCCCAAAGACGAAGCTTCGACCAGTTTCGGCGTAGCGGGGATGAAAACCATCGGCATCTCGGTGAGGCCTTGGGGCAAAAAGAACAGCAAAGAGGTCGTCCGCGCCTTTGCCGACCTGGTGATGCTCCTCAGCAAAAACGGGTATGTCCCCGTTCTCATGCCGATGGACGCCGAAGAGGACGCCAAAGTCATCGACGAGATCGCCAAACTCCATGGCGGCAAAGTCCCCGACCTCAAAGGCTTGGCCACCCCGGCCCAATTCCAACAGCGGGTCGGGAGGATGGAGGCCGTGATCGCCATGCGGCTCCACGCCGGCATCTTGGCCGCAACGGTGGGCATCCCCCCCATGATGGTCAGCTACGACCCCAAAGTCACGGCGTTTTCGAACTTGATTGGCCTCCCCGCCCCTCCTAATGTGCAAGGAGTGACCGGAGACCGCCTGTTTGCCCAATTCCAAAGCTTTGTCAAAGACCGCGAACCCCACGCCAGAACTGTCGAACGCCGCCTCGGCGAACTCAAAGCAGCCGCCGGAGGCAACATCCAAGCCTTGCGGGACTGCCTTGGCGCATAAGGCTGCCGCGTTTGCGTTGGCCGCTTTGGCCAGCCAAGCCGCATGGGCGCAATCCTCGGCCGTCCAGTTCGCCAAAGAAAAGATCTACAAGAAAATCAGGGTCTTTGGCGAACGCCGCATCGCCTACCACCTCCGCGACGTCAGCGGCGACCGGTCGGCCTACAACATCTCCAACGACGGAGGGTTCGGCGACCGCAAAATCACTGACCTCGGATATCTCCGCATCGAAGGCCGCGGCGTTTTGGGCTGGCTCAACTTCGACGCCAACATCCAAGACTCCCGGTTCATTGACCCGCAAGCCGACCGGTACCGCCTTTGGTACGAAGACAAAGTGTGGACCGCCGAATACGGCGACATCCGCGCTACTTTGCCGACCCGCAACCGGTTCATCGCGATCAACAACTCCACCTCGGGGGTCTCCGCCGGATACAAGGGAGGGCCGCTGAAAGTCGGGCTCATTCGCACCGAATCACGGAGCGAACCCCGCTCAGTCTCCATCCAGGGCACCAACTCCGCCGGACCCTATTATCTGCAAAGCTCCCAGATCGTCCGAGGGAGCGAACGGGTCGAAGTCGACGGTGTTGCCCAAGTGCTCGGACGGGACTACACCATCGACTATGACCTGGGCGCCATCCTCTTCCTTAACCGCCAAACCCTGGAAAGCCGGATCATCCCCCCCACAAGCACAATCGTGGCCACCTATGAGTCCTTTAACTTTGCCGGGGCCGCCGGCCGGATCGAAGGCGTCGGGGCCGTCTACGATTTTGGGCGGTTTGGCCAACTCGGCCTGACCGGGGCCAGGCAGGTGACCGGCTCCAACGGCGGGCTCAGCACCCGACTCGAAAAATTCCAAGGATTCGGCGCACCCAGCACGCCCTATTTCCTCCAATTCCAACCGCTGGCTTCCCAACCCGTCGTCATCCGCGTGGATGGGATTTTGCAAACCCAGAACGTGGACTGGTACTTTGACCCCGACAACCCGAGCATTTTTTACTTCACGCGGTTCATGCCCTCCACGTCCAACATCGACGTCCTCTATACGCCGACGCCGACCGGCCAGGTGCAAGGGGATCGGGAAGTGGTGGGGTTCGACTACACACTCCCGTTCCGGGGCGGGCAACTGACTTACAACCAGGCCACGGGCAAATCCGTCAACACCCCCACGGCAACCAGCGGGACAGCCCGCAGCGCCACCGGTAAATACGCGGTTGGCCCTTGGACGCTCTCTGCCGGATTCCGGGACATCCCGTCCGGATACGTCACTATCCAATCGGCAAGCCTCAACCGGAACGAAAAGGCGAACGACTGGCGGGTCGGGGTCAAAGCCGGGAACCGCGGGCAGTTCGATTTTGGCAACGTGAACTCCAGCATCCTCAGCCTGGGGGGCACGAACAATTCGTTTGTGACCACCCGCTCAACGCGGACCTACGGGGAATACACCCTGGCCAACGACCCCAAGCTGGCGCTCCCGGTCACCCTCAATTTTTCCCGGAACCAAACCCGGAACCCATCGATCAATAACACAATCGACACCTACGGTCTATCGACCAACCGGGTCTGGGGCGCCTTCACGGCCGGGCTGACCGTGGATCAACAGCATGTTTCGGGCACGCAGACGGCCGACGTCAACAACATCCGTTTGCAAACCAGCTACACCGCCGGCAAGGTTTGGGATTTTTCATTAGGCGCGGGCCTGAGCAAAATCCGATCTGGGGGGCAATCCGGAAACGGCCACGACTATCTCGGGGCCGTCGGATACCGGCCGTCTGACAATTTTTCCGCGCGCCTCTCCTTTTCAGATCATGATTCCGGGGCAGTTTCCGCAATAGGCGGGATCGACACCGGCTATGGCACCGGTTACGGCGGAAACGGGTTCACGTCCGGCACCGGAACCTCTTTTGGCAACGGGGGGAGCGCCGGCAAGAACACAAGCCTGACCCTGAGGTGGCAGCCAGACAGCCGGCTGGGGCTCCGGGCAAGCGGACTCCTTTACCGCTCTTCGGGCAGCGCCACCAGCAACAGCAAAACCGAAAGTGCAAGTCTCGGGGTGGATTACGACCTCGGTGGGGGCCATTACCTGGGCGGCGACCTCGACTTCAGCACGACGACTTTTGCCGGCGGATTGCAAAAAAGCGCGACCACCAACGCCTCGGGATTCATCAATGGGCGATTTGGCAACCTGGCCTACCGGGCAAGCGGCAGCGTTTTGCTCAGCGGGGGCACAAGCCAATTCGGCCAAGACTCCGTTGCGTTCGACCTCTTCCTCGACTACCGGCTGGCCCCGAGGCACGCCCTCGGTTTTTCGGCCAACTATGGGAATGTCACCGGATACCTCCCCCAATCGCAGCTGGATTACAGTCTGGTTTACCAGTATCAAATTTGGGAAGCGCTGGCGTTGAACGTTCGCTACCGCTTCAGCGACAACAAAAACAGCGATCCCTTCCTCAGTAGCGGGGCTTATCGGGCCAGAACCCTGGATTTTGAGTTCTCGTTCAACTTCGGCCGGTAACGGCCGCCCCGTCCCGCACGTTTCAAATCATGAGTTTGCGATGAAAAATCGGTTCATTTCTATTCCGTTGGGACTACTCGGTGCCCTGGCCCTCTCTGTTTTGACCGGGTGCGGCGGGTTCAACGGGCCCCGCACCTCCACCGTCACCGGAACCGTGATCGGAGTCGATTTCCAACCGTTCCGGGATGCCAACGTTTATGCCGACGGCCAATCCACGAAAACGACCACGACCGGGGCATTCCAACTCGAAAACCTCCGGTCTGGCGACGTCGAAGTGCAGGCGACCGGATTTGTTAATGGGACCAAATTCGTCGGCCGCACCGTGATCTTTAACCTAGAAGACGCCCAGCAAAACAACGTCAACGTGCTCATGGGGCGGGAAAGCGAGGTCTCGATCATCCGGGGACAAGTCCGCGACCAACAAGGATTCCTATTGAGCGGGGCCAGCGTCTTCGCCTACTTGGGCACCGGCACAAGCATCCGCGCCGTCACCGACGAAAACGGCAACTACGTGATGCGCGACGTTCCGCCCGGCAACTACCAGCTCAGCGCGACCGGGCGGAACTACCGGAGCGGCCAAACCACGCTCAACTTGGGCATCCACCAAGACCGCACCGTGAGCTTCACCTTGACCAACCCAGGCTTGCCCAGCCTCAGCCCGCCGACGATCACATCAGCCGTCACTTGGGTCAGCCACCCCGATGCGACACGCGGGCCAGGGGGCGGCTCGCTCGCCTGGGCCAGGTCGCACTTTGGGCTCAAAGAACACCAGCCGCCGGCCACAACCCGGGGCTTGCGGTCCGACATGGTCGTCGAGGCTGACTTTGAGTGGAACCCCATCCAGTTCCCCGACCTTTTGGGATTCAATGTCTACCGGGGGAATGGGGCCAGCGGTTCGGTGTTTGCCCTCGATTTGGCGTTCGACCCGCTAGCCAACTATTTCGTGGACATCGGGTTGCAACCAGATTCCACCTACAGTTACGCGTTTTCGACCGTGGCCACCCTCTATCCGGACTACAACAACTCCGAAAGCGGGTTGAGCAACCGGATCGTCGTCGAAACCTTAAACTTGCTCGAACTCAACAACCCCACTGCAGGCCCAACCCTCAGCTGGCGGTCGGGATCGGGGGCCACCGATTACGAGGTCTTCATTTTTGACGGGTTCCCCACTGCGGGCGCCAACTTCCTTTACCAATCTGGGACTCTGACCGGGCTCAGCTATACCTATAATGGGCCGCCTTTGCAGTCGGGCCGGACATACTATTACATCGTCCTGGGAACGGCGTTTGGCGGAACCAGTCGAACGATTAGCCAGATCGGAACGTTCGTTCCATAGAAGCCCAATGATCACCCGAAATTGTGGGAGGGCGGCCTTGGCCGCCCTCGTTTTTGCCCTGGGCAGCCTGTCCCAAGCCGCCGACCTTTTCGTCGAATGGTCGCCCAGCCGTGGGCCTGGAACGTACATAGACGCGGCCGAGCAAGCAGTGCGCAATGCCAACCAGCGCCTCGCCGAACTCAGCGAATCCCGCTTGGCCCTGATGCCCAACCGGCCGACGTTCAGCCAACCCATCCGCGTGATCCTCACCCAAAACGGGCAGGCGCTGCCGGTCAACCGCATCGCTTCTGGACGGTCCGGGAGCGGGGATATCACCTTACAGTTCGACAGTTCCGGGAGCCGGGCCTTTCCCACGGATTACCAAAACCAACTGAGCGGTACATACTCGGCTTCCAAATCGGCCATGGATGCCGTCTTTGGCCCCGCTGCCGTTGGCGGCATCGTCAAAGTCCTCAACTACGATGCCGACATCCCCGCCCGACAGGCCGTTGCCGGAGGCATCTACATTCCCAATGCCCCCAATGGCCCAGAAATCCACTTCCCCGTTTATTTGAGCGCGACCAGCGCCGGCGTGAACTTCATCCACACTCTCCTGCTCGCCTACACAGGAACCAACAGCTACCCCTTTGACGCCTTCAACGAAGGGTTTGTGCGTGCCGCCACCATGAAGGTCGCCCGCGTGCCAGGTGCCATCCCCAACAGCACCTCGGGCGAGGTCGAACAAACTTTGGACAGCCTTTACGACGCCAGTGCCGTGTACCACTGGAGCAACTACCCCGGGCTCGGGGCCCCCACATTCATTGCGGCCAACCTTCTCAACGACCCCCTGCCCATCGGGGGCAGCACCGGGGGTATCTACCTGTTGCGCTACAAAATGGCGGGTACCGCCTGGGCCAAACTTTTGGTGCAATACCCCGGGTTCATTGCGGCCTTCAACGACTATTACCAACGCAACCCAGGCGCATACACCTCGGAATCCGATTTCGCTGGATTGGGCCAGGGACTGCTCAACCTCCTGAACGGCAACCCGGGGGCAACCGTCGAAGGCCTGAGCTTTGCGGAATGGATGCAACGCCAGGCGATCCTCGACCTGAACCTGAACCCTGGGCTCAAGCTCGTCCCCGAGGCGTTCCCCATCGCCGGTGCCGCCGCCACCAACGACTTCGGGGTTTTTGGGATTGTGCTCAACGTTTTCAAAACCTCGCCGACCGGGAGCGAAACCTTGTTGAGTGGGTTGAGCTATCCGATCTACTGGCGGAACGACTTCACTCGGTTCTTCACCACCGCCCAAGATGACCAAATTCCGATCGCCGGCGGGTACGGATCGGTCGTGCCCAACTTCTTGGCCGACGAATCCGCCAACACCATCTACCGTGTCGCCGTGGATCTGCCATATCAAGGCAAAAACGTCCGGCTCTACCTTCCGGCAGGGGCTTACTCCACCGGTTCAAACCCGACGCCGAAAAACGTCTACGGTACCGTCGTCGGCTATGACGGCAGTTCGGCCAGCCTCCAAGTCCGGCTGACGTGGCCCGGCGGGGTGGCGGCCTTCCCCGTCGTCAAGGGTGCCTTTAGCGGCACAATCTCCGACCCGAATTTCGCCCTCGAGCAATCGGTCCAAGTTGACCTGCAAAACATCGGGACTTCGGCAATCGTCGCAAGCACCGTCGTGAACAAGGGGCGGGGCGATTTTTCCGTCGACTTCCGGTCGCCTGGGTCGTTCCGGATTTTCTCGACCAATGTGAGCGGTGCGCTCCAAAGCTTTTCAATCCCGTACGAACCGTTGCGGCCCAACCCAGCCCGAATATTCGGCCTGGC
This sequence comes from Armatimonadota bacterium, assembly GCA_016789105.1. Lineage (NCBI taxonomy): Bacteria > Bacillati > Armatimonadota > Armatimonadota bacterium. The sequence goes on from JAEURN010000008.1 coordinate 227,288, forward strand.
CGACAACCAGATGCTGATTGGCAGGTGGAATGCCTTCATCGGCGGCTATCAGTTCTATCCCGACGACGGCGAAGTCGGCCAAGGGCTCGGCTATTTTGTCCGGCCCCCGGCGGCAACCCCCTTGTCCGTCCCTGGCCGCACAAGTGAAGACACCCCCCTCGCGGTCAGCCTCACCCCGGGGTGGAACCTGGTTTCGGCCCCGGTGGATTCAACGGTGACAACGGCGAATATCCTGGTCACGACCACATCACAGGCCGTTTCCACTTGGGCCGAAGCGGCGGGTTCGTTGGTCGGCGCCACGTTTTTCAAATTCACCCCAGATCCGGTCAACCCAGATCGCGGAACGCTTGTCCCCGCGACGTCGTTCGAACCTGGCCAAGCCTATTTCGTCCGGTCGCTTTCCAACGACGGGGCCGTTTTGGTTTTTGGCGCCGGATCGCGGGGGCGGGTCGCCAGCCCGGCGGCACCGACCGGTTACCCGGTTCCGGGGGCATGGCGATCCCGATTCGAAGTCACGAGTGCCTTGGGGCACTATTCGGTGGTTGAACTAGCCCAATCTCCCGGCACATCCCGGGGTTACGACCGCGAAGATCAACCGCTCCCCCTCGGTCCTGGAGGGTTCCAGGCCCAACTCTTGAACGGCGAATCCCTTTACCGGGATGTCCGCCCACCAAAAAACATGGAGGTTTACACCTTGTCCCTGACCGGCCTGACACCCGGAGTGCGCTACTGGATCAAAAACGTCCCGGCCCTCGGCCAAAAGTCATTCTCGCTTTACATCAGAGGTGGTTCGACGATGGTGTCGCCGGGTGGCCAGACCTCTTTTGTCGCCTCCAGCACTGCTGAAACAATCCAGGTGGTGAACCGGTGAGCCGTTGGGCAATCGCTTTGTTGGCCTTGATGCTCGCCGTCATATTGGGCTGCGGGGGAGGTGGCGGGGGCACCCAGGCCGGCACCGTTACTGTTCAGGGCAACGTCCTGTGGATCGAAACCGGTTCAGCGCCGTCCCCACAGGCGACTGTCCGAATCGGCGACAAGTCGGCCCTCAGCGATGCAACAGACGGCTATTTCAGCCTCGATCCGACTGCCGGTACCTTGAGCCTGACGGTGACTTACACCCCCAGCTCGGGCCCTGCCGTAGTGCGCACATTCGACCTAGGCGCGATTTCATCGGACACCGACCTTGGGGATATCTACATAGGGCCGGAATCGGTCACCGTCGCGGGCCAGGTCTTGGATTCGACCAGTGCCGCCCCGGTTGCCGGGGCCAAGGTTTCACTGGCCGGGCGCTCTGCCCTCTCGGGGTCCGATGGGCGGTTTGCCATTGCAGATGTCGCCTACTCAAGCAACACCCTCACGGTCTTTTTGGGTCTGCAGGGCAAAGTCGAGCGGACCAGCTACTTCTCGACGTTTTTTAGCCCTCCGGGCGCCCCGACGGGAGGTGTGGTGGATGTCGGCCAGATATCTTTGGTGCCGACCGGTAGCACCGCCCCCCCACCGTTGCCCTACAACGTCAACGGGTCGGTCGTATCCGGTGCGGGATCCGACATCCAGGTGTTAAGTGGTTCCACCGTCATCCGCCACGTCACGGCCGATAGCCTCGGGCAATTCACCCTTTGGCTGCCGGCAGGGACTTACACCGTCAATGCGACGTTGGGATCGCTTTCGGGGACGAGCAATCTGACGGTTTCAAGCGTCAATTCCATTACCAATGTCCAAATCACCCTCCACTAGGCTGGCCTTAGGCCTTTTCGGCTGGGCTTTCGTCGCCGCCTGCGGCTGGTTCGGCTACCGATATGCCGAATCGGTTGTGAACACGGACGCCTTGGCGGCATACCGGGGTCAGGACAACGGCCCGTTCGGGAATGCGGGCGTTTTGGTTAAAGGATTCCAAATCAAGTCATACCAAGGGGGAAAACTGGTCTCAGAAGCGTTGGTCGACGAGGCCACCATCCGGTCCGACCGTAGCTCCATCACCCTTCACGGTATCCGGCAGGGCCAGTTTTATGGCAAGGGAGACAAACAGTACCGGTTTGAAGCGGCGGGGGCCGAATACGGAACCTATTCAAAGTCGATCCTCGCCGAAGGAGGGGTCCGGATCTGGAACAAGTCGCTCGACCTCAAGTCTGCCGGTTTCCTTTACGACAACTCCGCGCGTCAAGTCACGGTGAACGGGGATGTCACCGGAACGATGGAGGGCGGAATGCTGGCCAGCAAAGACGTTGTTTTGTTGCTGGAACCGGACGCCATCAACACCGGGGAAATCAAATGGGCCGGGCCGATCGCCATCCAAGAAGGCAAAAAGACCCCGTGGCAAGTCGAAGCCAAGCGATCCACCATCCGCAACGGCATCTACACCTATGAATCTGCCAAAGGCCAAGACAAGGAAACCATCGTCAAGGCCGACAAAATGTCTTACGACCGCGACAAGGACATCGTCGTTGCCGAAGGCCATGTCGAATATTTCGGCGTCGATGCCAACCTGAGCTGCGACAAGGCCGTCATCGAACGCAAAATCGGCAAAGCCACTTTGACGGGCAAGGTTGTCAACATGCTGGTCAAAGCAGAAGGCTCCGCGCCAAAAGAAGCCGCTATCCCGCCGGTCAGCCCCATCGTGCCCGATTCCATTGCCGGCAACCGCCCCAAAGCGCCGCCCGACGACCAGCAGGATCCCGTGCGGAACTCCGACAACATCCGCGATTACCCGATTGCCATGCGGGCCGGACAGATCGAATATTGGTACCGGAAAGGCGAGCGGCGAGCCATCTTGACCATCGACCCATTTGCCCGGCAAGAATTGGGGGCCCTCAAATGGCGGGAGGTCTCCGCCTCCCGGGCCGAGTACGACGCAGAAAAGGAATTCTTGGTTCTGCGATCCTCGGGTGGACAGCCGGTGAGGCTCAAAAACTCCGTGGGCGACGACATGACGGCGACCTTCATGCAAGTCTCTACCAAAAAGGGCGATGATTCCATGGATGCCGAGAACCTGAAGGGCACCGTGATGATCGACGACAACCAACTCCCAGAAAAGCCCGCTGGTTCTGGCGGAGGCGGGGGCGGGAACCCTGGCGGCAAAGGGCTCAATGGCAAGATCGGGGGACGCTAGACCCACCCGGGCCAACCCCGGCCAACCGGCCGGCGTGATACGCTAAGGGCACGCACGACCCCCAGCCATGGCCTCAACCAAGATCAAGCGCGACTTCCCGTCGCTCGCCGCATACCTCGACCACCCCCACCCGAACCCGTTGTTCCGCCGGATTGGGGCGGGGCCGGCATTGGGGTGCCTGATGGCCTTAGTTTCCAGCCTGGTTGTGGGGGTCGGGGTTTATGCCTTGGCCAGCCCCGCGATCGGCCCGTTGATGGCGGTTGTCGCCAGCCTTGCCGGATCCGGTGCCGCCGCCTTTGCTGCCGCCGCGGCCGGGTGGCGGATCGGGCGCAAAAACGCCGCGGCACCGACCGCCGAAGACCAATTGTTAGCCCAAGGGTTTGGGGCCGTCGAGTCGTTCCGACGCCTGGACAACGAGAAAAAGATCCCCAAGTGGGTCGACCCCATTGCCTTGCAACTCCTGGAAGCCGGTGCCTACCATTGGGGCCGAGTTCGCCAGACCTTTGCCGGGAGTCAATGGCACTCAGCCGATTTGCCGGAGCACCGGGCCAACCTCCGCGACAAAGCGATCCGAGCCGCCGACCTGGCGATGGCGGAACTCGCCATCCTGTCGGCCCAGTGCGTCGGGGAACCCAAAAAGAACCGGAAAGACGATTTTCAGGCCGCGTTTGAAGATTTCGCCGATCTGGCAATTGAGGATGCAATCCGCGGCCTGGCGAGGGTCGCCGCAACCCACCCCAAGGCCTACCGGTTTGAAAGCCCCCGGGCCAAAGAGATTTTTGAACCCGCCAAAGGGCTGGCTGAACAGCTCAAGGGGCTCGCCGACGAGGTGGCAAGTGCTTCGTTTGATGCGCCAGCCGAAGACTCCAGCCTGCGAACCAGCCTTGGCCGGGAATCCATCGACTCCCTGCTGACCGAACTCCGTTACACCCGATTGGCCGAAGAGGAGTTGCATGGGCACCAGTCCGAATAGCCCATCCCCTGGCGCAAACCAGCCGGCGCCGGCGTCCATTCCGCTAACTATGGGGATGCAGGGGGGTGTCAAGGCCGTTGTCATGGCGGGTGGCGAAGGGAGCCGGCTCCGCCCGATCACGCTCAACATCCCAAAACCGCTGGTGCCGGTCGCCAACCGGCCGATCATGTGGCACATCGTCCAGCTGCTCAAAAGCCACGGCATCACGGAAATTGTCACCACCCTCCACTACCTGGCCGATGAGATCATGGGCGTTTTTGGTGATGGATCCGAACTCGGCGTCAGCATCACCCATTCGCTCGAAGACATCCCCCTTGGAACCGCGGGCAGCGTCAAACAAGCGGAAATCCTGCTGAGGGGAGGGACATTCGCCATCATCAGCGGCGATGCCCTCACCGACTGCGATCTGACTGAAGCCATAAAGTTCCATCGGGAAAAGGGGAGCCTGGCCACCCTCATCCTAAGCCGCGTACCCAACCCACGCGAATTCGGCATCGTCATGACCGCCCCGGACGGCCGTGTCGAACGGTTTTTGGAAAAGCCAGAGTGGGGCGAAGTTTTCACCGACACCGTTAACACCGGTATGTATATCCTGGAGCCCGAAATCTTCGACTCGATCGAAAACCGGGTCAACACGGACTGGAGCAAGGATGTCTTTCCAAAATTGCTGGAGCAAGGCAAACCGATGTTTGGCTACGTGATGGACGGGTACTGGTGCGACATCGGGACCCTGGAGCAGTACCGCGAGGCCCATGACGACTTTTTGGAAGGCAAGACCAAATTGCAGGTTCCGGGGCACGCCGTTTCCGAAGGCATCTGGATTGGTGACAACTCGGTGGTGGACGACCGGGCGCTGCTGACGGCTCCCGTCTTGATCGGGGACAACGTGCGCGTTAAGCGAGGGGCCCGGCTGGGCCCGGGGGTCGTGCTTGGCGACAGCTGCCTGGTCGAGGAGGGTGCGGAAGTCCGGCACAGCGTGGTTTGGGATCGGTGCTACCTGGGGATCGACACCGAAGCCCACGGGGCCATCGTCGGGTCGCGCGTGACCGTCAAACGCGACAGCCGGCTGCAAGATGGCTGCGTGGTCGGCGACCGGACCCTGATCGATGTGGGCAGCACCATCCGGCCCCGGGTCAAAATTTGGCCCGACAAAACAATCGAAAGGGGGACAACCGTCACGATGTCGCTCGTGATCGGCAACCGGTGGCGGGGTTCGCTGTTCCGCGACCTCGGCGTGGCCGGGCTCAGCAACATCGAACTCACACCGGAGTTCGCCACCCGCCTCGGACTCGCCATCGGATCGCAATTTCCCGTGGGGACCGAGATCTTGGCCAGCCGGGACAGCGCAAAAAGCAGCCGCATGCTCAAAAGGAGCCTGATGGCCGCCCTGTTGAGCGCCGGGTGCCGTGTCACGGACATGCACGGAATCCCAACCCCCGTGTTGCGGCACTATCTGGGCCATTCCCAAGCGGCCGGCGGGGTCAACGTCCGCAAGTTCCCTGGCAACAACCGTTTGAGCCTCATCGAGTGCCTGAACCCTTCCGGCGGATATATGGATCGAGCTAGGGAGCGCAAAGTTGAGGCTGCCTTCTTCCGGGAAGATTTCCACCGAGCGGACCCCGATTCCCTCGGAATGATCTCCGAAGCTGACCAACCGGTCGAATCCTACAGCCGGCGGTTTTTGTCCCAACTCCCCGAATCCCAGCCGGGCCGCAGGCCCAAAATCGTGGTCGATTACGGGTTCAGCTCCGTGAGCCCCATCATGCCCAAACTCCTGGGACTCGCTGGCATCGATGCCATCAGCCTCAACAGCTTCAACGATGCCCGATCCGCACCCCGTCGGCCCAGCGAGATTACCGACCATACCACCAGCCTCCAGCAGATCGTCGCCAACCTGGGTTGCGACTTTGGCGCGCTCGTTTTGAACGAAGGCGAAAACATCGTGGTTGTTGATGAGCAGGGAATCTGCCTAGGCGGCAACACGCTCTTTGCCGCGATGTGCCGGCTCATGGCGGACTTTCAACCAAATGGCACAATTCTCATGGGCATGACCGCACCCGAACGGCTGGAAGACCTGTTGACCGGCCGGGGGGTTCCGGTTGTGCGTAGCAAATCGGGCACGCGGGAAATCATCGACGCGGCCCAGGCCCCGGGCGTCGTCTTTGCCGGCAACGAACAAGGCGGATTCATCTTCCCCGAATTCCATGTAGGGTTCGACGGCATGCTGGCCTTGGCCATGCTCGTGAAGCTCCTCCAAAGGGTTGGCACCACCCTCAGCGGATTGGTTTCCCAGCTCCCGGACTTTCACCTGGCCTACCATGCCGAGCCGTGCCCTTGGGACGCCAAGGGAACCGTGATGCGGCTTTTGGGAGAACATCGGTTGCCCCACCAAAAGGTGGAATTGTTGGATGGCATCAAGTTTTACGACGGCGACGCCTGGATCCTGGTTCTGCCAGATTCCTATGAACCGGTGTTCCATATTTATGCCGAAAGTCCGAGCCTGCTTGAAAGTCAAGCCCTGGTCCGCGAATACTCAGAGAAAGTCCACCGGTTCCAGGGTTTGCAAACGTGACCATCCTCGCTTTATGCCTATCTTTGTTGGGGTCTGGTCCGGAAACGCTGGGCCCAACCCGCCCTGCCCCAAGGCAAGCCGAAGTCTCGACACGGGTCACCAACCGGCCTGGGAACCGGTTCGGGACCGTGCTTGTGCTGATGTACCACCGGACCGGACCGGACGAAAAGTACATGGTGAGGTCACAGCGGCACTTCCGGGCCGATTTGGAACGCCTCTACCGGTTGGGCTACCGGCCCGTCACGTTGGCCGAATATTGCAGCAACAGCATGCAGCTCCCCAGGGGGGCGAGCCCCGTCGTCTTGACTTTCGACGATGCCGACCCAAGCCAATTCGCCATTCGCCCAGATGGAACGGTCGACCCCGGGTGCATGGTCGGGATTTGGCGGGCGTTTGCCCAGAAACACCCCGATTTCCCCGTCAAAGGGACATTCTTCGTTTTGCCGAATGGGCCCTGGGGACAAAAGAAGCTGGCCGCAAAGAAGCTCGCCATGCTCCGGGAGTGGGGTTCCGAAGTCGGATCCCACACTGTCAACCACCCCAACTTGTCGAAGCTCACCGATGAACAAGTTACATCCGAGTTCGGTCGGAGTTACGAATACGTGGCAAAGCAAGGGTTCGAGCCCACTTCCATGGCCTTGCCCTATGGGATCCTGCCCAAAAACCGAGACCTTGTGGAATCGTTCCGATACAACGGGAAGAGCCACCGGTATTGGAACGTCGTTTTGGCCGGAGCCGCACCCGCCCGTTCTCCCATGGATCCTAAGTTCGACCGGTACCGCATCCAACGAGTGCAAGCCTATGACGGCATCCTGGGCATCACGTACTGGCTAAACTACAACAAAGCCCACCCGGGTAGCCCATACGTCCAACCATGATCGAACCCAACCTACCGGCCGGAAAGCGCATCACCCTCCGCGACATCAAAGCCAACCCAAAAATCATGGCCGCCATCGATGGCGCCAACGAGCTCCTGAACAGCATGGGTTACACCGAGCACGGGCACCGGCACGTCGGCATCGTCAGCGGCATCACCAAACACATCATGGAAACCCTAGGCATGCCCGAACGCGAGGTCGAACTCGGGCAGATCGCCGCTTACATGCACGACATCGGCAATGTCATCAACCGAGTCGACCATCCCATCAGCGGAGCCAACCTCGCATTCGTCTTTTTGAACGAAATGGGCATGGATGTCCGAGAGACCGCACCCATCCTGGGGGCGATTGGCAACCACGAAGAGCTAGCTGGCACCCCCATCAGTGTGATGTCGGCCGCCCTCATCGTCGCCGATAAAAGCGATGTCCACCGGTCGCGGGTGCAGAACCCTTTGATGGAGACTTTCGACATCCATGACCGGGTGAATTACGCCGTCACTAAATCCCGGGTTGAAATGGAAAAGGAAACGAAAACAATCCGACTTGTGTTAGAGATCGACACCCAGTTTGCCAGCGTGATGGAGTACTTCGAGATCTTTTTGAGCCGTATGGTCATGTGTCGCAAGGCGTCAAAGCTGTTCGGCTACAACTTCTCGCTGGTCGCCAACGGCACGAGTTTGGAGTAAGCAAAATGCCCTCCGGCGTGGCAACGGAGGGCATTTATCCATCGGGCTGGGCCTTCAGCCGCGGATCACGAGCTTCTTGCCGTTCCGCTCGATGGTCATATTGAACTCGTCGTCCCCTTGGGGGTTCCCCAGCATCTCGCGCTGCTCCTTGGTCAGGTCGCTAAGTTTGAGGTAGCCCTGGGATTTCATGAGTTCCCATTGCCGGTCGCTGACTGAGGCAAACAGCTTGTCCATGTTTTCGACATGGATCTTCATGGCTTTCTTGGCTTCTTCTCGGGCTTTGCCGGCTTCTTGCTTGGCTTTGTCGATCTCGATTTTGACCCGGCCCATTTCTTTGTCGAACTCGTCTTTGTCAAATCCTTTGAATTCGAACTTCATGTTCTTGAGTTCTTCTTTCATCTTGGCCATTTCCTTATCGAACTCGGCCTTTTCCTCCGGAGTCATCTTGTCGAAATCTTTGCCATTGAACTTGAAGTCCATATCAGGCATGTGGAAATCCATGTCGGGCATATGGAAATCGAACCGAAAGTTCTTCATCGACTCGCCGAACTCTTGCATCGACTTCCGGAATTCGGCCATTCCTTTTTCGAACTCGGCTTTTTCTTCCGGGGTCATCTGATCCCATTCTTTGCCTCCGTTTGGCAACATGGGGAATGCGCCGAAATCGGGCCCATCCTTGAGGACCCATACGTCGCCTTCTTTGGATGCGGACAGGCCGAGGGCTTTGGCGACGGCCCTCGCGATTTCATCGCGGTCGGCGGAAGCAAGGTTCACCTCGAACTTCTTGTCTTTCGGGATTTCCGTCGTTTCGACAATGTATTTGGTGCCCTGCTCCTTCATGTAATTGAGCATTTGGGTGGCCGTCATCTCCTGCTTCCCAAAGATCGGCTCGGGGGCATTCGATTCGGCAACGGCCTTGTTCTGGGCGATGGCGACGCCAAGCGCGCCGGCGACGACGATGGTTCCTGCGATTGCGGTGACGGCTCTCATAGTGTGTTCCCTCTTAAACCTACAAAACGCATTACACGGATCGGGCCCCTGGGGGTTCCGCGATGCCCCACAATTTTTTTGGGAATGGGCCCCTCCGTCCCTCACCAGTCCCGGGGGATACGGCTCAACCGCGCCGGGTCCGGGTACCATCCCGCCCTGCTTTGACTCCTTGCCCCGGTTTGCCGGGGCCAAAGCCAACCCAGTCCACAAGGAGCTGAACATTCAATGGATCAACGGAATTACGAAGCCTTCTACATCATCCCCGGCAACCTGACCGACGCCGAAGTGCAAGAGGTCGCCGACCACTTCAAGGAAGTCGTCGAAAAGAACGGCGGCACCGTCGAATCGGCCGGAAAATGGGAAAAGCGGAAGCTTGCCTATGAGCTCAACGGGCACCGCGACGGCAACTATGTGCTGATGAAATTCGCCGCCACCGCCCAAGTGCCAAACGAGCTTAACCGCCTCATGCGGATCAACGACACCGTTATCCGGCACCGCATTGACCGGTTGGCCTAAACCGGCTAAACTAACAGCATGAGCGTCAACAGCGTCGTCCTGATCGGCCGGCTGACCCGCGACCCCGAGGTCCGGACCACCCAAACCGGCAAACAGGTCGCCAACTTCAGCATCGCCGTCCAGCGTCGCTTCAAAGGCAACGACGGCGTGGATGTCGATTTCTTCAACGTTTCCACTTGGGGCAACTCGGCCGACTTTGTTGCTAACTACTTGGGCAAGGGCCGGCTAGTCGCCGTTGAAGGGCGATTGCAGTCCCGGAAATACACGACCCAAGATGGAGCTCAAAGGGAAGTCGTTGAAATCGTGGCCGAAAACGTCCAGGGTCTGGATCGGCCCCGTGACGACCAAGGCTATGAAGGTGGGGGCGGAGGCGGCCAACGGCAGCAATCCGCTGCCCCCGCCGATGATGAGTTCGACCCCTTTGCCGACTGACCACCCATGCCCGACCTCGACGACTTGGGCTTTTTGACCCGCCATGACCCGATGGACATGGCGGGTCTCACTTTGGGGTTTGCCGACCAATGCGCAAGGGCGGTGCAAATCGCCCAAGATGCCCCACTCCCAAAAGCGTTTGCCACCCCCGACCATGCCTTGGTCACGGGACTGGGCGGGAGTGCCGCAGGGGGCGACCTTTTGGCCGCCCTTTTTGTTGAGCAGGGCAAAATCCCGCTCTTTGTCAACCGGGATTACACGGTGCCCCACTTTGTCGGCACCGGCTCGCTGGTGTTTGTGTGCAGCTATTCGGGAAACACCGAAGAGACCATTTCAGCCTATTTGGATGCGCGCAAAAAGGGGGCTTCCATCATTGCCGTCACAAGTGGCGGCAAAATCGGGGAGATGGCCCAAGCCGACGGGTTCCCCACCGTGACGGTTCCGGGAGGGCAACCCCCGCGCACTGCCATGGGGTTCATGCTGATGCCTCTCATCGTGGCCAGCGGGCAACTGGGGCTCATCCCCAACCAGGATTTTGATGGGGCAGTCGCCGCTGCCCGGCAAACCGCCGAAGAGTGCGGGTTCAGCACGCCAACCGCTGACAACCCCGCCAAACAGCTTGCGTTGAGCCTGCATGGGAAGATCGCCGCGCTTTATGGGGCTGGAAACTGGCAGTTCGCCATTGCTCAACGCTGGCGAGGGCAGATCAATGAAAACGCCAAGGAAATGGCGTTGACCCACCAATTCCCCGAACTGTGCCACAACGAGATCCTGGGCTGGGAGGGAGCCTCGTCACAAGGGGTGGCGGCGTGGGAATCGGTCGTCTTGATGGGGGGGGACGAAGGTGAGCGCCTGAAAAAGAGGATCGAATCGACATGCAGGCTCATCGGCAATGCGGCGCATTTCCATTTCATCGCCGCCCACGGGTCTTCGCGGCTGGCCCAAATGCTCAGCCTTGCCCACTTCGGCGACTGGCTTTCGCTCTACCTGGCCGCATTGGGTGACCGCGACCCCGGCCAAATGAAAGCCATCGACGCGCTCAAAGACGAGCTCAGCCGCCTCGGTTGAGATCATCCAAACGGGCCGCGATTTCGGCCTGCTTAGTCGCGATCGATCGGAGATAGAGCCACAGGGCGAACCACACCAGCACGGGCGGGATCGCGGCCACCAATTTGATTGTTTCCATAGTCTTCGATGAATCGAGCCTGGAGCTCGGTTTGGGTGCGGAGACGGAAGAACTCCGCCGTCAGCCAGGCCAGGACGGCCAAAGAGCCGTACAGCCCGATCTTGTAGTAAATGTCCAGCTGGTTCTGAACGATGGTGTTTGTTGGGTGGAGGGACTGCTGCTCCACAAACTTCAACCGGGGATAGATGAAAGTGAAGAACAATGCCGGGAGAATGGCCCCGACCGCATACCACGCCGTGTTGCGGTCGCGGCGGATCTGGTCGGCATAAGCCCCTCGCAAGGCGATCATGCCGCCATAAATGAATAGCACAACCAAAAAACTGACCTGGCGAGGGTCGTTGTGCCAAAACGCACCCCATTGCACCTGACTGAACATCATCCCCGTGACCATCGTCAGCGCGGCAAAAATCGAGGCCAGTTCCGCTGCGGCGTGCATCTTGGCGGCACTGGAATCGTTATACGACCTGAGCAATGCAACCCCATGCCAAGCCGAGATCAAAAACAATACCGAGCAGATCATCGCACACGGCACATGCGTGAACATAATCCGCGCCAGATAGGGATCCTGGAATCCGGCCCCGTTGGGCACCAACATCGAAAACACCAGCATCCCGGCCATTGCGAGGCCGAGTGCGCCATGGCGGAAGGGTTTCATGAACCACCCCCATTCTGCGGCGGGCCGCCACCTGGACTGGGGCCTTTGCGCGCCGTCTGGCGCTCATCCCACAGGCTTTCCGCCAACATGGGGCCAATCCCGAAAGGCACAGCCGCATACAAGACGAGGGCCGCCAAACTTTGGTAGGCCGATTCCAACGAACCCTGGCCAAAGGCCACCCGGTGCATGCCGATGCCCAAGAACAAAAGAGGGAACAGGAGGGGGAACGCCACCACAACCGCCAAAACCCAGCGGTTCGCCGCGGTCACCACCAACGCAGAAGTCAGGCTGAGGACGTTGGCCGAGGCCACCCCGATCAAACCCGCTCCAAGGACCCACAACAGCCAATTTTCCACATTAAGGTTGATTACTCCTGAAAAGAGCAACGAAAGCAAAAGTGCCGTCAAGCCCTGGTGGATGGCGGCAAACACGGCCTTCCCCAACCACAAGGAACCGCAGTTGCCCCATTGGCGCACAAGGTCGAATGTCCCCTGTTCATCCTCGGCCAGATACAGGCGGGGAACCGCCGTCATCGCACTGAACAACACAACCAAGGAAAAAAGGCCGGACGCCACCATTGGGGACGGGCTTTGGTTGGCCATCGAAAACGAAACCGCGGCCATGGCCATCAGCCCGAACATCCCGCTGAGAAAAAATCCATGCCTTCCCCGGAGTTCACCCTGTAACTCCTTGCGGAACGCAGAAGCGAATGCCCGGTTAGAGCCCGATGGCATGGGTCGCCAACCTCCCGTCGGCCGGGTCGTTGGAGGTGAAAACAACTGCCCCCGGGAATCCAGAAATTACACCGGCCACCAACTCGCGGCCCTCGCCATCCAGCGCCGCAGTTGGTTCATCCAAAAGCAAGAGGGCCGGCGAATGTTGCAAGGCCAAAGCCAATTTCAAGCGGGATCGCATCCCCGTGCTGAACGTCCGGCAGGGCTTTCTGCCAGCGGCAGATAATCCGACTCGCTCCAACCATTTGGTTGAATCTCCGGCGCACCCGCGGAACTCGGCGGCGGCCTCAAGGTGCTCTTTGGCCGAGAGGTTTGGGTAGAGTCCAAGGTCGATGGCCGAATACCCGACTGGGCCAGAGACCCCAATTTCACCTTCGCGCGGGATCAAAAGACCGGCAAGGCATTTGAGGAGAGTCGATTTCCCGGCCCCGTTCCTGCCCTGGACCAGAATCCGGTCGCCAGCTGAGGCCCCGATCTCCACGTTCCGGAATAGCCAGCCCTGCTCGAACCGGTGGCCGAGCCCAGACGCGTAGAGGATCATGCCCCACCCCACGGGATCAATTCGGCGGAAACGAGCCCGCCATCCCAAACATACCGGCCGATGAACCGCCCATGGGAACCCGTCTGGCGGATATTGCCAGGGCCTTCCAGCACTGTATGGCTGTGTCCACCCAACACCAGATCGATTTGGGGGGCCGCCGCAAGCAGCTTTTGGTCCTGACCATAGCCGATATGCGTCAAGGCGACCAGCAAATCACAATCGGGCCGCAGTTGCTTGGCGGCCTCAACGGCAGCCGGGATCGGCGAACCCCAGACAAACTGGCTTGCCCGCCGCGTCGCCATGGATTCGGTCACCATCGGAACCATCACGCCGAAAACGCCGATCCGGAAACCCCCGGCATCAAGCAGGGTCGGCCCCTGAAAAACCGGCGAACCATCATTCCGGAACCAGTTCGAGCAGAGGATAGGGTGCACCGCCCCCCCGGTTTTGACCCGCACCACAGATTCCAAAACGTGGGATTCGCGGTTGCCCGGCACCGAGGCAGTGATCCCGGCATCAGCCAACATCGGCCACACCGGGTCGGGACCCAATGGGATGGCGAGGTTGCCGGATTTGATGCAATCCCCGCAATCGAAGAATAAGTCTGCCGCTGGGCGGAGCTGCTTCAAAAAATCAAGACGGCCAGCGGTGAGCTTGCCGTGGAGGTCGTTGGTGTGGAGGATGGTGAGGCCCACGGCCCAAGGTTCAGATCTTGCTGGAAATGATGTCCAGGACGACCATCAGGCCGAAAAACGCCCCACCGAGGCCGAGCGTGAACTTGTACATCTGGTCGTCGAAACTCGCCTTGCCTTTGAACGTGGTGCGCACGCCGCCACCGCCGCCCATCGCATCCCCCTTGCCGGTGACAAAAATCAGCAAGGACATGGCCACCGCAACCAAAGCGGCGACTGTGAGCAAGATGTTGTAGACGGTTTGCACGGTTCCAATAACCTCAAGGACGATTTATAAGATTACCTTCCAGTAATCTGGGATCGGGAGGACTCGGAGAACCGCATAGGCCGCCGATGCGGTCAACGAACTGCCCGCCATGGCGTGCAGGATCCCGCTTTGCCAGATCCGCAGGTGGATGGGGGGCGAAGCGTTTTTGGCGGTTTGGTAGTTTTCGAGGAGCTCGCGGCCAGCCCGGATGCCCGCCCGGAGTTGGACTTCGTTCGGTGGTTTGGTCGTGAATGCCGATTGGATAAACGAACCAATCGGGCGCCAGCCGAACAAGGTGACGACAAAGGCCAGCAAAAGCCGAACCTCCTCCCAAGGGATCACAGGCAAGTTGAGGAGGCCAAAAAACAATCCCGCCGCCACCGCGATGTTGGTGCCGCACCGGGGGTGGACACGGGGCATGCGGGCAACAGTCTCCAATTCCAACGGCTCGTTCTGCTCAATGGCGTGAACAACCATGTGTTCGGCCGCATGGTAGCCGGCTAGGGGTTGGAGCCGCAACAACACCAAAAAGAAGGCGATCGAAAGGAAGTTGTGGAACGAGTAATACCAATCGGTGATGCGGATGTCGACGGGCACGAACCAACTCACCGCCAGGGCCAAATAGTTGCCGGCTAGGAACGTCAAGAGCATCAGCGCTCCGGTCATGACGAGTTCCCAATTCTTGGCGCCCCCGGTTGCGCCGCCGCCCAAAAGCCGCACATTCCCAGGAGTCGCCATGCCACCGACGAGTTTCGGCTTGGCGTACCGATCGTTGGTCGCCAAGAGCCGGGAAGCGGTCACGACCCCCAGCACCCGGCCCAAATCGTCGGTGACGGCGAGGGCGGCAACGCCGCAGGAATGCATCAACCGCAGTGCTTCAGCCGTCGAGCCCCGGCCAGAAACCGGAGGCACCGGCTTGCAGATCGCCAGGGCCGAAGTCTCGGGGCCCTGGCCCGAGGCCAACGCGCTGACGATGTCGTCTTCAAACACCATCCCGGCATAGCGACCATCTTCGGTGACCGGGATGCCTGGCACGCCGTAATCGATCAACATGGTGCTGACCGCAACCAGGCTGTTGCCGGAATCGGCGCTCTCGACGCCGACCATCACGTGCCCGACCGGGGGGTCGCCGACTCTCAACTTGATGCGGCCCCGGATTCGGCCCGGTTCTTGATCGCGTTCAAGACCCCATCCATGTTCTTTTCGACGAGGCCCTTGATGACTTTGCCGACCAGGGGGCCGAGCCCGGGAACCGAATACTCATAGTCAACCACCGATTCAAACAACGTGCCGCCATCCTTTTCGGAAAACTCCCAGGTGCCAGACATGGAATCGTAATCGCCAGAAACTTGGCTGAATCGGCACATCACCGGCTCTCGGGACCATTCGTCGCGCTGGGACCACCGCACTTTGAGCCCAAAGGCCGGGACGCGAGCCGCCCATTGCGAAACCACCACATCCCCATCCTCTTCCAGCACCGTCACCGAATCCACATCATCCATGAACTCGGGAAAAGACTTGTTGTCGCGGGCAATCGCATAAACCCGGTCGAGCGGGGCTTTTATCCAAACCGAATTGGCAACTTTGGGCATGGAGGTCTCGTTGGAGTATCGTTAGGGCGGATCCCGCTCGGCGGGAGTGTACCGCCCAAGGTGTGAGGCATTGAGCAACCAAAACGGACACCGCGACATGATGAAAGCCTTGGTCCTCAAGGCTCCCGGGGAACTCGACTTTTGCTCCGTGCCGATCCCCGAACCAGGCCCAGGCGACATCCTGATCCGGGTTCAGGCTGCCCCGACCTGCGGAACCGACCTCAAAGCCTTTTTGCGGGGACACCCGCAAATCCCGATGCCCGGCGTGTTTGGGCACGAATACAGCGGGTCGGTGGTCGGCGTTGGCGCGGGTGCCCCCTTTGCCATCGGCGACGAGATCATGGGAGTCCACTCCGCCCCTTGCCAGCAGTGCCGATGGTGCCTCAACGACCAAGAAAATCTGTGCGATTCCATCATGGCAACCAAGGTGCTGGGCACCTACGCCGAATACCTGCTGATCCCGGAACGGATCGCCCGCACCAACGTCTTCCCAAAACCCAATCGCCTGAGCTTTGAAACGGCGGCTTTGCTGGAGCCGCTCGCCTGTGTGGCGCAAGGTCTTGAACGGGCAAACCCCAAAACCCACGGAGACGTCTTGGTCATCGGGCCGGGGGCGATTGGGCTGATGTTTGTGGCAGCCCTCCGCCACATCGGGATCAAAGATGTGACCCTTGCCGGGCGGAACCCGGCCCGCTTGCAAGTCGGGGAAGCTCTGGGGGCCCGACCGACCAAGCTGGACGAGGCCACCGGGGAATACGATCTCGTGATCGAATGCACGGGGAAATTGGAGATTTGGGAAAAATCGGCTGATTTCGTCCGCCGGGGCGGCACGCTCGTCCTGTTTGGCGGCTGCAAAGCAGGGTCGCAAGTCAAGTTCAGCACCCAGCGCCTCCACTACGACGACCTCACCGTACTCTCGCCGTTCCACTTTGGGACCAGGGCCGTTCGGACAGCGCGGAACTGGCTGATGCACCCCGATTTCGACCTTGGGCCTCTCTTCAGTGGCGACCGGGCCCTGGACGAGGGCGAAGCGGTCTTCCGCGATTTGGAAGCAGGGCGGGGGATCAAATATGTCTTCCACCCCTAACGGGCCGGCCACGATGGCGGCGGTCCGTTTCCATTCTGGCGGACAAGTGGCGGTAGACACCCTCCCGGTGCCGCCATGCCCCCCAGGCGGACTTTTGGTCAAAACCCTCGCCTGCGGCCTTTGCAGCGGGGAACTCATGGGGTGGTACATGGAGCGCAAAGCCCTTAAAGGGCCCCATGTTTTGGGACACGAAGCCGTGGGGATCGTCGTGGAATCCGACGACAGTCGCTTCCCCATCGGAACCCAGGTTTCGCCACACCACCACGCCCCTTGCCTTCATTGCGAATATTGCCGCCGGGGGGCGTTTGTCCACTGTGACACCTGGAAGCGGTCGCGCCTAGATCCGGGCGGAATGGCCGAATACTTCGCCGTTCCGGCAGAAAACCTGGCCGACTGCCTGGCCACAACCGGCTTGGACACCCTGACGGCCACATTGGTCGAACCCCTCGCCTGCGTGGCAAAACAACTCCGCCGGGTGCGATACCAGCAGGGTGAGCCGGCCTGCGTCGTCGGCCTCGGAGCCATGGGGCTCCTCCACGCCCTCCTCATGCCTGGTTGCACCGCGGTTGAACCGAATCCATTCCGGGCCGAATGGGCAAAAAAGCAAGGGGTCGACGTGAAGCAACCAAATGAGTGCGGGGGGTCGCTGTGCACAATCCTGTGCCCGGGGAGTTCCGAGGCCCTGGTGTTTGCTTTGCAAGCCACCGAACCGGGCGGGCGGATCGGGCTCTTTGCCCCCCTCCCGCCTGGGCCGCAGCCATTTGATTTCGAAACGGCGTACATGAAGGATATCGAGCTCATCAACAGCTACTCATGCGGGCCGGACGACACCAAGCAGTCCTTGGAATGGCTCACGCAGGGAAAAGTCAGGGGAAACCAGATCTACACCACTGAGGTCGCCATTGCCGACCTGCCCGCCGCCTACCACGCGATGCGAAATGGGGAGATTTTGAAAGCGGTGGTGCGGTTCTGATGATCCTCCGTTCCAAAGGGTTCGAGTGGCCAGGCGTCGAACGGCAAGACTACAAAAATGAACCCGGTACCTGGCAAGATGTCAGCCGGCGGGTGTTGTTTGCCACCCCGGACAGCCAGTTCGAGACCCGGTACTTTGAGATCGCCCCCGGTGGATACACCTCGCACGAAAAGCACGGCCACGAGCACTGCGTCATCGTGGCCAGGGGGAGCGGCGAAGTCTTTTTGGAGGGAGCATGGGGTACGGTATCCCCCGGCGATGTGGTGCACGTTCCCCCACACGCCCCCCATCAGTTCCGGAACCGGGGCACCGAGCCCTTCGGCATCCTCTGCGTCGTCGACAAGGAAAGAGACCGTCCTATCCTGCTTGGGAACGAAACCATGGCCGAATCGTCATAGCTGAGAGCCCGATGTCCCCCTTGATCGCCGCTTTTGTGCTCGCCGCCCCGGCAATCCACACGGATTGCGCTTGCAGCTACGGCTTTTACATGCCGGAAATCGCGGTGACGGCCCTGGCCCACGCCCAAGAGCAGGACCAAAGCCAAAAGCAACCCGATCCCAACACGCCGCAAACCAAAGACGAAAAGCGCCACCAAGACGACCTGGCCAACGACGTCAAAATTGGTAAAGAAGCCGCGGCAGAAATTGACAAAGAACTCAAGCCCAGCGAAAACCAAGATCAGGTCGCCCGGGTTAAGGCGATCGGGGCCGAAATGGCGGAAATCGCCAATGCCTCCACGGTCAACGTAATGTGGGGCGACCCCCGCCACAACACGTTTCAATACGAATTCAAACTGGTCAAAGGGGAAGATGTCAACGCCTTTTCCCTACCTGGCGGCATCATCTATGTCTATGAGGGGTTGGTCGATTTCACCGAATCCGACGACGAGCTCGCCGGGGTGCTGGCCCATGAAATCTCCCACGCTTCGTTCCGCCACCTCGACGCCTTGCGCCGCGAACAAGCCAAAGTCGACATTGCGCAAATCCCGTTGTTGATCGCTGCAGCCTTGGCCGGCAATTCCAACCCGGACGCGATGAAGGCCTTGATCGCCGTCCAACTCGTTGGGGCCGGGCTGAGCAGCGGTTGGAGCGTCAAGGCCGAAACCGCGGCCGACTACGGCGGTCTCCAGTACATGATGAAGTCGCGCTACAGCCCCGTCGGGTGTCTGACATTCATGGAGCGGCTCGGCTACGAAGAAAGGGTCGCTCCGCAAATCGATTGGGGCATTTACCGGACCCACCCGCCAACCCCAGAACGGGCCCGGTTCATGATCCGATCCATGAACGAGTTCGGCATTGCCGTCAAACGTAGCCTCACCACCACTTCCTTCTCCGCGAGATCCATCCCCAAAGACGACGGCAGTTTTGAGCTTTGGTTTGGCAACTACCTAATCGCCACGTACCGGGGTTCCGACGCCAAAGACCGCGGGGCGGCTTCGGTACTACGCCTTAATGCCTTTTTGGATACCGTCCCCCAAATGTATCAGTTGGGATCTAACGGAGACGAGATCCAAGGCAACGGCCGCACCCTCGTCACCCTCAAACCGGCAGACCTCAAAGAGGGGGAATCCATCTCCGCCAACCGGGATGCCGCGATGGCCACTTTGAAAAAAGTCATCGCCGACTTGCAGTACCGGCTTTGGCGCGGTTAGGCAACCGCGCGAACAACCGCTCTGAGGCTTCGAACAACCGTTGGCCCGTTTCCCGGCCATGGAACGACAAGGTGGCCTCGTACCCCCCACGGTCGTAATCGCCGGGGGTGAGGATGTACCCGATCCAGCCGTTGCAATGGCTGACCACCGCGCAGGCATAACCCCGGGACTTGGCCGCCGCTTGGATCTGCAGTTCCAAGTCGCCGCTCGGCTCACCCGGAACACCGAGCAAGATCAACTCCCCCAGCACGACGGCACTCAAGTTGGCCTGCTGAGGGGCGAACTTGGAGACGGCGATCTGGGCGAGGGCGTCGTTGATTTTGTAGTCCTTGGCAAAATCCGGGTGCGGTTTCACGGGGTCGAGCCGGATCGGCTCCTCCCAATAACCCAAGCCGTCCAACCGGGTGCGGTCCGGCGTCGGGATTTGGGAAAGCAACCGGGCGAAATCGCCGGCTTTGGCATCGCCATCGGGGCCATCGATATTTGGCGATGCGTTGCCGATCGCCCCCGGAAAAACCAATCCGCCGGTCATATTCATCAACCGACCGGGCCAATCCCCATCGGCCACCACTGTGTCTGGCCCATGGCATGTGGCGTGGGCGCCAAAGACGATCAGCTTTGCGGATCCCTGGTCGTCTTGGATGACGGTGAGCAGGTTGGTGACCGTCGTGCCCTGCCGCCTTGGGCGGGCCAACCCCGCTTTCGCCTGTCCGAATCGCAATTCTGATTCCAACTTGGCCTGTTGACCGGCGATGGCGATCCCTCCTGCGATCTTGAGGGAATACCAATCCAGCCACTCTCGCTTGAACGGGGCGATCCCCGGGATACGCAGGGTCATCCGCTCATTCAGCATTTGGGTGTCGGGAGCGCAGTGGGTGTGCGTGGCCACCAAAAACACCGGCATCTCCGCCCGGCGGCGGACTTCACGGTAAAGGCTTTCGGGAACCGTCAAGCCCTCAAGCGCCACCAGGGCGACTTGCTTGCCCCCCTGGCTCAGGATGAGCGTGTGGCTGGCCAACGGCTGGCCGCCCGGCTCACAGAGCCGATCCCCGCGCTCCGTGTAGCCGCCGAGTGGCAAGGCGGCCGGAGGGATCAACGGTTGGTTGTATGCCTGCAACCCGTAGGCCGGCAACGCCAAAGCCATCGCCAAAGAGATGGTCATGCCCTGCCATTCTACGCCTTGCTGGGCAGGGGCAAATGCCGGTGTACAATCCGGTTATGGGTTTTTCCGTCCGGCTGGCAAATGACGAGTCCACTGTCGAGCCCGGATCCAGCGCCCCGGTTGCCTTCGAAATCACTAACGACGGAGACCAAGAAGAGGAGTTTGAGGTTTCCGTCGAAGGGCTTGACCCCGAATGGACGGCCATCCCGGTGCCAACGTTGTGGGTTCCCGCCGGCGAGACCCGGGTTGACCGGATTTTCATCAAGCCACCCCGGGAAGCCGAAAGCCGAGCCGGGGTTTACCCCTTTGTCATCAAAGTGCGGTCCATGGATTCCGGGGAGGCCCGCTCGGCCCAGAGCTCCCTGGCCGTCAACCCTTTCAGCCACGTCAGCATTGAGGCCACGCCCAAACGCGCCGAGCTCACAGCCCTCAACCGCTCAGCCCAGTTCGAAGTGACGGTCATGAACCTCGGCAACACCGAGGAAAACCTCCAACTGTACGCCAGCGATGTCGACGACCTGATCGCTTTCGAATTCGCCCAAAACACCGTTACGTTGGCCCCCGGCCAGTCCAAAGTCGTTTCCATGACGGCCACCGGGACAAAGGTCAAAGCCCTCCAGGGGCTCCAGGTGGCCCCCGTCACCGTCAGCACCCGCAGCACCGACCGGCCCGCCGTGGCGGCCAACTGCCAGCTGCATGTGGAAATCCGCCCGGTCGTCAGTCCAGGGCCGATGATTGCGGCATTCGTCGTTCTCGCCCTCCTCGTCGGGTGGATCCTCAGCATCCCCAAACCGCCCTCGATCGCCAACTACTCCGTCCAACCCCGACAAGCAACCGTCGGCGACCAAATCGAAATCGGCTGGGAGGCCAAAAATGCCTCCAGCGTCACCGTCGAGTTCGGCGAAACCCTTTACGAGATGCAACCGGTCAAGGGGACATTGCCAATTGCCGCCGACAAGGCCGGGAAGATCGATATCAAGATCATCGCCGTCTCCGGGGATGTCCGGAGCAACCCCATCTCGATCTCCGTGGAAGTCAAGGAACCCCCCACTGTCCCCGAACCGGAAATCTTGGCATTTTCGGCCGGCCGGTCAGAAGTGCCGCTGGGTTCTTCGATTGTCATCGACTACCGTCTGAACGATGCGGCTACCTACGCTTACCTGGAACCGATCGGGGCCATTGACCCCAAGGCGCAATCCATCCAAGTGCCCTCCCCACCCGACGACCTGCCAGGGAAGGGCGTCAAATCCATCACCTACACCCTGATCGCCCGGAACGCACAGGGGCACGAAGTCAGCAAAAAAATCTCCGTCAAATTCATCAAAGATTCCAAAGCCGTCATCTCGCAATTCGAGGCGAACCCTCCCGAAATCGACCCGGAAGCCCCCCAAGTCACTATCCGATGGCGGGTTGCGGGAGCCGCCCGACTCGAACTCATCCAAGGCGATCAGCGGGAATCCTTGACCGAGTTGGAAGGACAAAGAGAATTCAGCCTGGGCGAGGAGACCACTTTCACACTGGTGGCCACCGACGACCAGGGACTGGAAAACCGGAAGACGATCACGGTCAAGCTGAAGAAACCGGCAGAGCCCACCGTCGATCCTGGCACCACCGGAACCGGTGGGGACAACCCGGGCGACACCGGGGGAGTCAAGCGGCCTGTAACGGGCGGCAACAGGGTGTAGTCTCTCCGGAATGCCCCGCGCCCTCATCAGCGTCACCGACAAAACCGGCGTCGTTGAATTTGCCCAAAGACTCCTCGATTCAGGTTTTGAGATCCTAAGCACTGGCGGCACCGCCAAAGCCTTGCGGGAGGCCGGCCTCCCCGTTACCGATGTCAAGGATGTGACTGGGTTTCCGGAAATGCTTGATGGCCGGGTGAAAACCCTACACCCCCACATCCACGGCGGAATCTTGGCCGACCGGAACAACCCGGGCCACGTGCGGCAACTCGAAGAATCCGGCATCGCGGCTATCGACTTGGTCTGCGTTAACCTTTATGCGTTCGAAAAAACGGTTTCGGGCCCCCATGAACTCGCAGACGCCGTGGAATCTATCGACATCGGGGGGCCGGCGATGGTTCGCGCCGCGGCCAAAAACTTCGGCAGCGTCACCGTCGTTGTTGACCCGGCAGATTATGGAAGGGTTGCCGATGCCATCGCATCGGGCGGACTCCAATCCCTCCGGCTGGAATTGAGTGCCGCCGCATTCCGGCACACCGCGTTTTACGATTCAGTGATTTCGCGCTATCTGACAGCCGCCGCCGGGGTGGAGCCCCTATCATCCACGGCCACGTTCGGCCTCCGCAAAACGCTGGATATGCGGTACGGGGAAAACCCTCACCAAACAGCCGGGCTCTACACCGACCCGTTGCAACGGGGGGGCGCCGCCCGGGCCCGCCAGCTTTGGGGCAAGGAGCTGAGCTACAACAACATCCTGGATGCCGATGCCGCTTGGGAGTTGGTTTGCGACCTGGCCGAAGGATCTTGCGCAATCATCAAGCACGGGAACCCTTGTGGGGCGGCCCAAGGTTCAAGCCTCGCCGAAAGCTACGCCCTGGCAAGATCCAGCGACACGGTTTCCGCGTTTGGCGGCATCGCGGCCTTTTTGGGGGAGATCGACCGTGACGCTGCCGAAGAGATGACGAAGCCGGAAAACTTCTTGGAGGTCGTCATCGCCACCGGCTTCACCCAGGAGGCCGTCGAGGTCTTCACCGCCCGGAAGGGGTGGGGCCAAAATGTGCGGTTATTGGCCGCAGAGCCTTCGCCGGCTCAAAATTACCTGGCCCTGCGTTCGATCCGCGGAGGGGTGCTGGTCCAAGATTCTGACGAGGATCCGGGCCACGAGTGGACCATTGCCACCAAACGGCAGCCGACTCCGGAAGAATCGGAAGCCCTCCGGCTCGCGTGGCGGATCATCCCTCATGTCAAGAGCAATGCCATCGTGCTGGCCGACAACCGGCAGCTTTTGGGGGTTGGTGCCGGCCAAATGAACCGCGTGCAATCAGTGAGGTTGGCCATTGAACAAGCGGGGCCAGCTGCGGGCCGGTGCGTATTGGCCAGCGACGCCTTCTTCCCGTTCGCCGACAGCATCGAAGCCGCGGCCGCAGCCGGCATCCGCGCCATCGTGCAGCCAGGCGGGAGTGTCCGCGACGGCGAAGTCGTCGCTAAAGCGGACGAATTGGGGATCGCCATGGCATTCACGGACACCCGGCACTTCCGCCATTGACCCGGCGGGGCGTAACCTTTTGGCAGGCAAGGTGCATCACACTCGATGCACCGCCGTGCTAAACTCAGGGAACCCCGTCAGGAGCCGGAATTGAAAGACCAAACGAACTTGATCGTGATTATCGTGGCCATCGTGTTTATGATTGGCTGGACGCTCGGATTTGCCTTGAGCCAACGCAAGACCGTTGTGCTGCAGGATCCGGCAGCGGTGCCAGTCGCCCCGGTTTCGCCACAGGAAGGCGCCGTCGTTTTCGCGAACGCGCTTCCGAACGCTGGCAAAGGCGCGGCAACCGGCGGAGCCGGAGCCGCAGGCGGCGCGCTCGGCGGCAACGGCCAACCGCGGCGCGGGCCGATCACCGCAGACAACGCCGGCGGCAGGTAAGACGGGCTGAACCGCACCTGAGTGTCCAACGGCCAACCTCCTGCCTGGATCCGTTCCCTCACATCACGGTTCCGTCGAGATATCGGGATCGACCTGGGAACGGCTAACACCCTCGTCCACCTTGCTGGACGGGGGATCATCATCCGTGAGCCCAGCGTCATCGCCATCAACAAAGATACCAACGAAGTCTATGCCGTTGGTGAAGAAGCCAAACGCATGCTTGGTCGGACCCCGGCCAACATCGTCGCGATCCGCCCCCTCCGCGATGGCGTGATCGCTGATTACGAGCAAACGCTGGCCATGATCCGCCACTTCATCAAGAAGGCCAGCCGCGGATTTGCCCTCCAAACCACGGTCGTCGTCGGAATCCCTAGCGGAGTCACCGAAGTCGAGCGCGACGCCGTGCTCGATGCCGCCCGCAAAGCCGGGGCCCACCGAGCCTACGTCATTGAAGAACCCATGGCCGCGGCGATCGGCGCCGGGCTGCCGGTCGAAGAGCCCGTCGGATCCATGATCGTCGACATCGGCGGCGGCACCACCGAAGTCGCCGTGATCTCGCTGGCCGGCATCGTCCACAGCCGCAGTGTCCGCACAGCCGGCGACGAAATCGACGAAGCCATCGCCGCATATGTCCGAAGGGCCTACAACCTCTTCATCGGTGAACGGACCGCCGAACAAGTCAAGATCGAAATCGGCTCCGCGTACCCGATGGACGAAGAACTTTCCATGTCCATTAAAGGGCGCGACCTCATCAGCGGCCTGCCCAGGAGCGCCGACATCACCAGCGTCGAAATCCGGGACGCCATCCACGATCCCGTCCAAGAAATCGTCGAGGCCGTCAAGCTCACCTTGGAAGCGACCCCGCCCGAACTTGCCGCCGACTGCATGAACCATGGGATCGTCATCGCCGGGGGAGGGGCCTTGATCCGCGGGCTGGACCAACTCATCTCCCGCGAAACCGGCATGCCCGTCCTCATCGCCCGCGACCCCTTGAGCTGTGTCGCGATCGGAACGGGCCGTATGCTAGATTTGTTGAACGAAAACCCGTCGATCCGGCGGATGTTGGAGAACGCATCGAGAGGCTAACCGACCCCCCGCGGCGGGAATGGGTCTGGCTCCTCCTATTGCTCGCCGCGGCAATGGGACTCGGCACCTTGCAAAACCGCATGAGGGGGGCAGGGAGGTTGGATCCTGTCAGCACAACGGTGCAGGCCCTGCTGATCCGGCCGGTCGCCTCGCTCTCCCAAAGCATGGGCAACATCGACCGATTTTTTGCCGGCGTTTTTTCAGCCGAAAGGATCAAGGCCGAAAACACCCGGCTTCGTCAATTGGCACGGGCTGCCGCCGATTACCAGGAAACCGTGCAACGCAAGGATCGGGAAATCAGCGACCTGCGGGCCAAACTGCACCTCAACACCATCGGCAGGGAGCGGGTGGACGCAGACATCATCCATTACGTGCCCTACGATAACCGGATCACCTTAGACAAAGGGTCCCGCGACGGGGTCAAACCCAACCTGCCCGTCATCACGCAAGATGGACTCCTTGCGCTGGTCAGCACCGTCCAGGACGACACGTGCCAAGCCGTGCTTATTACATCGAGCACGGTCAGCATCGGTTGCTTGGCGATCGGTTCGCCCAATGTGGCCGGATTGGTGAAAGGGCAACGCAGCGACCGCCTTGTGATGGACGTGTTTGACGACGTTGAAATCACACCTGGGGCGGACGTGGTGACAACCGGGTACAGCGAATTCATCCCCCGAGGCATTCGCATCGGAACCGTCTCCGAGTACGTCAACGACCGTGAATTCGGCGTCCGCCGGGCTTTCATCGTCCCTTCCAGCCAGATCGGGTTCAGCAAAGAGGTGACGATCCTGAAATGAAGAACCCCGTCGGCGCAGCCATTGCCGTAGTCATGCTCATTGCCGCCACCGTTTTGCAAGAAGGCGTCCTCAATCGGTACACGCTTTTGGGCGCCCAGGCGAACTTGCCCGTTGTCGTCGTGCTTT
This sequence comes from Armatimonadota bacterium, assembly GCA_016789105.1. Classification (NCBI taxonomy): domain Bacteria; kingdom Bacillati; phylum Armatimonadota; species Armatimonadota bacterium. The sequence continues at coordinate 253,579 of JAEURN010000008.1, forward strand.
GTGTTTCTTTGGTGAGCCGCCCGGCCGCCGGCGGAGCGTTTGGACTGTTGAGCGGCATCCTGACCGGGGGGCTTTCCGGGGCGACCATGATGCACTATGCGGTCAGCCGGATTTTGGGCGGGTATGCGATAGCCACCCGCGGGCATGAGGAGATTGACGGCCGCACCGCCGTCATCTGGGTCGCCGCCGGAACCGCATTCTGCCAAGGGATACTCATCCTGTTGGCCCCACCGAACCCCCTGCTCCCAGCCGTAGCGGCTACAATGCTTTCGGCGGTCTACAACGGAGTTGCCGCCATCCCGGTCTTTGCGCTCACTGCAAGGATGTTCCAAAACAGAGTGGTTTGAAAAAAGAAACATGAGCGATTACGACGTACAGGCAATGGCCCGGCAGCAGTTGCAACAAGCATCTGCTTATCTCGACCTCGATGAGGGCCTGATCGAAGTCCTGGGGCGCCCCAAACGCGCCCTGGTCGTCAATTTCCCGGTCGTGATGGATAGCGGCGAAGTCCAAGTTTTCGAGGGCTACCGCGTCCAGCACAACCAAAGCCGCGGGCCCACAAAAGGCGGGATCCGCTACCACCCGGATGTCGACTTGGGCGAGACGACTGCGCTTGCCATGTGGATGACCTGGAAATGCGCCGTTGCCAACATCCCCTATGGCGGGGCAAAAGGCGGGGTCAAAGTCAATGTCAAAGAGCTCAGCATGCGGGAACTGGAAAAGCTCACGAGGCGGTTCACCGCCGAGATCAGCCCGATCATTGGCGAGCGATCCGACATCCCCGCCCCCGACGTAGGGACGAGCCCCAAGGTGATGAGCTGGATCATGGACACCTATTCCATGCAGTCCGGCTACACCGTGCCGGGGGTCGTCACCGGAAAGCCGATCGAACTCGGCGGGTCGGAAGGGCGCGTTGAAGCCACCGGCCGCGGCGTCATCGTCTGCGCCGAAGAAGCCTGCCACAACGCCAACATGAACTTCGAAGGCTCGCGGATCGTTGTCCAGGGCTTTGGCAACGTGGGTTCGGTGGCCGCCCGCCTGGCCGAACAGAAAGGCGCCAAGGTCATCGCGGTTAGCGACACCAGCGGGGCAATCGCCAACCCCAACGGGCTCCCGATCCAAGACCTTTACGACAAATACAGTGGCGTCGACGGGGGAATCCAAAACTATACGGAATGCGACAAGATCTCCAACGATGAGCTGCTCGCCCTCGATTGTGACGTGCTGATCCCGGCCGCCATCCAAGCTCAAATCACGGAGAAAAACGCCGACCAAGTCAAGGCGAAGATTGTGGTGGAAGGGGCCAACGGACCCACAACGCTCGAAGCCGACAAGATCCTCCACGACAAGGGCATCCTGGTCGTCCCGGATATCTTGGCCAATGCGGGAGGGGTCGTTTGTAGCTACTTCGAATGGGTTCAAGACCTCCAAAACTTCTTCTGGGAAGAAGACCAGGTCAACGACAGGCTGAGCCGGCTGATGAAGCACTCCTATGGCGCTGTGGCCCACGAAATGCGGGTCCACGACACCGACATGCGGACAGCCGCCATGATCATCGGGGTCAAACGCGTGGCCGAAGCCACCTTGATGCGCGGGATTTTCCCCTAAGCGCGAGTACGGATCGCCGCCCAAACTTCCTCAAACACCTTTTGAGGAGGTTGGGCGGCATCGATTTTCAACCACCGCGACGGATCGCGGGACATTTCGGCCAAGAACCCCGCTCTCACCTTTTGGTGGAACTCTATCGGCTCGCGATCCAACCGGTCTTGCCGGCTTTGCCGGCCGAGGCCCACGGCCGGATCCAAATCTAACAGGACTGTCATATCTGGGATGAGGCCACCGGTGGCCATTTGATTGGCCGTCCGCAGAAAATCTAGGTCTAACCCCCGGGCGTGGCCCTGATACACCACTGTCGAATCCGCATAACGGTCGCACAAGACCGTTTTGCCTGCTTGCAACGCCGGGCGGATCACGGTCTCCACATGGTTGGCCCGGTCTGCCAGAAACAGGAACAGTTCCGACCAGGGCGGTATTCCCTCGCCTTCCAGCAACAATCGGCGGATGGCCACCCCGAACTCCCCAGATCCGGGCTCCCGGGTGACCACTGCACGTTCTCCGAGCTCCTGGGCCAGCCGGGCGACCAGGGTCGATTTCCCGGCCCCTTCCGGCCCTTCGAAGACGATGAACACGCATCCATGTTACTCGGATAAACTGAACCTGGTGGCAGAGCAGTTGGAAGATGCGATGGTAGGATTGCTAGGCGCCGAAGCGGTGCTCAGCGGAGACGCCGTCCGCCGGGTCTATGCCCACGATGCCTACACGGTCGAACAATCGCAGCCCGTTGTCGTTGTTTTGCCACAAACAACAGCCGAGGTCGCTCAGGTGGTGGGCTGGTGCGCCGCCAACGGGGTGCCCATCACCCCCCGGGGGGCGGGAACCGGGCTCAGCGGGGGAGCGATGCCCGCGCTCGGCGGCGTCGTGGTCAGCACCAAACGCCTCACCGCAATCCTCGACTATTCGATCCGCGACGAGTGGCTCCTTGCCCAGTCCGGAGTTGCCAACGCCAAAGTCAGCCAAATGGTCCAACCTTTTGGTTACCACTTTGCCCCTGACCCGAGCAGCCAAAGCGTTTCGACGGTCGGCGGCAACATCGCCATGAACTCCGGCGGGCCCCACACCCTCAAATATGGTGTGACGGCCCAACATGTTTCTGGAGTGCGGATCGTGACCGCCCAGGGTGAAATCGCAACCCTCGGAGGACCGCTCGGCGGCGACCCAGACCTGCTCAGCCTAGTCGTGGGGAGCGAAGGCACCGTCGGAATCGTTACCGAAGCCTGGCTCAAACTCACCCCGCTCCCGGCCGCCACCGCTACCGCAACCATCTGCTTCGCGGCCGTAGGAGACGCGTCCCGATGTGTGGGGGACATGATCCGGAGCGGGGTCACCCCAGCCGCTCTCGAGATGATGGACGCCGCCGTCCTTGCCGCCGTCCGCGCTGCTTTCAGTCTCGAATACCCGGAGGGCACAGCCGCAATGCTGCTGGTAGAGACCGACGGCGAAGCCAACCAAGCAGAGGACGAGCTCCAAACCCTTTTGGAAATCGGACGCCGCCATGGGGCCATCGAAACCCGGACAGCCCAAAACCCCGGAGAACGAAACAAACTGTGGACAGCCCGCAAAAAAGGAGTCGGCGCCTTGGGGAGACTAGCCCCGACCGTCGTCACCCACGACGGTGTGATTCCTCCGAGCCGGTTGCCAGAGATGTTGGACGCCGTCTACGAAACCGCTCGCCGACACCGACTCGGCGTGGCCAACATCTTCCATGCCGGGGATGGCAACCTGCATCCCATTTTCTACTTTGACGAACGAGAGGAGGGCGCGGTGGACCGCGTCGTGCAAGCTGGAGAAGAGATCATCCGGCACTGCCTGGCCCTCGGCGGTTCGGTCACCGGAGAACACGGGGTCGGGGTCGAAAAAACCGACCTCCTGGCCCAGATGTTCGACCCGGCAAGCCTCGAAGTCCACGGCCGAATGCGCGGCGTATTTGAATCAGGGAGTCTCTGCAACCCCTGCAAAGTCATCCCCGACGCAAAGGGCTGCCTGGAACACCGGCCGAGGTGGAGCGGGGCCGCAACATGACCATTGCCGATAACATCCAAGACATCTGCGATGCGGTGAAGGAAGGGCCGTTGCGGATCGGCGGCCGCGGATCAAGTCGATGCCTGGGCAAAAACCCCCCAACCCTGAGCATGCAGAATTTTCACCATTTGGTTTATTACCGACCGGACGATCTGGTGGTGCGGGTCGGGGCCGGATTCTTGCTCGACGAACTGGCCGAACTGACGGCCAAAGATGGGCTTTGCCTCCCCATCCACCGTGGGTGGCTCGGATACACCGGTCAGACGGTTGGGGGGCTTGTCGCCACGGGGATGCCGCATTACCACCAAGAACAAACGGGCGCCGTCCGCGATTGGGTGACCGGAATGTCATTCGTCACGGGGGACGGTTCCATCGTCCGGTCGGGGGCAGATGTCGTCAAAAGCGTCGCCGGATTCGATATCCATCGGGCACTCGTTGGCTCTCGGGGAAGCCTTGCCGCGATTCTGGAAGTGGCGCTTCGGCTCAAGCCGGCTGGCCAGACCGATGGCGCCCGGGCGCCAGAGCCCGATAGGCCGCATTGGGCCAGTCGCGTGCCAACCGGGTGGGGAGAAGGCATCCGTGACCCGTCGGGAAAATGGCTGTGGACAGAAGAACCGATAGCTCTTCCACCTTATGGTTGGTCTATACACCCAGATGGGCGGATGCTTGGGGAACAAAGCCCCTTGGCGGCGCGGTTCCGGGCAAACCTGAAGCAAGCCCTGGATCCCCAGGGTGTATTCTCTGAGTGATGGACAAGCGGACCCCGAGCCAGATCCTGCAGCAAGCCGAGGACTACTTGACTACCGAAGTCGCACCCAATGCCAATGCGGTCGATGGGAGCGAAGAGGCCTTGGCGCAGGCCCTGCAAGGGCTGAGGGATCGCGGTTTGATGGCCCTGCGCCGACCGGCAGAATATGGCGGGCCCGACCTGGACGAAACCTCTTTCCGGCTTTTCCAAGAGTCGGTTGCCCGCCGGAGCGGGTCTTTGGCATTTTTGCAAACCCAGCACCAGAGCGCGGTCAGCATGCTGGCCCGGTGGGGAAATGAGCCCCTCAAAGCCCGGCTCCTCCCGCACATGGCAGCCGACCGCTTGGTTGGGATCGGGTTCAGTCAACTCAGGAGGCCGGGGGATCCAATCCTAAAGGCAAAGGAGGCAGACGGGGGTTATCGGTTAGATGGCTTGGTGCCGTGGGTGACCGGCCATGGATTCTTTGGCGAATTCCTTGTCGGGGCCGCCCTGCCATCGGGTGAATCCCTCTTTGGGATTGTGCCGTTCCAAGACACCGAGGCCAACGGCGGTTCCATCGTGTTTGAAGGGCCGATGCGCCTCGCCGCAATGGAATCTCCCCGGACAATGTCCGCAACCCTCACCAATTGGTTGATATCTTATGACGATACGGCGTTCATCAAACCTGCCGGATGGTTGGCTAACAATGACATGATCAACGTCACGCTGCAAGCCTGGTTTGCCTTGGGGTGCGCCCGGGCGGGCCTGGACATCGTGCATGCCGCTTCCGTCAAACGGGGGGCAGGGTTCCTCCTTGCCGCTTGGAAGGCCCTGGACGCGGAACTCGCCCGGTGCCGGGAAAAAATCTTGCAGAACGAGGATGACCTCCACGCCAGGCTGAGGGCCCGGGCCTGGGCGATCGATATGGCCGCCCGGTGCGCCCATGCGGGAGTCGCCGCCAGCTCGGGTGCTGCCAACAGTATCCACCACGACGCCCAACGCGTCTATCGCGAAGCGCTCGTCTACACGGTATCGGCCCAAACCACCGAGATCATGGAGGCAACCCTCGACCGTCTTGTGAGCCGGGGCGCTGACAGGTAAAACCACGCCCATGCCCAAAGCAATCTTCCTGATCGCTGCCGCGGTTGCCGCCGCCACTGCCGGCGCAGACCGGATCATCTCAACCCCCATGGGCAAAAAAGTGCCGCAAAACGCGGCCAAGCTCGAATTCTTGTCCGTGCCCGGCCGAGACGCGTCGTTCGGGTGGATCGGGCTCGGCCTCACCAATTCCATCGAATTGGAACTGTCCGGCGAGAGATTCAACAACGACCGGGTCATACCCGGCCTCAACCTCTCTTACAACTACCTCACTCCCATCACGGACTTGGCACCCGGGGTCAGCGCCGGGATCCTGGACGCCACCGACCAAACCGCCGAAAGGCGTGCCGCCTATTTGGCTATTACCTACTACTTTGGGAATCTAGACATTTTCAACCAAGACACCCCCACAATCCTGACATTTGGCGGATGGTCGCGCGATGGCGGTGGGTTTTTCTTCAACATTTCCATCCCCTTGACCAACGAATTTCGCCTGATCGGGGACCACGACGGAGGCACGCTCACCGCGGGGGTGGAATACAAACCATTCCCCGAGGCCTCACTCAAGTACCTTTTCCGTGAGGGGGCGCCGGCCTTCGGGTTTTCCCTGCAAAAGAAGTTCTAGTCCAGGGGATCCAATTCCAGGCCTGCTTGCGTGCATGCCTGGTGCAAGCGCCCGGTGAGGGCCTTGACAAACAGGGTTCGGTTCTCCCGCTCGCTGGATCCTGTCGCTGTGTCTTGATAGGTGAAGGCCGGGCCGAAACAGACAACCAGCTTGGTCCGCCGAGGGAACAATTTGCCTTTGGGCAACATGGCGGCAGCCCCCGCAATACCGACCGGCAAGATCTTTGCCCCCGACTTTTTGGCAATCATCGCCGTGCCGATCTGGATGTCTCCCAAACGGCGGCCATCCCCCCGCGTCCCCTCCGGAAAAATCAAAATCGCCGCACCGTGTTCCAATTCGGCCAAGGTCAGACGGATCGCCGCACTGTCCCCTTCGCCACGGCCGACCGGGAACGCTCCTAGGCTGCGGATCAGCGGGCCCAACGGGAAAAAGAACAGTTCCTTTTTGGCCATGAAACGTAAGATTCGAGGACAGACAGATCCCACCAAAGGAGGGTCGATATGGCTGGTGTGGATCGGGGCGACCAACAGGGGGCCTTCCGCAGGGACGTTCTCCAAGCCGCGGACTTCCAGCCGTCCAAGGGGGCGGAAGAAAAATGTCCGGCAAAACCACCCTGCGAACCGGTACCACCGCCCGTTTTGCGCCATCGACCGCAATTATGCCTCATGCGGCCAAAATCGCAATTATCGCCAAATAACATTCGTAATCCATTACATATCATTTGGCAAAGACCATGGCCCATGTCCAGCAGAGCAATCACGGAGAATCAGTCAACCGATCGATCCTGCAAATGGCCAAACATGTGAACCAACAAACCCAACTTTTGCTCCTTGACCTGGAAAACGGTGTCCGGTGTGACGCCCTCCAAAGCCGGCTAGGTGGGCTGAGCGGAGCTGTCATCCAGATGGAAAACCTGCTCAATGCCTGCCAAGGGATTCTCGGGAACGGCATCATCCAAAACCAAAATGGGCATCCCGGCCGGCGTCGGCCGCATTGCCCGCCCCCAGCAGGGGTGCCTGTCGCGACCGACTGGAACCGGCACCCGAACCGGAAACTTGACCGAGATTGAGCAAAATCCCCCTCTCGGAAACAGCGTTTTTCTGGCGACAATGGGGACATGGACAGGTCTGTCGAGCGGCTCAAAAACAGGGTCAAGTCCGGCCCCGTCAGTTTTGAAGCCATCCGACTCCACGAGGTCTCCACGCTCTTCTTGCTCGACATCGCGGCAGGTGTGCCGGTAGAAGGGCTCGAAAGACGCGCGGGAGAACTCCAGCAGGCTGTCGCGGACTTACGGAATGCCCTTGGAGATGCCGTTGCCGAGAACCTCCCCACAACCGATAGTGAGGTACCAATCGCGGCATGCCGCAAGTGCCTTCTGCAACCTGGAGAAAAGCGGAACAATCAGAACTCGGTTTGAAACAACGCGATGGCCTTTGCTTTTTGGACCGCATGGTCGACCAGCGGATCCGGATAACCCGGAGGAGTGACCAAATTTCGGGTTCCGTCGGGCGAGAAGGGCCAATGAACCGATTCGGAATCCAGGCCGCGCAATTCAGGAACCCATTCGCGGATGAATTCACCCTCCGGGTCAAACTTGCGGCTTTGCAACACCGGGTTGAAAATCCGGAAATAGGGCTGGGCATCCGCGCCCGTCCCCGCAGACCACTGCCATCCCCCGTTGTTGCTGGCCAGGTCGAAATCCAGAAGATTATCGGCAAAATACGCCTCGCCAAGCCGCCAATCTAGCAAGAGGTCTTTGGTCAGGAACATCGCGGTCACCATCCGCAGGCGGTTGTGCATCCAGCCGGTTGCGGCAAAGCAACGCATGGCGGCATCCACCAACGGGTACCCGGTTTGGCCCGCCTTCCAAAGGTCAAATGAGCCGGGGTCGCCCGGCCACTCCAATCCCTGGTATTGCGGGTTGAACGCGCGACCTGCCCCGACTTCGGGGAAGTTGGCGAGGATCATGTGATAGAACTCCCGCCAAATCAACTCGTTCTCCCAAGTTTCCGCCCCGGGCGAGCCATCGGCCCGGGCAACCCGCAAGCATTCCCGGATGCTAATCGTGCCGAACCGGAGGGCCGTGCTGAGCCCGCTGGTTCCGAGCCGCGATGGGGTGTCCCGGTCAATCTTGTAGTTGGGGAGCTTCGCCGCAAACTGCGCAAGCTGGCCCCGCGCGGCGTCTTCGCCCGGCTCCACAACTAGGCGGCCGCAACCTTGGAACCCGATATGTTCCAGAGTGGGGTTGCCGACCTGGCCGACATTGACCCTGGCCGGCCGTTTCAACCGGGATAGATCTGGATCTTTGGGCGCGAAATCTTGGCTGACCACCGATGCCTGCCATGCCCGCCGATAGGGCGAATAAACCCGGTACGGCGTCCCATCATCCTTGACCACTTGTTGCTTTTCCCGCACCAGATGGTCGAGCACCGTTTGGAACCGCTCCCCCAACACCTCCCGAATGCGACTGTCCCGGCTAACGGCGTAGGGGTCGTCGTCATGGGCGGCAACCACCCAATCCGCTCCCAGGTCTTGGGCTAAGGCCGGGATCAGCTCGACCGGGTCGCCGACGAGCGTGACCAAGGCCCCCGTTTTCCGGAAGATCTCTTCGAGGGATTGGTGGATGAATTGAACCCGGCGGTCTTGCCGGTTGGGCAGCCGATCCAAAATGTTGGCGTCGTACACAAAAGCCAAACACACCTCACGGCAATGCTGGGTGGCAAAGGTCAGCGCCGCATGGTCGGTCAACCGGAGGTCGCGTCGCAGCCAGACAATCGCTCGGTCAGGCACGGTCTAATCTACGGCACGCGGGGCCACGGTGTCGGCGGCTTTTCGCCGAAGTTCTTGGGCGGCTGACCATGCCTTCCCGATGTCGGCCACCAAAAGGCCGTAACCGCCATCGCCGGAAATGTTCTGTTGCCGCAAGATGTAGCTTGGGTGCAAGGTTGCAATCGCCGTTTTTGCGTAAGAGCAAGGGAAGTAGAGTCCGCGCTCCTTTGTGATCTTGAAATCTTTCTTGATGAGGTTTTTGGCACTGGGTGCGCCGATTGCCAGGATGACAAAGGGGGCGATCAGCGCCAGTTGGGGGATCAGCCAATCACGGCACGCTTCCGTTTCTGCAGGTGTGGGAGGGCGGTTTTGCGGCTTGCCCGACCCCCAATCTGCGGCCCGGCACTTGACCGTGTTGCAGATGTAAACCATCTTACGGTTCAGCCCGTTTTCGGCAAGGGCTTGGTCGAGCATTTGGCCGCTCCGGCCGACGAAGGGCCGGCCCGACCGGTCTTCTTGGTCGCCAGGGCCCTCGCCGACCAGCACCAGCGGGCTTGCCGGGTCGCCCTCGCCGAAAACAACGTTTAGCCGCCGCTCGCTCAAGCCGCAACGGGTGCAGGATTCGCACTCGGCCTTCAGGGCTTCAAGATCCGCCATACTTCGCTTGCTCCAACAGGTCGTAGGTGGTTTCCAACGATTGCGGGATCACCCGCACGCCGCCGACCGAAGTCATGTAGTTGGTGTCGCCGTTCCACCTGGGCACGATATGCCAATGGAGGTGGCTGGGGATGCCCGCACCGCCCGCCGTGCCGATGTTGAGCCCGATATTGAACCCATCCGGCCGAAACGCCGCCTTGATCCACCCCACCGCGTCGCGGATTAGTTGTTGGACCTCAAGCAGCTCATCATCCGCCAAGTCGCCAATTTCAGCCGTATGGCGGTACGGCGCGACCATCACATGGCCACTCGTGTAGGGGTATTTGTTGAGGATCACGAACGCGGTTGCGCCCCGGTGGAGGATCAAATTTTCTCGATCGTTCTGCAAGGCCGGGAGATCGACGAAGATGCAACCGCCTTTCCTTTCGTGGTCAGCCGATTTGACGTAGTCGAACCGCCACGGTGCCCAAAGTTGCTCCGCCATCAGCCCATTTTGCCAGATCAAGGGCCTGGGCCCTCATTGGATTATTCATTTTGTTTTTCCATAATTTATTTATGTCCCACATAAAATTTGCTTCCTTCACCATTGTCATCGCTGCCACCTTTGCATTAGTTGGGTGCGGCGGTGCCATCGGCTCGTTTGAAGGCATCGACCCGCGCGTCACTGTCATTTCTGACCTACAAAGCAAGTCGTTCCGATTCGATTGGTTTCCAGTTGGGAATCCAATCAAAGACAGTCTCGGCAGTTTCTCTTTGGAGTTCGGCGTGTTCGACTCTCAAAATGCCGCGCCCTTCACGATTGTGGAGGACGATGGGGGCTCCGCCACAGGTTCGGCTCAACTCATGGGCGACAACCTGCAATTCACGATCCAGGCAGTGGCAACAGGCAGCGTGTTTGCCGCAGGGGAGACCCGTCTCCTCAAAATTGAATCCGACCAGAATGACGGTCGAATCCGATTCACCGATCAAGTCACTGGGAGGGAGGTCACTTCCAGTCCACAATAGGGCATGGCCAAGCGCGCCGAAAAACTTTTCCGAAGTGTCCCCCTCATGGCCATCTTGATGGCCGCATTTGTAGCGGCTTGGCCCCTGATCCGGTCACTCAATGGAGAAGGTGGCTGGCTTGTTGGCGCAGGAATCGCACCGGCTTGCCTGGCCGCCGCAGCAGGCATACTCTGCCTTGGTTCGATTTTCAATGGTTCGGGATTTCTAGACCGCCGATGGGATCGCCTGCCTTTGGCACGAGGATTGTTCTTGGCGGCGGCGGCGGTATTTGTCATCGCTAAGTTGGGCCTGCCCTCGGTTTGGCCATTGTTTGCCGACCTTGGTAGTGCCCCCATCCGGACGGTTGTGACCACTGTCGGATTGGTTGGGTTAGCCCAGCTTTGTGCCGGACTCAAGGCTAAGGCAGACCAAGCCCTGGCCTACCAACTCGATTCTGAGGCGATCCTTTAAGACTATGCCGATCATCGTCAAGCTCGACGTTGTCCTCGCAAAGCGGAAAATGCTTTCCAAGGATCTCGCGCAAGCCATTGGAATTTCGGAAGTGAACCTCTCGCTGCTTAAAAAGGGGCATGTGAAAGGCATCCGGTTTGGCACGTTGGAATCCATCTGTGAATGCCTGCAATGCCAACCGGGCGATTTGTTGGAATATGTGCCCGTCGAACCGTTTCAAAGCAGCGTGGCCGGCTGACCAGGGATCAGACTTCGCTGGCCAGGATGATCGCCTCGGCGACCTCGCGCATGGATTTGCGGGCATTCATGGACTGGGTCTGGATCCGCCGGTAAGCCTCCGATTCGTCCAGGCCTTGATCCTTCATCAGGATGCCTTTGGCTTTTTCAATGGCGCGCCTCGCTTCGAGCCGTTCTGTCAAGTCGGAAATCTCCCGGTTAAGGATTTGGTTGCTTTCAAACCGTGACCGGGCGACTTCGATGGCCGGGCCGAGGTCGCTGGGTTTGAACGGCTTGACCAAATATCCGAAGACCCCCGCCTCCTTGGCCCGTTCGATTAATTCCGAATCGCTGTAGGCGGTCAGCAAGACGGTGGGGGCAAGGCCTTCTTCGGCGATTTGGCCGGCCGCATCGATGCCGTCCAGCGAGGGCATTTTCACATCGAGAAGGCAGACATCGGGGGATTCGCTCTTCGTCAGCGAAACGGCCGCTAAGCCGTCTTCCGCCTCGGCCACCACCTGGTAGCCAAGGGTTTCGAGCATTTGCCGCAAGTCCAAACGGATAATCGGATCGTCATCCGCAATGAGTACACGCATCGTGTTTCCTTGACCCCCAATCGGGACGACACCGCATCGTGGCGCAATGGAGGTTGATGAAAGATACCAAAATTCCCCCACCTCTCGGGATAAACTCCCCAGCGTGAATCCGCTGCTGGGCCAACTGCTCGACGGGGTGATCGACTATGCCGGCCTCTTCCCCCCGGCCCAGCTTGGGCTGGAAGACGCCTTTGGCGAGTTCCAATCCCTGCCCACCGATGTTGCGTGGTTGGCCGACCTTTTCGTCTGTCCGAGCAACAAACTTGCCGAACTTGATGCCCTCGCCAGAAGGAAAGGGGTCGACGGATTAGCCGTCTCCGTCATCGGGAACCCCGTCGAATCCCCCGACAAGGCACTCGCCAGCTTTGAACGGGACATCCAGCGCATGGAAGGGTGCGCCAACCTTGAATTCGGGGCCTACGAAGTCCGGATCGGACACCACGGCGAAGGCGGGGTCGCGCGATCCATCAAAGCCCTGGACCGCAGCGGCATACTCGATCTCGTCGACGACGCCTATGTGGAGCTCGGTTGGCCGGGCGGCCTCGAAGATTGCCTCCACGAACTGGCGGCCATCAACCCGGAATTCGGAGCAAAAGCCCGAACCGGCGGGACAACCGCCGACGCCTTCCCCGGCATTGAACAGCTCGCCCTCTTCATCCATACCGCCGTCAACATCGAAATCCCGTTCAAGATGACGGCCGGGCTGCACGACCCCTTGCGCCATTGGGACGAATCGTTGAGCGTCCACCGGCATGGGTTCTTGAACGTGTGCCTGGCCGGGCTTTTTGCCCTTGCCGCCGACCTCTCCACAGCGGAGATCGGGGACATCTTGGCCATGGAAAGCCCCGATGCTCTGGAGCTTGGCGGCGAAATGTTGATCTGGCGCGGCCACCAGGCGGATGAAGAAGCCATCCGGCTTTTCAAAGACTGGTTCGGGGGGTTTGGCAGTTGTAGCATTGCCGAACCCGTGGACGGGCTCAAAAAGCTGGGATACTGGACGGCATGAAGCCGTTCATCGTCCCGCCGACCGACCGGAGTTGGATTGAGGTGTCGCCCGAAAGCGATTTCCCCATCCAAAACCTCCCGTTTGGCGTTGCCGTCCACAAAAACCGGGGGGACGGAATGGTCTGTGCCATCGGGGATTTTGCGCTTGACCTGCCAGTCTTGATGGAACACGGAATGATCGATGAAGAAGAGTTCCCCTGGCTCGACAGCTTTTTGGGTTTGGACAAGGAATCATTGACCGCCCTGAGGAAACGGCTCTATGAACTCCTCCTCGACTCGCACAGTGAACTCCGCGACAATGCCAAGGTGCGCAAAAAAGCCGTTTTGGATCGCAAGTCGCTGCAAATGGCCGTGCCCATCCCGCCGACATCGTTCGTCGACTTCTATTCGGGGATCGAACACGCCAGCAACGTCGGAAAGATGTTCCGCCCCGATATGCCGGCCCTTCTCCCCAACTATCGACACTTGCCCGTCGGCTACAACGGTAGGAGTTCAAGCGTAGTCGCCAGCGGCACCCCCATCGTGCGGCCCAAAGGCCAAACAAAAGCCGCCGACGCAGAGGCCCCATCGTTTGGGCCGACGCTGGAAATGGACTTTGAACTGGAAATGGGGTTCTACATTGCAGAGGGGAACGACATGGGCAAGCGGATCACCTGCAAAGCCGCAGACGAACATATCCTCGGCATGGTCATCGTCAACGACTGGAGCGCCCGAGATATCCAACGGTGGGAATACCAACCCCTCGGCCCGTTCCTCAGCAAGTCTTTCGGGACTTCTGTTTCGCCTTGGCTGGTCACCATGGACGCCCTGGAGCCCTTCCGCATCGAGGGCATGGAGCAAGACCCGGAAGTCCTGCCCCATTTGCGGCGACAGGGCCGCCAGCATTTCGACATCGCCTTGGAAGTGTGGCTAAACGGGGAACAGATCTGCGCCAGCAACACCAAACACCTCTACTGGTCCATGTCCCAACAGATTGCCCACCAAACCAGCAACGGCACACCCATTGAATTTGGCGACCTCTATGCCAGCGGGACAATCAGCGGACCCGAGCCGGGCAGTTACGGATCCATGCTGGAATTGACTTGGAAAGGGACTCAGCCATTGGCGCTTTCCAACGGCAAAACCCGGACATTTCTCGAAGACGGCGACTCTATCTCCATGCGCGCCTATGCCCAAGGCGATGGTTTCCGCATCGGGTTTGGGGAATGCGAGGGCACCATCAAGCCGGCGGAGGCATGAGATGAAGCTCCGAGCCGACGAATCTTTTGTTGCCGTCATCGACGTCCAGCCGAAATTCATGCAAGGCTGCCTCGATTACGAAAAAACGCTCAACCGGGTCAAGTTCTTGGTTGAATGTGCCAACCACCTGCACGTCCCCGTCCACCACACGGTGCAATATCCCGAACGCATGGGAGGAACCGAAGAATCGCTGGCTGCCCTCATCGGCAAACCGGCCTTGGCCAAAATGGCCTTTTCTGCCTGCGGCAATGAAGACTTCCTTGTTGAACTCCGGGATTCCGGTGCCAACCAAATCGTGTTGGCCGGGTGCGAAACTCACATTTGCGTCTGCCAAACCGCACTCGACCTCCTGGCCATTGGCTATGAAGTCTTTTTGGCCATGGACGCGGTGACAAGCCGTTCGGCCGAGGCGACCAAATTCGCCGTCAAGCGGCTCCGCGATGCCGGGGCATGGGTTTGCCACACGGAGAGCGCGGTTTATGAGTGGATGGGGGAAGCGGGAACCGATGAGTTCCGCGACATCCTACAGATCGTCAAATCGTATCCCGTCAGCTAATCACCAATTTGGTGTAATCGCCGGTTTTCAGGAGCTCAGCTTCCACCAATAAAAGGAGGCTCAGGTTGCGGCTACGGATCGCGGGATCTGGGTCGTTGACCATTGTCGCTTCAAAAAAGGCGTGGATCGGGCCACGCAAGTCTCCACCCGTTTCAACCGCTTGAAGGAGGTCGCGGCCGGCGCCGGTCAAGGCGTCCTGGGGCAACGCAGTTGGTTCGATCGGCCCCTTGGCCCTCTCCGCATTGAGGATGTTGAGCGGCCGGGTGAACGTTTGGACAAGATCCGGATCCCCCTTGGCGGCGGCCAGGGCCTCCACTCTGGCTGAGTACGAGTTGGGGCTTTGGAGCCGTTCCCATGAACCCGGGGCGGATGCCGCATCATGCACATCGTGGGGGACATCGGCAAGCAGGGAGCGGTACCGGCCATCGAACAGGTCGGCCAGCGCGGCCCGGGCCGCCGGTTCGTCGAGCTGCACCCCTTGCGAAGCATAGGTTTCAAACGACAGCGATAGAAGGGGATCCAAATCCACCAGCAGGCCACTCAGCCTAACCGCCTGGATCACCAGGCTGGCGGCACGCCGCAAGCCAAACGGGTCGCTACTGCCCTTGGGGACCATCCCTAACCCAAGGAACCCCGCCAATTTATCCAATTGGTCGGAAACCAAAAGCGACACACCCGGGCGGGTCGATGGCGTGAACTCATCGGGCAGCTGGTATTGGGAACCGATCGCCAAACTCACCAACTCCGGAAACCCTTCCCGCGCCGCATATTCGCCCCCGACGACACCTTGCAGAGAACTGAGCTCGCTGACCAAGCCGCAGCTGAGGTCGGCTTTGGCATAGAGGCCAGCCAACCGGGCTGAGTCGGAGTCATCCCCGCCAAACAGTGAATCCACCTGCTGGTTGAGCTTGGCCAACCGGTCTGCCCGCTGGCGGACGGTTCCCAAACCGTCTTGGAACAGCATCCGTCCAGTCATCGCCAAAAAGTCGTCCATCGTGCGCTTTTTGTCTTCGTTGTAGAAAAACCGGGCATCGTTGAACCGGGCATTGAGAACCCACTCGTTGCCGGCGCGGACGGAGGACTCGCTGCCGTTGTTCCGGATGGAGACGAACCGGTTTGTCACCTTGCCCCGGTCGCGGACGGGGAAAAACCGTTCGTGCTTGGCCATGGCGGTCACCAAGACCGGTTCCGGCAGCTCCAAGAACTCTTCGGCAAACACCCCTTCGTGGGCGGTGGGCCATTCTGTGAGCTGCACATTTTCCTGCACGAGCGCCTCCGGAAGATCCGGCTCTCCCCGGGCGACGCTCTTTGCCTCAGAAACAATCCTCTTCCGTCTTTCGGCAGGGTCGGGCTCCACAAAGTGCGACCGAAGCAACGCCATGTGGTTATCCCAACCTGATGGTTCAAACCACACATCCCCCATGAAGCGGTGACCCCTGGACGAAAGCCCGGACTGGATGCCGAACAGTTCAAAATCAACCAACCCGTCACCCAATCGGGCCAAAATCCACCGGACCGGACGGACAAATCGGGCTTTTTCCAACCCCCAGCGCATGGTCTTTTCAAACTTCAGCGATTTGACGGCATCTGGGAGGACGGATGACAAAAGCGAGCCGGCAGATTGACCCGGGATCTGCTTGACCGCCCAAACGTAGCCGTCGCGCCGGAAAACGCTGCCTGGCTCAACTCCTTGGCCCCGGCAAAACCCCTCTAGGGCCTTTGCCGGTTGTCCATCCGGCCCGTAGGCGGCCTCTAGACGGGGCCCCCGCACCTCTTCTTCGCGGTCTGGCTGCCGGTCCGGGAGGCCGTCGATGCCCAAGATCAGGCGGCGCGGGGTTCCCAGATGGCGGACCGCCCCGAATTCAATCCCAGATTCAACGAGCCGGGCACAAACCAAGTCGGCAAGGTCTTTTGTTGCGCGGTCCACCGCGGTCGCGGGCATCTCCTCACATCCCAATTCAAACAACAGGTCCGGCATCAAAAGTGAGTGTACCGAACACAAAATTGCGGCAACTGTTTATCCTGAGGCGTCCAGTCCAGTAGAATAAGGGCGCCCAACTCCCTTGGGCTTTCCTGATTGGAAGAGCGAACCATGAAGCATGTGACTCTGCTGACAGCGATTGGCCTTGCGGCGATCAGCTCGGCCCAAGTGAACTACCTCGAACCCCCGACCAACGTCTCGTTCCGGCTCGGGTACGTCTACCCCGTCGACGCAACCATGCGCGACATCGCGGCAAGCTATATCGGCGTCGGTGCCGACTTCGTTACCGATATCCGGTTGCTGCAAGATGCGACCACGATGCTCTCGATTGACTGGATGGGCAAATCCGGCTCGGGCGCAAAAGGCAACGCCTTCCCGATCTTGTTGAACCAACGGTTCTATCTTGACGGCAAGGATCCCGAGCACCGCGACTACTTCCAAATCGGAGCTGGCGTCGCGATTGTCGACCTGACCTCAACCAAAACGGTTTTGGCCGGACGGGTCGGTGTCGGCCGCGAACTGGGTGACGCCCTGTTCGGGGAAATCAACTTCTTCTACTCCGACGGGGCCAACGGTGCCCGCGCAACGGCCCTGGGCTTCTACCTCGGCTACAAGTTCTAACCCGGCTATCCGGATTGAGGAAAGGCCCCCGGTTGCACCCGCAACCGGGGGTTCTTTTTGGTCAACCGACCGGGATTTGTTGCACGGCCGCCAAAATTTCGTCTTCGCCATACCGGCGGACACCGTCCCGGGTCAATTCGGCAACCACCGGCAGGTGCCGCCGAACCCCGCCGGTCGCACTGTCCATGTCTGCAGCTAGTTCTAACATCGTCAAAACATCAACCAACACGTCTTCCCGAGCCCGGGTCGACCAATGGCCCTTGGTCCGCGCCACATATTCGAAAACCCCACGGATCCGCTCTGATCCCGATCCGGCTGCCGCGTAATCGGCCCCCATGAACCGTGCCCCCGCCGTATCGAAGAAATAGACCCCGAATGAATCGGCTTTGCGGTCATAAGTCGCCGCGATCGGCAAAAACACCCCGCCCTGCATCGCGATTTCCAGGTTGTTGGCCAGTGCCCGCGAAATCTCCATGAGCTTGCCCTCCGTCGAGATCTCGAACAGGTTCAACCGCTCGTAGTACATAAAAGCATGCCGGAGGTACCGGCAGACTTCCAGCGAACGCGCATAGGCCCCGCTGATCGCCACCACCGTCGAATCATCGAGGACCTCGATCTTTTCTGCACCCTCATACATGATGAGGTTGCCCATGGTGGCCCGGCGATCCCCCACCACCAAAACGCCTTCCTTGTGGCGGATGGCAATGACCGTGGTCCCGTGGACATGGTCGGCAGGAACCGGCTGGGGACGGAACCCCACCAATTCGGCAAAGTCGCGGGTTGGCAAAACCGTCATTCCCCTGACCGCTGGCGGTATTTCTTGGCCTGGTCCGGATCAACGTTCTTCATGCGCTTAAGAAGCTCGTTCGGCACCGAGGGACGTCCGATATCCGGCTTGGAGGGCCCACTGTCATCGCCGAGCTTGCGTTCGGGTTCGGATGGGCGCGGGGATTGTTGGCGGTCGGCGTGGATCATGGCTTTGCGGCAGAAATCAAATCTCCAACCGATTCTACGTCCTCAGGGCTCGCCGTGTACCACCGCGAAGGGTCTAGCAACACCTCTTCTCCCGATTTGAACCTGATCCGGCCCCAAGAGAGCGATTCGACTTGATCCGGGAGCTTTTGCACGGCCGCCGCTCTGATCCGCGCCCGAGAACCCGCGGGAAGCGGGGGTGGTGATGGCACTTCGGGGATTTGGAGGCATCCGCTTTCCAAAAGCCCGAAATACAATCCTTCCCCTTTATCAAGTAGGTGATATTGCAAATCGAGGGCCTGCATCTGCGATTCCTCCCACCCAGAATCGGCGGCAAACTGTTCGAGCAGCCACAATTTGGCGGCCCAATCCACGTGGGGCCAAAAGGAATCGGGGTCGGAGTGCCGGGCCTCGAGCAACGTCAAAGTCTCATCGGCCACATTGGCCACCTCGCGATCATCCAATCCAGCCGCCTGAGCCGCCAGGCAATACGACTCGAGGATGTTGCGGGGAGTCGTCCAACTCCGGCCTTCCAAATCCACTCGCCCTTCCCCCGTGGCGTCCCGGCTCACCAACTGGAACCCTTGGACAGGGTCGGGGATCTCCCAATTGGGCACCGCGTCCTGGATCAGCAACTGCAAGGCGAGTTTGACCAGCCCCACCTTGCGGCGCGTGCATCCCGGGTGCATGTTGCTGTCGCCGCAAATCACGTGGACGCGGCGCCACTGAGAAAACTCGGCATGCGGTTCGTCGCGAGTGTTGAACACCGGTCGGCGGGAAAGGGTTTCCACGTTCATCGCCTCGACAAAGAAATCGGCCCGTTGCGAGATTTGGAAGCGAACCGGCCCCCGTGATTCAGAGCCGACCTTGCCGGCCCCGCTCACAACTTGCCGAGCGATCAAGACCGGAATCAACGCCTTGGCGAGGCTGTTGAATGGGATCTCCCGGGGGACCAAGTAGCTTTCGTGGGTTCCCCAAGAAGCCCCATGGAAATCTGTGTTGTTCTTGTAAAGCTTGACTTTGGAGCCGATGGAGGCGGCGTAAGCCCCTGCCGCCCGCAAGGCCACCTGGTCGCCCCATTGCTCGTGGTTGATGAGATCTTGGAGCGTCCAACACTCCGGTGTGGCATATTCAGGATGCCCGTGGTCGTTGTAAAACCGGGAGCCGGCCGCCAAAACACGGTCAGACCGCTCTTCGGCACCGCCGGGCCTCGCCCGCCCAACATCGTATTGCGCATCGGCTTGGTCTACCGCCAGGCGATCCACCTGGAACCCCCGCATGTCCCGCCTCGGGTTTTCGTCACGGTAATCCCAAAATGGAACGCCCCCATCCGGCAGAGCCCGGACGAGGGCGATGCTGTCATCAGCTTGAGATTGGACGCCGTGGCCCTCAACGGTGAAACCGTACTCGGTGTCGATACCGCTGAGGGTCACGCTGGCGTCGTTACAGGGCGTAAACCGCGAACGTGCCGGTTGCCGGAAGCGCCGCAGGGGCGCCCGTCAAGGAGAAGTCACCGTCGATGACTTTGGATCCCACCTTGGTCAAGTTGCTGAACGTGCCGGTGAAGCCACCAGTGCGGCTGCCGGCATCGATCCCAGCCTGATCCACGGGCCACAGGTTGACGCTTCCCCCGCTAGATGTGATTGTCGCATCCCCGAACCACAAACCGGTGATCACACCGCCGGACCGGACATAGGCGACAGCCATATCCGGCTGGCCAGCTCGCGTCGTGGGGAAGATCAGGATTCCAGAATCGCCGAGATTGTTGACGACATCGGTGACGTTGCGCCATGTCCCCTGGAGGGCGACGATGCGCACAATGGCCGGAGGAATGACCGCCGGGTTCGGCTCCAGGACGTTGTATGTCCCCGGGGCAGTCCCGTCAGGCAGAATGACCGGGTTGGTCAACACGCCCGATTCAACGAAGTTGGGGCTGAAGAGGTCGAACGAACCATCGAAGCCGGATTGACGCCCAATCCCCATCGAATCGCCGGTCAGCATGAATTTGTCGGCAGTGCCCCCAGAGCTCATGTTTGGCCGGCTTGCCACGTTGGAGATGTCGAATGACACCATGTCGCTCAAAAATCCGTCGATCCGGTTGGATCCGGTCAACCCGTTTTCCAAGTCAAATTGGGCTTGGTCGAAGGTCGGGCTCAGGAACAGGTTGTCAAACCCCAGTGCAGCGTTGTTCAAATAAACTTGAACCGTGGTTTGGCGGCCGGGCCGGACAGGGACATTGACCGGGACATCCGGGATGCCGAACGAACCGTTGAACAACAGGTTCAACGTCCCATCCGGTTGCTCTTCAAGCATCTTGGTGATGTTCATCGAAAGGACTTGGTAGTCCTTGCCGGATGAACCGTTCAACGATTGGGCGAATCCGAATTTGTTCGTCGTGTACCCGTCCAGTTGGAGGTTGACCCCATCGGTGGAGCCGCTGAATTCGGTCGGGATGATATCAGTAGAGCCTAGACGCAAACGGATCTGGCTAGCTTGGCAGTAAAGGGATCCCGGTACCCGGCGCCCTTGGCCGGAAAGGTAGGCCACGCGCACATCGGCCTGATCGGACGGCATGTTGACTTGGGGAACCGATCGAACGGGGCCACCGGTCGTCGAACCGGTCGTCGTCCCTGTCGTCGTCCCGGTGGTCACGCCCCCGGTTGTGCTGGCTTGGTCGCCGATCCCGCCGGCACAGCCCGCGACAATCGCACCGGCCAAGAATAGGATCCAACCCTTCTTCATCGCAAAATCCTGCATTCGCTCACTCACAGTTGCTGACGCTGGCACACGGCACCCTCACGACCACCATGCGCTCGTTGCCAGAGCGTACACCAAAGGACGATGCGAATGCCCGCCTTCGTTCAGAAAGTCGCTAAAAAACTGGCCGGGACCAGCTAGGCGGCGATATTTGCCGCCGTCAGAGCCGCTTGGCCCATCCGCTCGGCCATCCGGCCAAGGTCTGCTTCAGAGAGCCCGATGTCGGGGATCAAAGACGGGTGGATTGGACCGCAGGCATTAGCAAAACCCACAGTGCAACCCACCTGGTGGGCAACGTTGGCACAAACCCGCACCGAAGCCACCAACAAGTCGCTTGTCGGCTCTGGCGAATGGTGCGTCCCCGCGCTGGACCAGACGGCGTCCGGCATCGTGCACGCTGCCAAGAACATTGCCCCCGCATCTTCATGCGTGAACCCAAACTCACCGTACTCCCAGTCTTCCAGCGTCGTCGCGGAACCTTGGAGGGCCAACTGGGCCGACAAATACTTTTCCGGGTGCGCGTGGGCCATGACGGCCAAACCGATGTTGTGGAACAAACCCGAAGCAACGAACATCGCCCGGGGAAGATTCAGCGATTCGGCCACCACTCCACAACCCGCCGAAGTCGCCATCGCATGCCGCATGAACTCCCGGATATCAATGTCGGTCGTTTCCAACAAAGGCCTGACCACCGTTTCCAAACCCGCGGCCACAACGATCTCCCACGTTGTCGCCTGGTCGAACATAGCAAAAGCCTGGCGCAAATCCGCAATGTCTATGGGCTCTGGACAATATGTTCCCGAACAGATGCCCGTCCGGATGTTCGCCTCGAATTCTGGAGTTGTCACGGCCAGCCGCGTAATCAGAACAGGTGAGATTTGGTCGTTGTTGACGATCGAAGAAAGCTTTGAAGCCGCCCCGGCAACACATTTATGGCTCAGGGATTTGAACACCGCATTGCGCAGTCCCGAGTCTGCTTGCTTGTCCCTTGTCGCCGAATCCCTCTTCATCTCTGCTCTACCGGGCTTGAATATCGCCTCCCCCACTGATCATGGTTTGCTGCCCAATCCGGCACCGTTAGAGGTTGTTGCGAAATCAACAATATTGAAGATGTCCGGGACGCGGGCCCGCCCGCCAACACACCCCCAGTGAGATTGGTAAACTTCTGCGCATGAAACGCCACGGGCTGATCGATTTGAACGAGGCGGTTCAAAACCCGGGCAAACGGTTGGCCTTTGCCGTCGAAACGGTCCTCCCGGATGAGGCGGACATCGATCTGTTGGAACCCCTCTCCGGGGAAATCGAGGCCGTAAGCACGGGGAACGCCCTTTTGGTTTCCGCACACCTCAAAACGAGGGCAGTGGTGGAATGCGCCCGGTGTGGCGAGCCGCTGGAATACTCCCTCGAATTCGGCATGGAAGACGACTTCGCCGTGGAAGGTGTCCCCAGCTGCTACGCCTCCGACGGGTACGCCGAAGTGGTGAGCGACGAAGCCGACCCCGTGTTCGATAAAAACGGGCTCATCTTTGATAAATATGCTCGACAGGGCCTAATCCTGAACTTGCCAACTCAGCCCCTTTGCTCGGGGAGTTGGGACACACCTTGCCCCAATGCAGCACCTACCACTCGGAGCGCCACTGGGGGACACCCCGCTATGCAAGCACTCGAACAGTACCGGAGCGATGCGGATTGAAAATCGCCCTTGACGCGATGGGAGGGGATTACGCCCCCGAACCGATCGTCGCCGGGGCCCTGACCGCCGCTACGCAAATCAAGGGCGAAATCCTGCTCGTCGGGATCCCTGCCGAAATCGAGCGGTACTTGCCGGCCGGGTGCCCAGCCAACATCTCGGTCGTCCCTGCAACCCAGGTCATTGGCATGGATGAAACGCCGACCACCGCCCTGCGCCAAAAGAAGGACTCTTCCATCAGCGTCTGCGCTCAAATGGTCAAGGATGGAAAGGCGCAAGCGATGGTTTCGGCCGGGAACACGGGTGCCTGCACGGCAGCCGCCCTGCTCGCCTGGCGGCAGATCGAAGGCATCCACCGTCCCGCCATCGCCACGGTTTTCCCTTCCCAAACCGGGCGGTTCCTGCTTTTGGATGCCGGGGCATCGCCCGATGTCGATCCCGAGCACATAGTCGAATTCGCCATCATGGGCCGCGCCTACCTAGAGCAAGTCCTCCAGCGCCAAAACCCCACCGTCCACCTCCTCAATATTGGGGAAGAGCCCGCCAAGGGCAACGCCTTTGCCAAAGAAGCCCACAAGCTGCTGGCCGGGCAGGACTGGTTTGCCGGGAACATCGAAGGCAAAGACATCTTCCGCAAAAATGTGGACGTCGTGGTTTGCGACGCCTTCGTCGGGAACATCCTGCTCAAAGCCTGCGAAGGGGTTGCCGAATTCATCATGGACGAAATCCGCAACGCCATCCCCGATGGGCCGCAAAAGCTGCTGTTTTTGCCCATGCGGGGCGCCCTCCGGCCATTGCGCGACAAAATGGATTACGCGGAATATGGCGGGTCGCCCCTGTTGGGGTTGAACGGGGTGTGTATCATTAGCCACGGACGCAGCAACGCCAAAGCCATCCACAACGCCTTGCTCAATGCGGCCAAGTGTGTGGAATCGGATGTGGTCGGCGCAACTCGGGATAGGGTCGCCGCCCAGCTGACAGGGACACAATTTGAATGACTAGAGCGGTGGTCACCGGAACCGGGCATGGGATCCCGGCGAAAATCCTCACCAACTTCGATTTGGAAAAAATCGTCGACACCAACGACGAATGGATCTTTTCGCGCACGGGGATCCGCGAACGCCGAATCTGTGCCCCGGACGAACTCTGTTCTGATTTGGCCGTGGCCGCTTCCAAAGAAGCCCTCGCCGCCGCGGGGATCACCGGGGCCGACCTGGACATGGTCATTGTCGCCACCGTGAGTGCCGACTTCATCTTCCCCAGTGCTGCCTGCCGGGTTCAAAACGAGATCGGGGCGACATGCGGGGCGTTCGACATCGGGGCGGCCTGCGCCGGCTTCATCTACAGCTTGCACCTCGCCGACGGCCAAATCCGGTCCGGCCTTGCCAAACACATCCTCGTCGTCGGCGTGGACACCCTAACCAAATACCTGGATTGGACCGATCGGTCGACCTGTGTCTTGTTCGGCGATGCGGCTGGGGCCGCCGTCGTCTCCGCCGCCGAAGGCACGGACCGCGGGGTCATTGCGACGGTTTTGTTCAGCGACGGCGCGGGAGGGCCGCACATCAGCATGTTGAGCGGCAAAACCAAATACCCGCCGTTCATGCAGATCGAACAGGTGGATTCCCCCTACCTCTACATGAACGGGAACGAAACATACCGGTTCGCCGTCACCGCGCTCGGCGACGCCTGTTTCAAAGTGTTGGAAAAGGCGGGGATGACGGCCGCCGATGTTGACCTATTCGTCCCCCACCAAGCCAACGTCCGCATCATCGACAGCGCGGCCAAACGTATCGGCCTCGACCCGGACAAGGTTTTTTTGAACATTGAAAAATACGGCAACACCTCGGCTGGCTCGATCCCGTTGGCCCTCTATGAGGCCGAACGAGGCGGCAGGCTCAAGCCCGGCGACGTAGTTCTCACCGTCGGCTTTGGCGCGGGATTGGTGTGGGGCGCAAACCTGATCCGCTGGTAAGGCTGGCGCCGGGGCTTACCCCGACTTCCGCAACCGGCTGCTGAGCAGTTTGGTGCGGTCCCGGTACTTGTTCACCGTCCGGCGCGCCACCGAAACCCCTTTTTCTTCCAGCATCTGGGCAATCCGCTCATCGCTGAGCGGGCTTGACGGGTTCTCGCTTTCCAAGATCTCTTCGATCATTTTTTGAACCCGGAGAGCCGGTTTGAAGAACACCTCGAAGCTCACGGTGTCGCCGTTGACGATCTGCACGAATTTGCCGGCGGTCGCCCGGCTGACCGTGCTTTCGTGCACGCCCAGGTCGGCCGCAACCTGCGACCGGGTCAGGGGCTTCAAGAACCGGTATTCCCCAGTCCGGACAAACCCGCCCTGGTGCTCAACCAGGTATTTACCGATCCGAGCCAACTGTTGCCGGCGCTGGGTCAGGGCATCTAAAAACCGTTGGGCCCGATCCACAAATTCGTTGACATGTCGGCTTTCGGCGGGATCCAACCCGCGCTTCTTTTTGAGCTCGGCCCGACGCTTTTCGTAGGCTGGGTTCACCCGGAGGTGCACAGGAGATGGCCCGGGGACTTCGATCAGGTAACCCGCTTCTTCCAACGTGATCACCACATCCGGTTGGGCCGAGACCGTTTTGTGCTTGGAAGAGTTGGCGAACGATTGCCGGCTAAAACTCTCGCCGGGGAACGGGTTGAGCCCCGTGATGACCTCGAACGCCGCTTCGGCGAGTTCGGGATCCAAATTGTATTTTTTGCAGATCGATTTTTTGTCCCGGGCAACAAGTTGCTCCCAATTCCGCTTGAGAATGATCCTAGCCAGACGTTCGGTTTCGGTTTGGGCCTCGCGCAATTGCAATGTCAGGCAGTCGCGGAGGTCTAAGGCCCCCACCCCCGCCGGTTCGCAGGAACGGAGCGCGTCGAGCACGAATTGCGCCTCCTCCAAACTGGTCCCGCAATCGAGGGCGGCATCCTCGACCGTGCAGGTCAAATATCCCCGGTCGTTAACCGACCCCACGAAGTAAGTAGCCAGATCTAGGTGCCCTTCTTCCAGGCGGACCCGCATCTGCGCCAACAAGTGATCCCACAACGAATCATCACTCACCGTCAGATCCAGCCAATCGACATCCGGTGTGTCGTTGGGCATGCTGCGCAACAACTCTCGGTCGCTGCTCCCCGGTTTGAGTTCTTGCGGAGCCACCGATTTCAGGATTTCATCGATCCCGACCACGTCTTCGAAATCATCGAGCCGGTCGAGCGCCGGGTTTTCCATCAACTCGGATTGGATCATTTGCTCCAGCTCTTGGCCCGAGAGCTGCAACATGTGGCTCCCCAGCACCACCTTGGGGTCAACGCGCTGGTGCTGTCCCAGCCCGGCGCGCGTATTTTGCCTCAATCCGTTGTTCATCGTTCTTGAGTTGATGGTTGGAGCTCGCCGGGCCGCCGGTCATCCCAAGGATTGCCAGGTTTCTTGCCAACCGGCCCGATTGGCATGCCCCTCCCGCCGCTAGAATCTGAGCATGTTTACAGGCCTCGTCCAATCCCGGTCATCCGTGGTCGCCCGCAACGGATCTCGGTTGACGGTCTCCGCCCCTGAAGGGGTCGAAGATTGGGTGATCGGCGAAAGCATCGCCGTCAACGGTGTTTGCCTGACCTTGACAGGGCTCTCGGCGGGGATGGAATTCGATGTCAGCGGCGAGACCGACTCCCGAACGACGCTCGGCCGCCTTGCGCCCGGGCATCCGGTCAACATCGAACGGGCCATGCGGCCGGTCGACCGGTTCGGGGGGCATATCGTCCAGGGCCACGTTGACCGGGTCGGTTCAGTGGTTGCCATTACCCGGCAGAAGGGCGGTTGGGATTTCGAGTTCGAATGCGGGGCCGATGGCGACCGCTACCTCGTCGACAAGGGATCCGTCGCGGTAGATGGGGTCTCATTAACCGTGATCCAGCCAAAAAACGGCCGGTTCCGGGTGGCGGTGATCCCCCACACCTTTGCCGAGACGACTCTGGGTTCGCTCCAACCTGGCGACCCGGTTAACATCGAATTCGATGCCCTGGCCAAGCATGTCGAAAAATTGATCTCTGCCTGGGCGCGCTGATCACTTTTCGAGGGATTGGATCAAGTCGGCGTATTTGTCTTTGACGACCTTCCGCCGGACTTTGAGGCTGGGGGTCAGTTCACCGCCATCGACGCTGAAGGCCTGCGGCACCAAAACATGCCGGCGAACCCGCTCAAAGTCGGCCAATGTTTTGTTGGCGGCCTCCACTTCTTTCCGGATCAGATCCCGGACGTCATCCCGTTCGACGATTTTCGATGTGTCGGGCTCATCGACCCCTTTAGCTTTGAGCCACCCTTGCACGCGCTCAAATTCGGGGATGATGAGGGCCGTGCAGTGCTCTTGCCCGTCGCCGAGCAGCATCGCCTCGGCAATGAATTCACTCTCCTTCAATCGGTTTTCGACCGGCTGGGGAGCGACGTTTTTGCCGTTGCCCAAAACTAGCAGGTCCTTCTTCCGATCGGTGATCCGCAAGTGGGTGCCTTCGAACTCGCCGATGTCGCCCGTGTGGAACCACCCTTCAGAATCGATCGCCTCTTTGGTCGCATCCGGCAGGTTGAAATAGCCCGACATCACCGAGTCACCCTTGATCAAAATTTCGCCGTCGCTGGCGATTTTGATTTCGACTCCCCGGATCGGTGCGCCGACGGTGTGCGGCCGGTTGTCGTCGGGTGAATTCAGGCTGCTGGCCGCCGTGGTCTCCGTGAGCCCGTAACCCTGCAATACGGGGATGTTAAGGGCGTTGAAAAACTCGTTGGTCGCCGGCGGCAGGGCCGCGCCCCCGCTCACGAAAAAGCGGAGGCTCCCCCCCGTTCGCTCCCTGATCTTTGCGCACACCACCTTGTCCAGCAATCCGGCCAGCGGGGCGAACTTCCCCTGGAACCTAGCCAAACCCTGGGATAAGGCCAGATGGAACAGCTTTTGCTCAAACGGCTTCTTTTTTGCAACGCCATCCAAGACCTTGGCGCGCAAGCTGTTCAAAAAGCGCGGGACGCACAGAACGATTGTGGGGTGGACCTTTGCCATATCGCTGGCCAGCGAGGCGATCCCGTTGGAATATGCCACCGTTGCCCCGATCGAAACCGGCAAGAAATGGCCCGCATACCGCTCAAAAACATGGGCGAGGGGAAGCCAACTCAAGAACCGGTCGCCCACTCCCACCGGCAGCGTGTTGGGAACATTGAAATTCATCCACGTGATGTTGCGGTGGCTGATCATCGCCCCTTTCGGTTGGCCCGTTGTTCCGCTGGTGTAAATCAAAGTGGCCAAATCGTCGGGCTGGATCTGTGCCGCCAAACGAGAGACATCCTCCCGAGTCAACGGAGACCCCAGGGCATAATCGGCATAGTTGTCGCCGTCTCCGGGCCTCCATGTGTAAGTCGGCAAATCAGGGAACTTGGCCGCCTGCCGGGTATCGCTGCACAGGGCGAACTTGGCTCCGGAATCTTTAGCGATGTATTGGGCCTGATCCGGCGGGAGGGTCGGGTAAATCGGAACGCTGGCCACGCCCAGCATTTGGCAGGCCCAGTCTGCCAGGGCCCATTCAAACGACGTTTCCCCGACAATCGCCACCCGGTCACCCCGTTCCGCCCCGAGGGCGGCCAACGCCTTTGCCCTTTCAAAGACAAGCCCGTGGAATTCGCGGAACGTGTAGGATTTGAACCCTTTGCCATCCGGCACCATGTGGCTGACCAGGTCTGGCCAACTTCCGACCGACAACTCCAGTTGCGCGGCGAGCGAGGGGGCGGGTTCTTTGGGCGGCATTTCTTGGTGTTCCAGTTTACGGGGCATCGCCGTCAACACGCTACGATTCGCACATTGTTACGGGCCCGGGCGTCCAATTAGAGCAATGACCGGACTTTTGACCGCTTTGGCGATTGCCCAGACCGTGGATGGACGGCTCATCAAAGCGTTTGACCTCTTCCCCCCCATCAGCGAGTCGCCAACCATCGCCCTGGCCGATTCCGACAGCCTCAAGGCCAAATCGCTGGCCAAGGTTTACCGAGGCGCCAAACCGGGTCAGGCGTTCATTGATAACGGCATTGTCCAAGTCCAGGCATTGGTCCAACC
This sequence comes from Armatimonadota bacterium, assembly GCA_016789105.1. Classification (NCBI taxonomy): domain Bacteria; kingdom Bacillati; phylum Armatimonadota; species Armatimonadota bacterium. Next base: position 282,280 of record JAEURN010000008.1, read on the forward strand.
ATTCGGTCGGATCGAATCGTTTTCCGTGCGGTCTACTGGGCAAACGGTAGCCGACCTGCCAATGCCCATCATCACCCTCAATGGGGTGGCCTGTGCGCTGGGCACGGCCGAAAACCCGTTGAGACCGATGACCGCCCAAGGAACTTTGTTTGCCAAGCCGTTCGACATCCGGGAAACACCAGGGCCCGCCTTCGTTTGGCCCCCCCGTGGCATGGGGGTCAAATTCACCTGGAACCACCCTGAAATGCCTGACCTCATCGTGGAGTTGCGATACCAAATGGTGGACCGGGAACCTGTCCTCAACCAAACCCTCACCATTCGCAACGGGTCGCCCTACGCCATCTCTATCGACCAAATGGATGGAGGAGGGCAATGGCCCGGAGAGGTCTTCAGGAGTCAAATGCTCCACTGGGTGATCCGGCCCGGACGGGTTATCGAGCTCCCCGATGCCTGGTACAGCCTCGACCCCCAGGGCCGGTGGGTAGACGGCACCCGCCGACGCACCGCCGAATCACTTTGCCCATGGAATGCCCTGAAAGCTAAAACCCTGACCGCCTGGCCAGCCTCGGAATCCGAAGTGAAGCAAGCGGCCAAAGCAGGATACGATGCCGTCCTGGTGCCGCTGTCGGCAGGGATCGCCTGGTCGGCCCCAACCGCAGAAGACATCGAAGCGGTCGGGGCGTTCGTCGCCATGGCGAAAAAAGCAAAGGTCGCTGCCGGCACTGAATCCGACCTCGGTCAAATCCCGGCTGAGCCGAAGGACAGGACAGCCGGGGCGGACTCTCCCGTTTGCTGGCAAAGTTTTGCCGGGATCCATTGGCGACAAAACGCCTTGCTCACGTGGCGCCGGCTGGGAATCCAGTTCGTCCAACTCAGCGGGGAACTGCCGGGCTCATGCGACAAAGAAGGCCATGGCGACCACCAAGGATCGGCGCAAGCCAGGATTGAGAACGCATTGGCCACGCGGGATTTCCTGAGAGCCGGCCTGGCGTTGGGGATTGTGATCCGACACCCCGGAGCCTATGCCTATGGGCCCTCAGCTACCTACTAAATCAGGCTGAGCCGCTTGACCCGCAAGTAGGCGGTCACCAACTCTTTGGCAAGGTTTTGAGGCTCCGCTTCCAGGCTATTGAGCCCAGCCCCTCGCAGGGCGGCTTCCGCCCTTTTCCTGTCGCCGATGTACCAGAGCGCGGCAGATTGGTCGAACAACTCACGCTCCCCGTCGATGTCGGCGGCCAGGAATTCCCGCAACTTCGGGTCGCTAACCCGGACGACATACACCAGATGCCGGCGGCGGATTTGGCTGAGGGCCACGGTCAGCATCCCCGCCTGGTCAACATTTTCGGCATCGGTGAACACAACAACAAGCGACCTTTTCTTCCACCGGGACGCCAAAAAACTGAACGCTTCGATGTAATTCGGCTGCACCGGCTCGGCTTGGGCATCGTAAAGCGATTCCAAAATGCGGGCGACTTGGGTCTTCCCCCGGCGAGGGGCGATATAGCTCTCCACCCGGTCGTTGAAGGTGAGCAGCCCCACCTGGTCGCCGGCGCGTTCGGCCGAATGTAAAAACAACAAGGCGGCGTCCAGGCAGTGGTCGAGCTTGCGGACACCTTCGACTTCGCCCAACATGTGGCGACCCACATCCACACACACCACCACGCCTTGGTTAGTCTCTTGTTCGAAATTGCGGACGACGAGTTTCCCGCGGCGGGCGCTGGCTTTCCAGTCGATCTTCCGGAAATCGTCTTCGTTATAGTCGCGGAGGGATTCGAATTCCATCCCCAACCCTTTTTGCCGCGACTGCCGCATCCCCAGGTGGTTCAAGTGGCCCGTTTGTTTGAGGAGTTCAAATTCCTCGATCGCTTTGACATTGGGATAGACCCGAACCGGAGTTGGTGGCAGGATCATTTTTTGAACCTGCGCCAACCCCAGCAACGCGGGATAGCGGATGAACAAGCCCCGGAATTCCCACTCGCCCCGGCTGGTGGGCGTGAGGGCGTATTTCTTCTTGAGCCGCTCGCGTCGGGGCAGGAAGATGCGGAACTCATTCCCTTCGGCATGGCAGTTTTCGGGGGGCTCATCCCGGATGGCGACCGTCATGGACGATCCGCTGAGATTTTCGATCTCCAGCGTCACCACGTTCTTCACCCGGACTGACAGCACCGGATCGGTTACACGGGTCACGCGGGCAACCTCCCATGTCCGGGCCTGCCGACCCGTCAAGTACCAAACGGTGAGCAGCCCGACATCGAAGAAAAAGACGAACCGTTCCAGACCGGGGATGACAGCCCCACCCAACGCCAGGGGGATGCCCAAGGCCAGCACCAGCCAGAGCCGGGGGGTCGGGAGGATCGTCGCCATGCCAGAGGTACGATGTTACTCGTGAACGACCGGTACTTGGTTCTCACGCCGGAAAAGGTGGTGATCTCGTACCAACATGCCGGCTACGGGGCCCGTATCGTCGCCCAGGTCATCGACCTGATCATCGTGTTTCTCATGTACTTCTTCGCCCTCACCGCCGGTGTGATTGCCGCAGTCGCCGTCGGGCAAGGCCTCGCAAACCTGTTCATCGGGCTTTTCGTCTCCTTCGCCGGATTTGTGTATTTCATCGTTTGCGAAGCCGCGTGGCGTGGCCAAACCCTCGGTAAACGCGCAATGAACATCCGGGTGCTCATGGCCGACGGGACGCCCCTCAGCTGGCGGGGATCCTTTTTGCGCAACATCCTGAGGATTGCCGATCTGTTGCCAATTTTTTACGGCGTGGGGTTTGTGACCATGTTCCTCAACGAAAAATCCCAAAGGCTCGGCGACTTGATCGCGGGAACGGTGGTCGTCAAAGTCAACGACGTCCCGCAAGGGTTCGCATTGGCGCCTTACAAAGTTGGCATCCACCCTTTGGAATACTCGGTTGGTGACCTTGCCGGGATGTCGCTGCCCGAGTACCACGCCATCAAAAGGCTCTGCGACCGGTTCCCCAACCTGCCCTACACCGAGCAGCACAAAAGCATCGCCTCGATTTGGGAGCCGTTCCGGGAAAAACATGCGATCGCCCCCCTGGCCAATGTCCACCCGATCTACCAAATGGAGGCAGTCGTCATGAAATTTGGCCGCTTGAAAAACCTTGTGTGAAATCGGGGGAAATCCGGGGGAATCATGGGCCTTTCCCAGGACTGAGGAAAAACCCCCGGGTTTCACGATGGATTTCCACCAATTTCCCCTGTTGCCATCTCGGGCGGTTTTTGAACTCCAACCAGCTTCGGCGTCGGGTAGCCCCAACGTGTTTATCCACCAAATTCAAAGCCTAACAACTACTGATTCTTTTAGAATCACCTTGGATGATTAATGAAAAGCGTCGGTGGGAAAGAGCCGGTCTGGCTCCGGGGAATTGAGGTTTCGCACTACCGGAACCTTCAGCCCGCGGGGTTGGCGTTTTCGCCCCGGTTCAACATTTTGGCCGGCCAGAATGCCCAAGGCAAAACAAGCCTTTTGGAAGCCGTGTACCTCCTCTCCTCCAGCCAGGTGTTGCGGGGGACGCGCGATGTCGAAGCCATCCAAGAAGGGGCCGATGGGGCCACCGTCAAAGGCGAAATCGAACCCGGAACCACGGCGATTGCAGTGGAACTGGCGGCAGGTAAACGCAAGAAGGCTTCCATCAACGGCATTGCCCTGCCCCGGGCCAGCGACCTGATCGGGCGGATGCCCGCCGTCTGTTTTTGGTCTGGCGACCTGGCCTTGGCAACGGGCGACCCTGCGTTCCGCCGCTTGATGCTGGATACCGAAATCAGCCAAATCTATCCCGGTTACCTCAAGGCCTTTGGGGTTTACAAACGGGCCTTGCAGCAACGGAACGCCCTGCTGAAAACCGCACACGAGCGGTTTGTGCCCAACGAACTGTTTGAAGGTTGGGAGGCTCAGATGGCATCTGCGGGCAGCCAGATGCGCAGTTACCGGATGAGGTGGGTGGAGGCCATCCGGCCCGTTGCCGCCCAAACCCACGCCTTTATGGGGTTGGGGGAAGTGTTGGAAGTCGGCTATGCCGTGAAAGAACCGGGGGATCTCGCCGATCTTTACGCCACGGCCCGAAACCGCGAAATCGCCCGAGGAGCCAGCCTGTTTGGACCCCACCGGGACGACCTGGACATCTTGATCGACGGACGTCCGGCGAGGCAGTTTGGCAGTCAGGGACAACAACGGACAGCCGTCATCTCGCTCAAGTTGGCCGTGCAAAGCGCAGCCCAAGAAACGTTGGGTTTTCCACCGGTCTTGTTGCTCGACGACATCTTCAGCGACCTGGATGAAGGCCGTCGGCACCGGCTTGTTGAATCTGCAATGGGGGCCGGAGGACAGGTTTTTGTCACCTGCACCGAAAGTGGACAAGCTGGGGAAAGCTTGCTTGGACATGCAAAGCTGTTTTCTGTAGAATCGGGGTGTGTGAGGGAGGTATGAGGCGGCTTTCGGAAGTACTGGGGACGGCATTTGCCGATTCCGACGTGCCCAATGCGGCGAGGGCGAGTTTGGCCATGAGGCAGTGGCGAGTCGCCGTCGGCGACATGCTGGCCGACCACTCGTCGCCCGACCGCTACGACCACGGCGTTTTGTGGGTCGAAACCAGCGGATCGGCCTGGTCGCAAGAGATCCGGATGGCCCAGGGGGTCATCGTTGACAAAATGAACGAAATCGCCGGCGAACCGCTTTTCCGAGAGGTTCGGGTGCTCCACCGGGCCCGCAAGCCGGAAATGTTGGGATAGGGATCAAATCCCCGTGCGCGCGCAGTTCCTCAACCGGCCGCTGCTTGTGGCCTTCTTGGGGTTTTCGGCTGGGCTTTCTTTCACATTCGGCGTTTGGCCCGCCGTCTTGTTTGCTCTCTTCGTCCTTTGGCTTCGTAACTGGAAGATCTCTGCATTTGCCGCGCTTTCGCTGGCCGCAGGTTGTTTCTTGAAACCGCCCGCGCCCAGCGGCTGGTTTGAGACGTTTGCCTTTAACGGTATTGTGACGGTTGCCAGCGTGCCCGACCGATATGCGGATGGGGTTGGCTGCCTCGTTGAATCCCAAGGCGTCCGGTACCGCCTCTCCGCGCCGCCCGCCCCCCTGTTCACATTGGGCGACCAGATCCGGGTTTCTGGAGAACTAGGCCCCCTGGGAGAGGCCTCTGGCTATAGCGGGGGAGCACAAGGGATGATCCGCGCCAAGTCGGTTGTGGCCATCGCAACCGGCCCGCCCTGGTGGCACTGGGGCCTGATGGCATCGGAAAGTTTCCGGACTATCGTGGAATCGCACTTGACGCCACGTTCTGCCGCGCTTGTCAAGGGAGTGTGTTTCAACCAAACCGCTGGCTTGAATTTGGACGACTGGGAGGCCTTTCGGCGTTTTGGAGTTGTCCACTTGTTGAGCGCAAGCGGCTTCCACGTGGCGATCGTCGCCGGCGCACTGCTTTGGCTGGCCTCCTTGTTGCCGATTCCGCGCGTGGTGCAGTTGGCCGCCGTGTTTGCGGTTCTAGCCCTTTTTGCCGTGGCCGCTGGATTCAAGCCACCCATTGTGAGGGCTGTGTTGATGGCGGTAGTTGCGCTTTCGGCCTACTTGTTCCGTCGGGAGGCGGATGGGCTGACCGCCGTATCGTTGGCGGGATTGGCCACGCTCGCCTGGGCCCCGGCTTCCATTGCCGATTTGGGGTTCCACCTCTCGGTAGCGGCAACGCTCGGGCTTGTGATGGTGGTGACCAGGCCGCGATGGCGGGAATGGGGCCCCACGTTGCGGGTCACCGTTCCCACCCTTGCCTCCACTGCCGCGGTGTTCCCACTCACCGGATATGTCTTCGGTGAAATTAGCATCCTTGGATTAGCCGGGAACCTCATCGCCGGGCCACTCGTCGGATTTTTGGTTGTAGCCTCTCTTGTCGCATGGATCAGCACCGTGCTGGTCCCACCTATCGGTGGAGCGTTATTTAAGGCAATTGAACCGTTTGCGGCCTTGACCATGGACTTGGTGGACACTATGGGCCGCCTACCGGGATCGACGGTGCCGGTACCGCCCTATTCGGTCGTTGGCCTCTGCTGTCTTTATGGAATCTTGGTGCTGGCTTGGGGTCGCTATGCGGTGGATTAGCCTAGCACTCCTCGGCATTCTGATTGCCGATATTTGGTCCCACCAACCACATGATGGACTTACATTTATCCAAGTTGGCCAGGGTGACTGTATTTTGGTTAACAGGAAAGACACCCACCTTTTGGTAGACGTGGGTCCACGCAACCCGAGGTTTGATTCCGGATCTCGGTTGGTATTGCCGGAACTGCGCCAGCAGGGGGTCACCCATCTCGATGCCGTCTTCCTCACCCACTTTGACCAAGACCACATTGGTGGGCTGGAATCGCTTCTCAAGCGGGTTTCTGTCGACCATGTCGTCATGGTCACACCGGCCGGTATTGACGACGCCCACCGTCAGCTCTTGATCGAGGCTGGCGTCAGGTCCGACCAACTGGTTGTCTATAGCAGCGCAATAAACCTTGATTTCCCCGGATTGACGGTCGAATGCATGCCTGGCATCTTGCAAAGCGACCGAAACGACAACGATCAGTCGCCCTACCTGATTTTCCACTTCGGAACTGATTCCGCCGTGTTGACCGGCGATGCTTCATCATTAGTCGAAGCCCAGTGGATTGCCCAGGGGGCAAAGCCGGCGCGAATCCTCAAAGCAGGGCACCACGGTAGCAGCCAATCGATGAGTCCCGAATGGCTTGCCGCCATCAAGCCGGCATTCGTCGTCTTCAGTGCCGGGCGCAACAACCAGTGGCACCACCCGACCCAGGAAGCAACGGCAAGGGCCGCAGCATCCGGCGCCCAAGTGTTCCGCACAGACCGGGACGGGTCAGTCCGGTTCTTTGCCGATGGTGGCGGCCGGCTGAAGTTAGCCCCCGCCGAAGACCGCCCGCCGCTTTTCCAGCTTTTCCAACGTTGAGGCAAGATCTGCGGCAGCCGCTCGCTCCCTTTCGACAACTTCCGGCTTGGCTCGCTCGACAAAACTGGGGTTTTCCAACCGGGCAGAGAGCTTGGCCAGCTCCGCGGCAGTCTTTTCAACCTCTCGCTCCAACCGGGCCAATTCCTTGGTGACATCGACCCCTTCGAGCGGGATGTGGAAGTCAACCCCATGCGACGTCACCGTGACATGGGTGCCTGGCGCGGGCCCAACCAAAAGGTCATCAAACCAAGCCTGCCCGCGGATCAATTCGGCGCCATCGCCGAGGCTTTCGCTGCAGTACAGCTGCGGCGATGATTTGAGCGGCTGCAACCCGACATCGGCCCGCAAAGCACGGATGGCCCGGGTCATTTCAATCCAGGATTCGACCTTGGATTCAGACTCCTGGTCCCACCATTCGGATGGGACACTTGGCCAGGTTTCATCCATCAGGTGCCCGGCCTTGCCACTCAAGGGGAGCAGGGCATAAACCTCTTCTGTAATGAACGGTATGGCCGGGTGCATCATCTTGAGGAAGGTGGAGAGGGCCTGCAACAAAACCCATTGCGGGGTCTGCCGCTTGGCAGGGTCTTGGAGCCGGACTTTGGACTGTTCAATATACCAATCGCACAACTCACTCCAGAAAAACTTATATAAAGCAGCCATTCCGGCCTGGATGTCATAAGACTCATAGGATGTCCGAACCGTCTCTTCGCACTGCGCCAGCCGGCTTAACAACCACCTGTCCAACGTATCCAATTTGGCTGGTTGGGAGTCCTCATACCCCTCCAGATTCATTAAGATGAACCGGGAAGCGTTCCAAATCTTGTTGCAAAAGTTCCGGGCATCGTCGGTTTTGCGTTCGCTATACCGGATATCTTGGTTGTATCCACTTTGGCTTAGCAGCGTGAACCGCAAGGCATCCGCCCCTTTGGATTCCACAACTCCCATGGGGTCGACGCCCGTTCCCAGGCTTTTGCTCATCCGCTCGCCCTTTTCCGTCAGAACAGTGGCATAGATATAAACGTCTTTGAACGGGATTTTTCCGGTGAAATAGAGCGACATCATCACCATCCGGCTCACCCAGAGGAAGATGATGTCCCTCGCCGTCACCAGCACGTCGGTGGGGAAGTACCTTTCCAGGTCTTCTGTTTGTTCTGGCCACCCCATTGTGGCAAAGGGCCACAATCCAGAACTGAACCAGGTGTCGAGGACATCCTTCTCTTGGCTCGCGATGGGTTCACCGGCTTTGGCCTCTGCCTCCTCCCAACTCAAAGCGGCCACGGCCCGGCCCGACTCAGTGTAATAGATGGGGATGCGGTGGCCCCACATCAGTTGGCGGGAAATGCACCAGTCCCGGATGTTGTTCATCCAATCCAGATAGACATCTTTGTATCGGGGCGGGTGGAACGTCACCTCACCCGATTCCACCACGTGGATGGCACGCTCAGCAAGCGGCTTTTGCGAGACGAACCACTGTTCGCTGGCCAAAGGCTCGATGATCTCCCCACTCCGCTCGCTAACCAGGATCGGGATCGAATGGTCTTCCACCTTGACCAGGAATCCCTGCTCTTCCAGGTCAGCGACAACCTCCTTTCTCGCCTCAAGTCGGTCTAAACCGGCGTAGGGCCCCCCGATTTCGGTTACTTTGCCCGACTCATCCATCATGCAAGGGATGCCCAGGTTGTGGCGCTGGCCCACTTCGTAGTCGTTGGGGTCGTGGGCCGGCGTGATCTTGACGGCCCCGGTGCCGAATTCGGGGTCGGGGTATTCATCGGCGATCAAGGGGATTTCCCGATCGACGAGCGGCAGCCTCAGCATCCGGCCGACCAGGCCCGTGTATCGCGCGTCTTTGGGGTGCACGGCCACGGCAACATCGGCAAGCATCGTTTCGGGCCGAGTTGTGGCAATCACGACGTCGCCCGAACCATCGGCAAACGGATAACGGATATGGTAAAGCTTGCCGGCCACATCCTTGCGCTCGGTTTCGATATCGCTGACACTGGTTTTGAGGGCAATATCCCAGTTGACCACCCGTAGCCCTTTGTATATAAGGCCCGCATCAAACCAGTCGATAAACACCTTAAGCACGGCTTCGGCGTATTGCGGGTCGAGCGTGAACCGGGTGCGCGACCAATCAAAAGCGCAACCAAGCGACCGGGACTGGTTAAGGATGGCATTACCCGACTCATTCCGCCACTCCCAAACTTTTTCGACAAACTCATCGCGAGAAAGGCTGAACGGGTTGACCCCAGCCTTTTTGAGCTGCTTGATCACCACACTTTGGGTTGCAATCCCGGCATGATCTTGGCCAGGCAAGATCAAAACGGGCCGGCCCCGCATGCGGTGGTACCTTCCCAACAGGTCTTGGATGCTGTAACACAGGGCGTGCCCCATGTGCAAAGACCCTGTAATGTTGGGCGGGGGAATTGTGATCACATAGGGATCACTGCCGGATTTCGGCGAAAAAGCGCCGGATTCTTCCCAGCGCGAGTACCATTTGGATTCGACGCCCTTGGCGTCGTAACCTGATTTCTGCTCCATGTTGTGCACCTACCTGTCGTGTAGACCCGGTTAGGTTACCACCGGTGTTTCACGTGAAACGGGTCCAACCGTTAGGTGGACCCGCAATTCAGACGCCAGGTGTGTTTCACGTGAAACTCCCGCGGGCGAGAAGCCACAGAATCAGGCACACGGGGACGGAGGCAAACAGAAAGGAATCGATCCGATCTAAGATTCCGCCATGCCCGGGGAGCAGATTCCCGCTATCCTTGACCCCCGCGCTCCGCTTGAGGGCGCTTTCTAGCAAATCGCCGATCTGGCCCAAGATGCCCCCCGTGAGCCCGACGGCCAACAAAATGGGGGTGGCAACCGGTTCCACCAAGTGCTGGTTGAGTGCGGCCCCGACGGCAAGGGATGCCAAGACGGAAACCACCAAATTCGCCATCGAACCCACAACCGTTTTCTTGGGCGATATCCCGGGGGCGAGAAGGCGCTTTCCGTACTTTTTGCCAAAGAAGTAGGCGGCCGTGTCGCCAAGCCACAGCGGAAGGGCCACAACGGCCAGCAGGTTGGGGGAAAACAGGCGGGAAGAATCGGCAGAGGCGTTATGGAGCCAAATGGCGCAAGCCACCGGGCCAGCAATCCAGCCAAAAGAGAGCCCATCCAGAGCGCTGGGCTTGCCCCGCCGGATACGGAGCGCCAGGCCGACGGTGCCGGCCAAAACTACGGCCAATGCCGCAAAAGGTGCGGCCATGAACAAACTAAGGAGCCACACCACGGCAAGGGAACCGCCCATGGCCAAAAGTGCCAGCACTCGGTTGCGCCCGCCGAGGATTTCGTCGATCTCCAAAGCGGCAAATAAACTCACGGCCCCCGCAAGCAGGTAAATGGGCCACTCTGGGGTTGCCAGGATGGCAGCGAGGCTCCCTGCTGCCAAGAGGACGGCCGTCCGAACCCGGCTGGAGAGGTTTTGAAAGGAAACGGCGGCCGACACCGAATCTGCGCTCAGGTGCGGGCCGCCGGCCGATGACATGATCCTTTCCTTATACGGCTACGGGTTGACCGTCACTTGGATCGTTGTTTTGTAGGGTTGCTTTAGGCCGTAAATGTCGACGGCCGTCAAAGTCACGGTGAACGTGCCCGCCGTCCGGAACCGGCGCTTGACCGAGGGGCCCTCGGCATCCACCGAAATCCCGTCCGAGCTGTCGAAATCCCAAAGGAACTTCACCGGGGTTGCCCCGGCCGAACCAGAGGCAGTGAAGGTGAACTCATCACCATAACCCAAATTCAACTCTCGCACGTTAGGGTCGGCGAAAACAGGGGTCGAATCCCGAAAAATCGACGCTTGGCCGAGATAGACGGTTGCAACCGAATCAAGGCTGACCGAGATGCTGGCAAGAACCTTGTTCGTGTTGGCCAATCCGTTGATCGCTTGCAAAGGAACACCGACCGAGAACCAACCGCGTTCGTCCTTCAAGCTGGTCGAGACATCCAAATAAACTTCACCGTGCTTGCCGTCGGTTGTTGTAAAGACGACGCGGATTTTGCTCACCGGTTTAGACTGGTCGGTGGCTTGCGGGCCACCTGCCCCTCCCGGTGCGCCGCCGATGCCTCCTTCGACACCAGCACCACCCCCGCCGCCGCCGGCAGTCCCGGCCCCGGCAAGGCCGCCACCACCCCGGCCACCGCGGTTAGATCCGCCCGTGGTGGGCGAGCCTTGGTTGGGTATGTTGAGCATAAACCGCAACAAGTTGTCTTTATTTTCAAAAAGTCCGCTCATATCGAACGGTTTGAGGAGCATGATTTTGCCACCTTGGAAGAAGTTGCGGCTCGAGATGCGGATCGAAGTGCCGCCATCATAGGCCACCGAATCGTCTTCGGCCACGGAACCGCTCCCCCAACCAACAAGTTTCAACCCTTGGTCGGCGGCGGTGCGCGTGGGGTCGTAAACCGTCTGGGCTTGGGCCAAAGCCCCAAACGCGACCAAGCAGGCCAGCCCCATCATCTTTGTCATCAGCTTCATTTTCCGTTCCCTTGCAAGGTTAGCGTTGGATTCGCTCGATGCGCAACGCCGCTCCGGTGGAGACTTGGACGTCTATCACCACCCCACAGATTACACCAGGTTCGTCCGCGACTTCAAAGCGGGCGGGCATGGAAGTGCGGAACTTTTGCAAGATTATCCGCCGATCCATGCCGATCACGCTTGGATAGGGTCCGCACATGCCGACATCCGTGATGTAGGCGGTACCGCCGGGTAGCACCTTTTCGTCGGCGGTTTGGATGTGGGTGTGCGTGCCGACCACCGCGGTGGCTCGGCCATCGCAATGGAACCCAAACGCCACTTTCTCGCTGGTCGCCTCCGCGTGGAAATCGACAAAACGGTGACGGGTCTGGACTTGGGCGTCCAACCGGTCGAACGCCGCAAACGGGTCGTCAAATGAATCCATGAAGACTCGGCCATGGATGTTCATGACCGCGAGTTCGATCCCCTTTTTTTGAACATGGCAGATGCCCCGGCCGGGTGCCGATTCCGGCAAATTGACCGGACGGATGATTGCGGCGCCGGAATCAAGATAGGGGTAGATCTCCCGTTTGTTGAAGGCGTGGTTTCCCAATGTGACCACATCCACTCCGGCAGAAAACAGCTCGGCGGCGATTTTAGGGGTGATCCCCATTCCGGCGGCGGCATTCTCGCCATTAACCACGATGAACAAGGGGTCGAATTCTGCCCGCAAGGACGGAAGTTCAGCAAGCACTGCATCGCGGCCGGGCCGGCCAACGACGTCGCCCAAGAACAAAATCCGGTACCTCTCCACAAGGCAGATGGTACCGGCTCAAAACTCGCAGCCGGGAAAGTACATCTCTAGCGCCCGGCAAATTTCTTCTTCCCGATACCCCTTTCCGGCGAGATGGCGGGCAGCCCTTGCCCAGACTTTCGGGTCTGCACTCGATTCCTGCCCGTTGAAGCGGCGGCCCAGCGCCAAAAGGGCTCTCTGGACGGCATCGCTGGATTCGACCTCGGCATCGAGCCCGCGTTTTTCAAGCCGGTCCAAAATTTTAAGGTCCCCGGCAAGCCCCCTCTTCATGGCGGATTGGACGCGGTTAGCCAGTGCCTCGTCATCCAGATAACCATAGCCCCGGCACTTTTCAAGGGCCTCGGCAGTTTCGGCAGCCCCAAACCCCTTACGTTCAAGATAGTTGCGGAGTTCTGGTTCCGACCGGTGGGCCCTCTCCAACCATGAGAGGGCCGCCTGCAGGGCCGACTGCTCGGCCAAGGTCAATCCTCAAGGCTGACAAGCGCGCCGAGCTCGGGCGGGTCGAGCGGAGTTGTCGGCAAGCCAAGGATCGTTCGGACTTTCTGGTCGAGCTCGGTCAGGAGCTGCGGGTTTTCGTCCAAGAACGCCCGAGCGTTTTCCCGGCCTTGGCCCAACCGCGTTTCGCCGTAATTGTAATAAGTTCCGGCCCGGCTCACGACCTCATGCATGACGGCAAGATCCAGAACGTCGCCCGCTGTGGAAATCCCGTGACCGAAAATGATGTCGAACTCCGCCTGGCGGAATGGCGGGGAGACCTTGTTCTTGACGACTTTGACCTTGGTTCGGGCCCCATAGGCCTCGGTCCCCGATTTCAAAAACTCGCCGCGTCGCACCTCAAGCCGGCAGCTCGCCCAGAACTTGAGGGCTCGGCCCCCGGGGGTTGTTTCCGGGTTGCCGAACATCACCCCGATCTTCTCACGGATTTGGTTGATGAAGATCACCGAGGTTTTGGTCTTGTTCACAACCCCACCCAGCTTCCGGAGAGCCTGAGACATCATCCGCGCCTGGATCCCGACATGGGCATCGCCCATGTCGCCCTCGATCTCTGCTTTGGGCACCAGCGCGGCCACCGAGTCCAGGACGACCACATCCATGGCGCCGCTGCGGATCATCGATTCCATGATCTCCAAGGCTTCTTCACCAGTCGTTGGTTGCGAAACATAAAGACGGTCTGTGTCGACCCCCAAAACCTTGGCGTATTCCACGTCCAACGCATGTTCGGCGTCCACGAACAGGGCCATGCCGCCAAGCTTTTGCGCTTCGGCGATGATCTGCAAAGCAACGGTTGTCTTCCCGCTCGATTCAGCGCCATAGATTTCGGTGATCCGAGAACGCGGCACCCCGCCGATCCCCAAAGCGTAATCAAGGGCCAGGGAGCCGGTGGGAATGGCGGCGATCTTCTCGGCTGTCTGGCTGCCAAGCTTCATCACTGAACCCTTGCCGAACGATTTTTCAATCTGTTGCAGGGCTAATTCGAGGTTGCGGTCTTTGTCGGATTGGGAGTTTTTTTCTGGGGGCACGTTCAATTCTCCTTTTGGTAAACATCAGTATACATAGTTAGCAGACAAAAGGCAAGACATGAAATCGACATCGTCAATATTACTGGAATTCAGGCCGTTCTTCCCAAATTTGGCACGGCATGGCGCATATCTTGCGCCTTTCCTGATATCGTGTCCATGTTGCTGGAAACAGCGCATTGATTCGGTTTCCGCTTTGCGGAGGAAGGTGCTAAAAAATGCTCAAACAAGCTCTCATCATCGGTCTGGCTTTCGGTGCTTTCGCCGCGGCCAATGCCGTCACGATCGCCACCCATCAAGATCCGGCCCTCAACGGGTCCACCCCCTTGTTCTTTGTGACGCCGGGCGCCAACGGTAGCGTCACTGGCTCCTGGACCGGCAACGGCCTGACTCTCGACGTGCCGGTGGTTTCTCAATCGTTCAATAACGTCAAGATGCAAATGAACTCGGTGACCAAAACCGGCAACACCCTGGGTGCCGGCAGCGTCGTGTTCTATACCACCAACGTCGCCAATCCGTTGTTCCAAATCGACTTCAACTCCGCCACCATTTTCCAACCGTTTGGGCTTGGCGGCAGCTACATCGAAGGCAATAACGTCACCTTCAGCGGTTCGGCGGTCAACGGGCTGCAATTCCAAAACGCCCAGTTCGCGTTCAGTTTTGCCAACCCGGTGCAAACGCCCAACGGTAACACCTACACCGCCTCGTTCACCTCGTCGGCCGACGTGGTGCCCGAACCGGCGACCATGGCCGTTGCCGGTCTTGCCTTGGCGGCCCTGGCCAAGCGCAAGCGCAAGTAAGCTCCAAGAGCCCAAACATCCCATCCGACCGGCAAGATTCCCAGCAATCTTGCCGGTTATTTTGTTAACTGATCGTTAGGGTGCCTGTTTTCCTCCCATTCCGTTGGCCGGACCTGATACTGTTGAGGCAACGGGATCTGCCCTCTTTGGGTGGCCCGTGATTCGAGAGGAGCAAAAATGAATACACTCAAAATCACAACCCTCGTTGTCGCCTTATGCGGTGTCTCGGCGGCCCAAGCGGTCACCATTGCCACCCACGACGATCCTTCTGTCGGAGCGCCTCAGGTGTTCACAATCGACTACAACACCAACACCGTGATGGGCGGTTGGGCGTTGCCGGGCCTGAACCTGAGCATCCCGGTCTTGGCAGGCAATTACAACAACCTGACGATGTCGGTCGCCAATATGGCCATCACCAATGTCCAAGTGGTCGGCCCGTTGACGATCCTCACGCTCGGCGCGGGAGAAATCCGGTACTGGGACACCGACATCAACAATCCGGTCTTTCAAGTCAATTTCGACTCTGCCACCCTTGTTGAACCCGCGACGGCCCAAGCGGCCGACCTGACCGGGAACAATGTGACGTTCAGCGGTTCCGGCCTTGGTGCTTTGAACGGCAACCTGACCAACGAGGTCATCGCCTATTCCTTCGCCAACCCCGTCTACAACGGCAACGTGCACACCTACACGGCTTCGATGACCTCATCGGCCGACGTGGTGCCAGAGCCGGCTTCCATGACCCTGCTGGCCCTTGGGGTTGCGGCGTTCACCGCCCGGCGCCGCGCGCGCTAACCCAGACATCAGGCATTCAAGCCGCGTGGGCCGCACCCCTTAGAGGGTTGGGTGCAGCCCATGCGGTGCCTGTGTGCCGCCGCCCTGCGTATAATCCAACCCTATGAAGTGGTGGCTGGCCGTCGTCGTCGCCTTGTTTGCGGCGGTTGCCCCTGCCCAAGCCAAGGAAGTCACCACGATCCGCATGATGGCTTCGGGCCAAGGGTTGCCATCGCCCAATGCCACCGACCCCAGATCCCTCGCCAGGCGGGCCGTTTTTGAAGAATTTCACCGGCAAAACCCCGATGTCCAGGTGATCAATGCCGGAGGTCTTGAACTCAGCGGGGAAAAGGCCGAAAGTAATTTCCTGATGTCCATGGCGGGCGACACGGCCCCCGACGTTTTTTATGTCAACTTTCGCCAGTACTACAACTACATTGACCAAGGGTTCTGCCGCCCGCTGGACGACTTGGTTGCCAAAGACCCGTCAGTCATGGACCCCGTCAACCCGACGATCCTCGACATTATCAAAAGCTACGACGGGCACATCTATGCCCTTCCGTATTTCCAAGTCGCCCAGGCCCTCTATTACCGGAAAGACCATTTCATCGAAGCCGGATTGGATCCCAACCGGCCACCCAAAACATGGGATGAATTCTATGCCTATGCCCAAAAGTTGACGGAATCGGCACCGGGCCGGAGCGGGTTCGGGTTTAGCTCAGGACCCCAGGGGCAGGCGTATTTTTGGGTCAATTTCATGTGGCAGGCGGGCGGCGAAATCGTTGAGCCGACCCCCAGCGGGGCTTGGCGCGCCACCATTGCGACCCCAGCCGGGGTAACCGCGCTCGAGTTCTATCGGAAGCTGACGACCGCTAAATGGGTCACGGGCGGCAAAACTTATGGCCCCGCCGCCAGCGTCGGCACTAGTTATGCGCAAGATATCACGGCGGGCAAGACCAGCATGTGGTTTGCCTATTCCCAAGATACCGTTCTCAATGTATCCAGCCTGCCGCCCAGCGTCATCGGCATTGCGCAAATGCCCGCCGGCCCCGGTGGGAGCTGGAACGAGATTAACGCCGGGATGTGGGCCATCAACGCCAACGTCAAAGACCCCAAAAAGCTCGACGCCTGCTGGCGGTTCATCGATTACTTTGTGAGCCAGAGGGCCGCAAAGGTTTCGACGGACAAGTTCGTCGATTTTGGGATGGCGAACCTGGTCAACCCCGACCTGCTCAACAAATTCGGTTACGAACGGTATGCCGCCACCGTCGACCCAAGCTACGTCGCCGCAAACCGGGAGCTGTTCAAACACGGCAAACCCGAACCTTACGGCCGGAATTGCGGCCAGGTCTACACCGTCCTGGACACCGCGATGGATTTGGCTCGAACCCAACCAGACCGCCCAGCCATGGAGATTTTGCAACAAGTGCAGGGCGAAATGGACCAAGTGTTGTTGGGTTACACCCCGCCTGAGATCCAAAAAGTCCGCCGGACTTGGGCGCTGGGGATCCTCATCGCGGCGACTTTGATCGGCGGGGTATTGGTGTACCGCGGGTTCCGCAGTGCCTCGCAGCACTTGGAAGAAGTCCAAGACCGCCTGCCGGCGGGAACCGACCGCCGCCGCGCCCTGAGATTTGTGGCTCTCTGCCTGGCCCCGGCGGTTTTGAGCCTGTTGGTTTGGGCCTACTACCCCCTCCTCAAGGGGCTCACCATCGCCTTCCAAGACTACAGGATCATGAAAGAGACCCGCTGGGTGGGGCTCGACAACTTCATCGACGTTTTCACCCAGCCGATCTTTTGGCAGTCATTGGGGAACAGCTTCGTCTATGTGGGATTGACCATTTCCGTGGGTTTTTTGCTCCCGATCCTCCTCGCCATTGCCCTCAACGAAATCCCGCGGTTCAAACTTCTGTTTCGGACGATCTTCTACCTCCCGGCCATGACCAGCGCCATCGTCGTCTCCTTCCTCTGGCGGCAGATTTACGACAAATCCGAGCACGGCGTCCTCAACTCCGCCCTGGATTTGCCGCTGGCTTTTTGGGATTCGCTGTGGCATGTCAAACATGTGCCCCTCGCCATGGATTGGCTCGGTTCGCCGCAATTGGCGATGTTTGCCGTGGTCATCCCGGGCATCTGGGCTGGAGCCGGCCCGGGGTCGATCCTTTACCTGGCCGCACTCAAACAGATCCCCGACGAACGTTATGAAGCCGCCGATCTGGATGGGGCCACATGGATCCAAAAGATCTGGTTCATCACCTTCCCCGGGTTGCGCGCCCTGATGCTCATCAATTTCCTCGGCGTCTTCATTGCGGGGTTCAAGGCGATGGAAAACATCTTCATTCTCACCGGCGGCGGTCCCAACC